>JAUNVX010000202.1 GCA_030540615.1 Psychrobacter sp. | reverse complement strand
GTCACTAATAAGTCAGTTATTGATTCAATAAAAACTCAAAAACAGCTTTTTAGAGAGTCGCAGATTAGGCTGATGCTTTTCAGCCATTAACTTTTTTAGCCATTATATGAAGGACATTATTTGCTATGCAGATATTTCTTGCTCGAAACAATGTTCAGGCCGGTCCCTACACTCTAGAGGAGCTCAACACTATGTTGGCCTCTGGTCAAGTTTTGCTTGATGACCTGATGTGGCATGAAGGGATGCCGCAGTGGCAGCGCCTCGGAGATGTCACGGGCAATCAGCCTTATTACACTTTGGCAGGAACTCTCCCGCCTTTTAATAAATTTATCAATAATGAGGCTAACCGTCCTCATAACGGTGACTCTACTAGCCCTTCCAATAGCGATGCTTCAGGTAGTGATACCAATAACAGTATCAGTGTGGATCGCCTCTATGGCAAGGCAAGTCCTGCGCCGTCTTCCCCAAGCACTCCTGCCTCGCCTTTTCCTAAAAAGAGTACTCCTGTCTCTTTGAATAAAGGAAAAGCCGTTTCAGGTACTGGGCCAACTGATGTCATAATCAATGGCAATCCACCAGTGGTCTTAGCCCCCATTATGTCTAGAGTACTGGCACTAGCGATTAATGGCTTATTATATCTGCTATCCGTATTGCCGATGTTAATGGCTTATACCAAGTTGGATATCGACTATACTAAATTTCAGTCGCTCTCAACGATGGCTGCCAGAATTGATTATTTGACCCCGCTAATTGAGACCATCCCTGATTCCACCATGATGATGTCTAATGTCATGTTATATGGTCTATTAGCGATTCAATTGCTGCTGATTATCAAACGTGGTCAGTCTCTGGGTAAGATGATGACAGGCATTCGAGTCGTCGATCAAACCACTCACACCCTGCCTTCCTTAGGCGCTCGTCTTGGCACCAGAGCACTTTTACTCACCATGATTTATGTCCTATTAACTATGTTTTTGGGTCCATTGGTACTGATTCCTATCGCTATCCATTATTATATGGCCGCCAAAAGTCCAAAGAATATTGGCTTACATGACAAACTAGCCAAAACCTTGGTAGTAAAAGCCGATGACAATCAGCTGGTAAAATAATATTAGGGTCTACAAAGGATTATTAACTCCTAGATAGAGATAAGGCAAAGTAATTCAAGTCATCAGGTTGCTTTATAGCCGTCTTCTTGATATAATACGCCGCTTTATAAATTTAAGGACGCTTGGTTATTCTAACTTAACTAAGCTCCAATTTTATAATTCTCCTTGCCATTGACATAGGGTCGATGGCTGACTAATCCGTAAGGAGTCCATTTATGCGACATTACGAAGTGGTGTTAATTGTACACCCTGATCAAAGCGACCAAGTCGTTGGTATGGTTGAACGCTATATCAAATTGGTTCAAGACAATGACGGTCTTATCCACCGCCTAGAAGACTGGGGCCGTCGTCAGTTGGCTTACCCCATCAACAAAATCCACAAAGCTCATTATGTGTTGTTCAATATTGAGTGTGATGGCGATACTTTAGCAGAGCTAGAAGAGCTGTTCCGCTATAACGATGCCATTATCCGTAGCCTAGTCATTCGCCGTGACGAAGCCATCACTGAAGAGTCTCAGTTAGCTAAGAACGCTGATGAAAAGCGTGCTCGTAAAGCTACTCGCCGTCCAGATTCTGATCATCATGACGACAACGATGATGACGATGATGAAGACGACAATGATGACACTGACGATCGCAGTGACGACTAATTAAAGGAGAAGACTTATGGCACGTTTTTATCGCCGTCGCAAATTCTGCCGATTCACCGCAGAAGGCATCAAACACATCGATTATAAAGATGTGGAGCTACTCAAACAGTACATCAGTGACAATGGCAAGATCGTTCCTAGCCGTATCACTGGTACTTCTACCAAATATCAGCGTCAGCTGGCCACTGCTATCAAGCAAGCTCGCTATCTTGCGCTACTACCTTATACTGACAACCATCAGTAACACCCGATTATCTAGGAGTGACTCATGCAAGTTATTTTGTTACAGCGTATCGTCAACCTTGGTAAGCTCGGTGAAACTGTCGATGTGAAGCCAGGTTACGGTCGCAACTATCTTATTCCGCAGGGCAAAGCTCTACCCGCTACTGCGACTAACTTAGAGAAGTTTGAAGCGCGCCGTGCTGAACTTGAAGCTCAAGAAGCTCAAGAGCTAGCCGCTGCTCAGCAACGTGCTGATGCTTTAACTGATGTTAACGTCATCATGCGCGCTAAGTCTGGCGACGAAGGTAAGCTATTTGGCTCTATCGGTACTCGTGATATCGCTGAAGCACTTACCAAGTCTGGTCTAGAAGTAGACCGTTCTGAAGTTAAGCTACCTGAAGGTGCTTTCCGTCAAGTGGGCGAATATAATGTTGATATCCAGTTGCATCATGATGTAACGGCTACCATTGTTTTGACTATCTTGTCTGAAGATGGTGACAATGCCCCTGCCCCTACGACCTATACTGAAGAAGACCAAGAAGAAAACGCTGAATAATCGTTTTTGACTTATCTTAAGGTTCAATTAAGTAATAAAGCCAACATTATGTTGGCTTTATTTTTGTCTACAGATAATGGGCTTGTCTTAAGATAGGTCACTGTTATTGCGCATTATTAGCTTGTTAAGCCGTGTAACGATTGGCATATAGAGCTTGCTAAACTAGCCTATATATCCTATAATCATCAGTCCATTGGGGATGTTCTGGCTTCGACGCTGGTGATGAAACTCAATGATGCATGTCGAGAGTATATGTCCTCTCGTAAATCAAACATATATTGTTATAATTGCAAACGACGAAAGTTACGCTCTAGCAGCCTAAACCCCTGCTTTCTTAACTGCCAATTACCCATAGTTGGTCAGTTAAGTATAGCGCACGAATATGGGAGCGCTTCAGTGACTGCCTTAGTCGCTGGGGTTTAAACTCAAAGGATCGTCCAATCCATCCTGACTGTCGGATCGGTGCGGATTAAAACCAAAGACAGAAACTAAACATGTAGACTCATGAGCGTAATGCCGGCGGACGCGGGTTCAACTCCCGCCATCTCCACCAAATTTTTATAAGAAGGTCAATCACTTAGGTGGTTGGCCTTTTTGTTTGCCATCATTTTGACGGTCTCTTTGTTAATAAGTATTAATTCTTAATAAGATATAAGCATCATCGAAAGCGACGTTAATTAGCTGAATCAAATATAAAATTACAGCTGATTATGAAGGAACTAACGACTCTAATGGAGTTTTAACAGCAGTGATATTTTTTAATCTATAGTGACAATTATTCCATTAAGTAACTGGTATTCATTAAAGTACGCTTACCCAACTGTTATAAAAAGTATAATAATAAACATCCAAACAAAGCTAAGTACTCGCTCTCTAGTCGTATAGCCATCTCGCAAAGTAAACCATGTAAAGATATAAGGCATAATAAAGATACCTAACCTATACCTAATAGAGGCGACATACCTACCTGCTGTTGGACTTCTTGGTCGCTAGATAATTGATAAAGGCACTGACTACGACTATTCGCTCTTGACCTACGTTTGGATGAGTGCGGCTGATAACTCGAATATGATAAGCCACTATCTGGAATGCCCACAGTAGTTCGTGTGCCCTTGCGGCCGACATTAACTTTAGCGCCCCTAGGTCCAACTGACAGGCTAGAGACACCTTTTTTGCTGCCATTCACTCTAACACCAGGCAATACTTTAATACTTTTCCTAAATCTAAACCCCATAATGTACTCCAATCCATTGTTATAGCAGAGGTTTAATAACTTTAGTTTAATAAAAATAATGGGGCAATAAATTATTACTCATAATCAGTTGGTGAGTAGCTAGCATCCAATAAGATTGTATCCATATCAATTGCGCCATTTAGATTAGATACCATAGAATTACTAATGCCTGTTAGAGCCAACACTACTGTTCCGATTCCGCCTGTAAACTGATAATAGCTAATACGCCCATTCGGATTTCATGTATCTTTTATGCCAAACCATCGCGGTTTAAATACAGATATTACAAGACAAACATGACTACTTATGATGGATATTGTTATCTTCCAAAATACTGCTAAATGTACAATGTATGGCATATCCATTACTTTTAACCAAACCTGACTAACAGTAGAACATAATTAAAGGTAATAAAAAACCCACCTAAGTGGTGAGTTTTTAGTTCTTCTATATTTTGAGTTTATAGTTTTTTTAAGCGCAAAGAAATTAAAAAAATCCGATAAGCTTGTTCTGACTATAAAGTGAAATGCATAAGAAGATGCCATACAATCAGCGCTACCAAGATCAGACTGATTGTTTGAACAGTCAGTCTATAAAATCGCGGTTCCTCACTATTACCTAAATTTACGCTAGCTGCATAATTAAAAGCTAT
>JAUNVX010000011.1:25099-33633 GCA_030540615.1 Psychrobacter sp. | reverse complement strand
CAGGTCATCAATCCTAGTGCTTGGCAGGTGAGCCAGCCGCTACCGATGTTGCCTAGGCAGAGCAATAGCCACAAAGGTAGCTTTGGCCATGTATTAATCATCGGCGGCAATCAATCTCAAGGGTCCCAAGGGATGGGGGGTGCAGCAATCATGGCCTCAGGAAGTGCCTTGGTCAGCGGCGCAGGCAAGCTAACAGCCGCTTGTCATCATGACTTTCATGGGGCGCTATTGACTGCTCAGCCAAATGCCATGGTAGTCAATATTAACGAAGTAGACAGTGTCAAAAGCTTAATTAAAGCGGCGGATGTCATTGCTATCGGTATGGGGCTTGGCCGAGACACTCACTCTGCTCACTTATTTTCAAGCTATTTGGATTTTGCTATCAAAGAGCAAAAATCTCTGGTTATTGATGCTGATGGACTTTATCACTTAGCGAATTTGCAGCAAGCCAATGCTGAGCTTATCCTTCAGCTCAAATCCCATAGTAAGAGCCATCAAGTTTGCTTTACCCCTCATAGTGGAGAGGCAGCTAAGCTATTAGATATGGAGGTAAATCAAGTTGAGGCGGATAGACTGTCAGCCATTCGTCGCTGCGCTGAGATTTATGGCGGTCAGTGGTTATTAAAGGGAGCAGGCTCTTTGGTGCTCATTGACGATATCTGCTTTGTTTGCCGAGTAGGCAATGCAGGAATGGCGACAGCAGGAATGGGGGATGTGTTAGCAGGATTGGTTGCCGGGCTAATCGCCCAGTCTGATATATCTGATAATATGGAGAGCTTGCTGCAGGGCGTGCTGATTCATGGTAAAGCGGGTGATATTAGTATGACCAAAGGCAAGGGTCTTCGAAACTTACAAGCTTTTGATATGTTACCTGCTATTGCGCAAGTCATCAGCGAGCTGACGTAATGAGGGTATGTCCTCATTTATCCAAAATAAAGTTTAATGGACTTAAAATGGCTATATTTACGCCAATCTTTGCCTAATTCTATGAGAGATTCTAGACAATATATTCATATTCTCTGCTAAATTTTGTTTGATTGACAAAAATCTATCTCATTTTAAGCCTCATGAGCTAACTGAGGACATACCCCAGTATTGATCTTTATTTTCTGTTTAATCACTACTAATTACTAAGGTTTAAAGCTGATTTTTAAGGGCTAAGCTCTAAACTCTAAGGTCTAGGTCGTTTGGCCACTGCAATATTGGTCAATGGCTTTTTGCATGCGTTCACGTTTGAGCTCAATCTCACGGCCATCTAGGTACTTGCGATTGCCATTGGCGTCCATCTCATAGATTCTGCCACCAACATTTAGGTTGGTTAAGTTATTACGAAGCGTCTGACAGCGCTGTGCATTGGCCTGCTGCTCTTGATCTTTCAGTCTAGCCTCTAACTGAGCCACGCGCTGCTCTTCAGCGCTAGGGGCGTTTTGCTGCTGATTGGGATCAGTTTTGCCGGCCATTTGCCCTGCATTGTTCTGACGACCATCACTACGGAACTCAATAACCTCGACATTCTTGGCATCACGCGGTTTATGCTGCGAGTATTTCACTTCGCCATGAGCCCCTATTGATTTGTAGACTTCAATCGCTTGCACATTTGTGATACCCATAGTGAGCAGGCAGGCCATGCTTAGACCAGACAGTAGCGACGATGCAGTTTTTAGTAGTGAAGATTGGTTCATTATTAGTGTCCTTTAACAACAAATATAAGATAAGTAGAGGGTCGATTTGCTTTTTAGTATTGGTGTTTTTATACCCATAAATTTTTGAGCGGCAATTAATCATGCTATTGGATTAACAAACTATTGGCAATAGATTATTAACCCTCAATCAGTCTATTTAGAATAGTATCGTCAAAGTTTACCATTATTTTTGTAAAAGAAAGTAAATTAACTTCTTTACTTTTTTGATGGTAGGTTTTTAGCGACCAAAGAGAGGGTTGTTAATCAAAGTCTTTATTAGAGCAGTAGCGGTTAGGTCAATAACTATTAGAAAGGTGATGGGACGCTAATTTATTCTTGACAATTAACGGCAAACGACCGACTATACAAGGGTTGATTGGTCAATGTGGTCTACTATCTTAATAGACTATATTTGAAGCTTAAGTATAAAGTGAATTACCGTTCGC
The DNA here is from genome assembly GCA_030540615.1 of Psychrobacter sp. Taxonomy (GTDB): domain Bacteria; phylum Pseudomonadota; class Gammaproteobacteria; order Pseudomonadales; family Moraxellaceae; genus Psychrobacter. Next base: position 31,505 of record JAUNVX010000011.1, on the reverse strand, counting down.
TGATTATTCTAAGTTTCTTTGTGGTAATAGACAGATCTGGCTTTATTAGATTGGTTTATTATCTCGGACTTATCGGTCTACAATGACTAGGCGTAAATAAGATAATCGGCTTAAAAGATAAGCAAAAAGCTTGCTTTTAGTGGCCCTTTATCTTGGAACACTACTTCATGTATAACCAACCAACCCATTTAATATCTATCGACATACTTATATTTAAGCATGCTTATTTAAATATCTGTATAGGACTGGTTACTCAGCAATAGTGAGTAGTAGATTTAGTGATAGCTATTTTGTGAGGTTCGATAACTATGTTATTTATCAAACGACGGTATTTATAGACGAGTTTTAAATAACAGAGCTTACCCAAGGTTATGCATGAGTAGGGTGAAAAAGAGAAATGCAACCTCTTAACTATTAATATGGTGTCATCGTAATTATTAATAGGGTACTTTTGCATTAATCGCCCTGTCCATTATTTATTCATATGCGTATTAGCTTAAGCCCTGCCTAAGACTGCGTATCTTGTCATCTAGACCTATAATTCCTTAAGTTTATCAATCAATGGATTGTCACTATGATAAATCTATCTTTGCGGCTGTCAGTTCATTAATGACTGGGCAAGATGATATCTAACGGTAGGCAATTCTTCGATCCATCAAGCTATCGACGACCTAAAAGGTGATGACAGTGACGCAAACTACCCAAAGTCCGAATATGACCGGACACACTCAAACTGCCCATGCGGCCAAAGATTTTGAGCAAAAACAAGCCAAGCTTGACCAAGGCACTGATGAGCCTGTGTTGCTATCAGGGGCTGAAATGCTGGTGCAGGCATTAACTGATGAAGGCGTCAAATATATTTTTGGTTATCCTGGTGGCGCAGTATTGCATATCTATGATGCGCTGTTTCAGCAAGAGAATATTGAACATATTCTAGTGCGTCATGAGCAAGCGGCGGGCCACATGGCCGATGCCTATTCACGAGTGACTGGCAATACTGGGGTGGTATTGGCCACTTCAGGGCCAGGAGCCACTAATACTGTCACTGCGATTGCTACGGCGTTCATGGACTCTGTGCCGATGGTAATTATCGCCGGTCAGGTGCCTACCAGTTTAATTGGTGATGACGCTTTTCAAGAGACTGATATGGTGGGCGTCTCGCGTCCTATCGTCAAGCATAGCTTTCAGGTTCGTCATGCCAGTGAAATTCCGATGATTGTCAAAAAGGCGTTTTTTATTGCCCAATCAGGCCGTCCAGGCCCTGTGGTCATCGATGTGCCAAAAGACATGACCGCGCCCAATGAAAAGTTCCCTTACGAATACCCGAGCGAGGTCTTTATTCGCTCTTATCAGCCGTCAGTCAAAGGTCATGGCGGCCAAATCAAAAAAGCAGTTGAGACTTTATTAGCGGCCAAGCGCCCAGTTATTTATTCGGGTGGCGGCGTGATTTGGAGCAATGCTTCTAATCAGTTGACTGAGCTTGCCCATCGTCTGAATCTACCCGTAACCAACACTTTGATGGGATTAGGAGCTTTTCCTGGTTCAGATCGTCAGTTCCTAGGGATGTTAGGGATGCATGGCACTTATGAGGCCAATATGACCATGCACCATGCCGATGTTATCTTGGCGGTAGGGGCAAGGTTTGATGACCGCGTCACCAATAATGTCAATAAATTCTGTCCGAATGCCACTATCATTCACATCGATATTGATCCGACATCAATCTCAAAAACCATATTTTCGCATATCCCTATCGTAGGCGATGTCAAAGCAGTTTTGACAGATATGCTCGATTCAATCGGTGAGGATAAACAGCTAGATCAGCATGCCTTGTTAGACTGGTGGTCACAGATTAATGAATGGCGCAAGCGTCATGGTCTTCGTTATGACACCAGTACTGAGCATGGTATCAAGCCGCAAAATGTGATTGAGACCCTTTGCAAATTGACTGAAGGTAAAGCCATCATTACCAGTGATGTGGGCCAACATCAGATGTTTGCTGCCCTTTACTATAAGTATGAAGAGCCTCGTCAATGGCTGAACTCTGGTGGGTTAGGAACCATGGGAGTGGGGTTGCCATACGCCATGGCTGCTAAATTGGCTTGCCCAGATCGCGATGTCGTCTGTGTGACGGGTGAGGGCTCTATTCAGATGAATATCCAAGAGCTGTCCACTTGCTTACAATATGATTTGCCCGTCAAAATCCTAAATCTAAACAATGCCCAACTTGGGATGGTCAAGCAGTGGCAAGACATGCTTTATGAAGGTCGCCATGCCCAGTCATACATGCAATCGTTACCAGATTTTGTCAAACTAGCAGAGAGCTATGGTCATGTGGGTATTCAAATAACTGACCCTGACAAGATGGAAGAGCAATTGGCACAGGCGTTAGCGATTAAAGATAAATTGGTCTTTATCGATGTGTTAATCGATCGTCATGAGCATGTCTATCCTATGCAGATAGCGGGGCAGACAATGCGCGATATGTGGTTATCAAAAGGGGAGCGTACCTAATGCAAAGGCACCTAATCTCGGTACTAATAGAAAACGAAGCTGGATCACTATCACGATTGGTAGGGTTATTCTCCCAGCGCGGCTATAATATCGAAACGCTAAACGTTGCGGCCACCGATGACCCTACGCTATCACGCTTGACACTGACCACGATTACCTCGCCTGAAAAGATTGAGCAAGTCACCAAGCAGCTTCATAAGCTCATTGAGGTTGTCAAAGTCATCAATCTCACTGACAATATCCATGTCGAACGTGAGCTTATGCTGATTAAGGTTAGGGCCACGGGGAGTGTTCGTGAAGAGATTAAGCGAAGTGCAGATATATTCCGCGCCCAAATCGTCGATGTGACGGCCAATCTTTATACCATTCAGATAGTCGGTGATACTGAAAAACTCGATGGTTTTATTGATATCATTGGCCGTGAAAGAATACTAGAAGTCGTCCGCTCTGGCGTCATCGGTATTGCTCGCGGCGAAAAAACGTTGAGTGTTTAATTTAACTCATTCACCATTTATAGCTTGATAGAATAGTCTACTAGTGTTGATGGTGATGGGTTTGGTAATTCACGATGTGAGTTTAATTTATTTTTAATTTTATTAACCAAGGAATATTTTATGAATGTTTATTATGACAAAGACTGCGACCTATCTATTATCCAAGGCAAAAAAGTCGCCATTATTGGTTATGGCTCACAGGGTCATGCCCATGCGCTAAATTTGCAAGACTCAGGCGTGGATGTCACCGTCGGTCTTCGCAGTGATTCAGGCTCATGGAAAAAAGCTGAAAATGCAGGGCTAAAAGTTGCCGAAGTCGCTGACGCCGTCAAAGCGGCTGACATCGTTATGATTTTGACCCCAGATGAGTTCCAAAAAGAGCTTTATCTTGACATGATTGAGCCTAATATTAAACAAGGTGGCACGCTGGCCTTTGCTCATGGTTTTGCCATTCATTATAACCAAGTAGTGCCGCGTAAAGATTTGGACGTGATTATGATTGCGCCTAAAGCGCCTGGTCACACTGTTCGGTCAGAGTTTACCAAAGGCGGCGGTATCCCAGATTTAATCGCTATCTATCAAGACGCTTCTGGTCAAGCCAAGCAAGTCGCTCTATCGTATGCAGCAGGCGTGGGTGGTGGTCGCTCTGGTATCATTGAGACTACCTTTAAAGATGAGACTGAGACAGACTTATTTGGTGAGCAGGCAGTCCTTTGTGGCGGCGCGGTTGAGCTGGTCAAAATGGGTTTTGAGACTTTAACAGAAGCAGGCTATGCCCCTGAAATGGCCTATTTTGAGTGTTTACATGAGCTTAAGCTAATCGTAGACCTCATGTATGAAGGCGGTATCGCAGACATGAACTACTCAATTAGTAATAATGCTGAGTATGGCGAATATGTCACTGGTCCTGAAGTGATTAATGAGCAATCGCGTGAAGCCATGCGAAATGCCCTAAAGCGTATCCAATCAGGTGAATATGCCAAAATGTTTATCTCTGAGGGCGCGACCAACTATCCTTCAATGACTGCGCGTCGCCGTAATAACGCCGAGCATGAGATTGAAAAAACAGGGGCGAAACTTCGTGCCATGATGCCTTGGATTGGCGGTAATAAAATCATTGATAAAGAAAAGAACTAACCTAAGGCTCAGTTAAAATTAATTTTAGCGATGTCTTTTAATTGTAAAAAGCCTCATGATAAATGTCATGGGGCTTTTTTGTGGTAAAGCATAATGCTCAGTTTAATGACTAACGTGATTTTCTAGTCAATTTATTTGAGATTGATTATAGAGTAAGCCCTATCCTTGCGAGACTGTATAAGCAGATACCCTTGAAACTGCCCAGCAAAGCCCCATTTATCTGATTTAACGGTCTATGGTGGCAATAGGTTTACTGGGTTATGATTTTAACCAGCCGCTTATATTCATTCCTTAAGTCATTCACATATATTAGTCCCTTAATTTATTAACTTAAAATAGGTATTCTGTTTTGCTACTTTTTTCCCCAATCGCTCTGCCCAGTTGGTTATCCCTTGAAGTGTGTTATATCGTCCTCAGTGCTGTCGTTGCGATTTTGATTTGGTATGAAGGGCAAGCATTAAAGAAGACAGGGGGCAAGTTGCCTCCCTCTAAATTATTTCATTTTAGCTCCTTACTGGATACTGTTTGGTTCTTTATCTCACTTTTAGTGCTCTATACGGTCAATCTAAGCTCGCTGGGCCACGCTGTTCCTGTTGCTTATACCATTTATACGATATTTGGCTGGATATATGGCACCAAATTGCTGAAGAAAAAGGGGTTGCCCGATTCTCCAAGTGATTTGGTGATTCCCGAGAAATATATCGCCTATAGTCAGTCGTTTGCTTTAATATTTTTTAGCTTATGCCTATTGGTATTGACCGCACCTTGGTTACTGCCAGTTGCTACTACGAGTTAGTCTCTGATTTTAGTGTATTTTTAAAGTAAGTTTGCTTAGATTTATGGCTTCTAGGCAGTCAGCTAAACCCTTACCAGTGCTATCGTTAGATAATAATTGATAACTTAATAAGGGTAAAATGAACATAGAGGTAGGGAAATATTATTAATAATCCTGATAAAATTACAAAACAGTATCATTATGGGGATGACAAACTAAATAAAGCTGTTATAATTCGACATAGAAATTTGGAAATATATTGTTTTTTAAAGACAATAATTCTAAGTTCTTTAACCCCAAAAATTAGTATTTGTAGGATAAGTTATGTCAGAACGCGTTCAAGGCACTGTTAAGTGGTTCAACGAAGCAAAAGGTTTTGGTTTCATCGCTCAAGACGATGGTGGTCAAGATGTATTCGCTCATTATAGCGCCATTCAAGGTAGCGGTTTCAAAACTCTAGCTGAAGGCCAAAAAGTAACATTTGTACTAGGCCAAGGTCAAAAAGGACCACAAGCCGAACAAATCGAATCAGCAGAGTAATTAACTTTTTGGTTGCTTATAGAGGATTGAGATTGTTATCGTAAGTTAGCAATATTAGCCTTTAGAACAATCATTAAGCTATATTTCTGCCCTATAATTATAATAAAAAAAAGCAACCTAAGATTAGGTTGCTTTTTTAGTTTCTATGATTTGATTTTTATTTATAAAGCTGTTGAAAGTAGGACGGCAATCATTGCTTGGAGGCAATAATGGATTGGCAAGCTTGGTTAACTATAGACTGGCAGCAAGTGGTGGGTATTATAGTCTCTGCTATTGGGGTTTATATTGGTTTAATGCTGTTTACGAGACTGATGGGGCTTCGCAGTTTTTCTAAATTATCCAGCCATGATTTTGCGATGACCGTTGGTATCGGTAGTATCTTAGCTTCAACTGTGCTGTCCAAATCTCCCTCCTTATTACAAGGCTTGGTCGCGATGGCTGCTTTATTTGTCATCCAGGCCACTATCTCTCTCATTCGTCGTCAAGTCAAACCTATCAAAGCCCTAATTGATAATCAGCCCATTATTTTAATGGCGAATGGGGAGTATTATTGGGACAATTTAAAAGAAGCCAATCTGACCAAGAGTGATGTTCAAGAAGTCCTGCGCAAAAATGGCATTAAGTCTAAATCTGAAGTCTTTGCCATTATCATGGAGACTACAGGGGATATGAGCGTCATTAAGAATAACGATGTGCAACCAGACTTGTCCTTGTTCGATGATATTAGAGACAGCCAGTTACTCATTAAAGACAATAACTTCAAACACTGACACACAGTTGTCAGTGGTTTATTGCTATCTTAAGATAAGGGAATTTATACGTGGGCTGAAGCGTCTTAGCTCTGTGAGAAGAAAGAAAAGTGACTTTTAAGATGAGAAAAACTATAGGGTTATTTTACCCTAATATTATTGAAGTTTTAGCCACTTAATTTTAAATGCCTGACTAA
>JAUNVX010000011.1:6788-25089 GCA_030540615.1 Psychrobacter sp. | reverse complement strand
TTTTCTAAATATTGATTTAATGAGATTAACTATTGGCTATCTAAAAGAGCTAATAACAAACTATGACGCATAGTTCACGGCCATATCTTGACCTTAACCCTTAGCTCACGCAAGATATATGGGTTTTATTTGCTTATCTTCATTTCTTGATTATTAAAAGCAGAAATTATTGAAAGCAATAGCAGTCGTTTAGTGTTATTTGGTCAAGAACCATCGAAAATAATATAGATAATATTTGAAGCAGGACACTTTTTAATAGCCAGTTGCTTGATAGACCGAAGTTTAATAATCAGCCGTCCTGATTTCACGTTTAACCAAGGTTAGCTCTAATTAAACCATAACATCAACAGTAATAAACGAGGAACGTATGAAAGCATTAGTCGCTGTAAAACGTGTGATTGATTATAACGTTAAAGTAAGAGTCAAAGCTGATAACTCAGGCGTTGACCTTAGCAACACTAAGATGTCAATTAACCCATTTTGTGAAATCGCTGTTGAAGAGGCGGTTCGTCTTAAAGAAGCAGGCGTGATTGACGAAATCATTGTGGCCTCTATTGGACCAAAAGAAGCACAAGAACAAATCCGTGCGGCGCTAGCATTGGGTGCTGACCGTGGTGTATTGGTTCAAACTGATGAAAAGCCATATCCTCTACAAGTGGCCAAGATATTAAAAGGTATCGCAGAGCAAGAAGGGACTGATATCATCTTATTGGGCAAGCAAGCTATCGATGATGATAACAACCAAACGGGTCAGATGTTGGCTGCTTTGATGGGTATCGGTCAAGGTACTTTTGCCTCAAAGGTCACGGTTGAAGGCGGTAAAGTCAACGTGAAGCGTGAAATTGATGGGGGGCTTCAGACCGTTGCTCTAGAGCTACCTGCTGTTATCACCACTGACTTGCGTCTTAACGAGCCACGCTATGCGAAACTGCCTAACATCATGAAGGCCAAAAAGAAGCCATTAGATGAGAAAACGCCAGCAGATTTTGGTGTGACTATGGCCTCAAATCAGCAAATCATTAAAGTGGTACCACCCGCTGAGCGTTCAGCAGGCGTGAAAGTCGCTTCTGTTGATGAGCTAATTGATAAGCTAAGAAATGAAGCGAAAGTAATCTAAGGTTTTGTCAGTATTTGATTGACCCTTTAACGATAAAAAAATAAGGATTTTAGTAATGGCAATTTTAGTATATGCAGAACACGACAATGCCAGTCTTAAAAAGGCAACGCTTAGCACTGTTGCGGCAGCTCAGCAGATGGGTGGTGATATCCATGTATTGGTAGCCGGGTTAGGCTGTCAAGCCGTCGCTGATGAAGCCGCTAAAGTGGCAGGCGTGAGCAAAGTATTGCTAGAAGATGATGCGGCTTATGAGTATCAATTAGCCGAAAACGTTGCGTTATTGGTAACAGATTTAGCGGCTAACTATAGCCATATCGTTGCTCCTGCAACTACCAATGGCAAAAACTTTATGCCACGTGTGGCTGCATTATTAGACGTTAGTATGGTATCTGAGATTAGCAAAGTAATCGATGCCAATACTTTCGAGCGTCCTATCTACGCTGGTAATGCTATCGCTACAGTGAAAACCTCTGAGAGCAAAATCATCGTTACCGTTCGTACCACTGCATTTGATGCAGTAGCAAGCGAAGGTGGTTCTGCTAGCGTTGAAACCCTTAGCAATGTCCAAAACTCTGGCAAATCAAGCTTTGTGGGCGAAGAGTTAGCCTCATCTGATCGTCCAGAGCTGACCTCTGCTGAGATTGTTATCTCAGGTGGCCGTGCTCTAGCCAATGGCGAAAACTTTACTAAATACATTGAGCCACTAGCAGACAAACTTGGCGCTGCTATCGGTGCATCACGTGCTGCTGTTGATGCAGGCTATGTACCCAATGACATGCAGGTGGGTCAAACCGGTAAAATCGTAGCACCTCAGCTATATATCGCTGCGGGTATCTCTGGTGCTATTCAGCATTTAGCGGGTATGAAAGACTCTAAAGTCATCGTTGCTATCAATAATGACCCTGAGGCGCCTATTGCTAGCGTGGCAGATTACTTCTTGGAAGGCGATTTGTTCACCATATTGCCAGAATTGACCAGCAAGCTCTAAGTGATTCGTTGACTACTAGGTGGGTTGATAATTGACTGACCTTTGACGATTCAATAGCTAAAATGAACCCTGACCTTATTGGTTGGGGTTTTTTACGTATGAATCTTAGTTTCAATAGAGAATTTATAAAAATACGAAAAAGTGTCAGAGAGTTATTGCTATTAAAGGTTGCTTAGATTAGATTAGTTCTTTAACCATATCATTATAGTGGATAATTTTCACTAGTGACTCAGTAATGGTATAACAGTATTAAATGGGATTAGACATTGCAAAAATTTTAATGAGATTAGGCGATACAAGGAGAGTAACATGAGTGCATTAAAACAATTGAGTTCAGACTGGCAAGAGTGGGTAAAAGTAAACATTGTGAAAGGAGTACCCACTAACAGTATAGCGGGAACACTTATGGAGCATGGCTGGACAGATGCTGCGTTTGAATTAATGAGTAAGAGCAGCAAAAAATTAACACTGCCCTTTATTGATTTATCGACCAATCATATCGAATTGCCAGATCGTAAAGTTTCGGTGACGTTTACTTGTTATAAGCCTTTCGTAGCGGTCATTGATAACTTTCTTAGTCCTGAGGAGTGTCAGAGCTTGATAGAGACGGCGGATACTAAGCTTCAGGATTCTCAAGTTGTTAATCCGGTAGATGGTAGCTTTATCAAACATCCTGAGCGCACCAGTCGCAGTACAGGGTTTCAGCGCGGTGAAGCCGATATTATCAAAACAATTGAAAATAGGATTGAAGCTTTATTGCACTGGCCAGTGGAGCATGGTGAAGGATTACAAGTATTAAGGTATGAAGATGGCGGCGAATATCGGCCCCATTATGACTATTTTGATCCTGCGCAAAAGGGTAGTGAAGTAGTTATGAAAGTAGGCGGTCAGCGTGTGGGTACATTTTTGATGTATCTGTCTGAAGTCACTTCAGGAGGCGCGACTCGTTTCCCCAATATGAATTTTGAAGTACGTCCTAAACTAGGTCAGGCACTTTATTTTGCCAATACCAAGCTCAGTGGCGAGATAGATGAGCAAACGCTGCATTCTAGTATTCCAGTGTCTAAAGGCGTTAAATACTTAGCCACAAAATGGCTTCGTGAACAGCCTTACTCATAATGACAACGCTATAAGCATAGTATATTTCTATAACAAAAATATCATTCGCTAGCCACAATCTAACCATCAGAACAAAAGCCCTCTGTTAATCATTAACAGAGGGCTTTTTTGAAAGATAAGGTTATAGCTAGGTTAATCAATTATGATCAGTGCTTGTTTTATCAAAGCATCCCATTAAGAGGGGAGAATAATCACTCTAAAAGCGAGTTAATTTTTGCTAGGAGTGAGCGCTATGAATAATCTCGCTGACGCAAGGTTTCATATAAGCATAATGAGCCAGCAATGGCCACATTAAGGCTCTCTTGGCCATTGGGCTGAGGAAGAGCAACAGGCGTTGCTGACTGCATAATCTCATCACAAACGCCTTGACCTTCATGTCCCATTACCCAAGCTACAGGCTTACGCAAGTTCTGCTGATAGATGATGTTGTCAGTATGGGAGCTGGTAGCGAGCAGTGGAATCTTGACCACAGCCAATACTTCATCTACCGATAGACCTTCATAGATAGTCAAATCAAACTGAGCACCCATGCCCGCTCGCATGGTCTTAGGAGACCATACCTGCGCGGTGCCTGACGTACATATAATAGTATTAATACCGACAGCTGCAGCGGTCCGTAGCAAAGTTCCTACGTTACCATTGTCTTGAACGTCATTGAGGATTAAGCAATCGCTCGTGATAGGAGACTTTAAAGCATAGAGGTCGGCTTCAGGGGTATTGATGATGGCCATTACATCGACGCCAGTGCCTAAAGTCTTGATTGAGTCGTAAAGGCTGTCGCTTAAGACCATCACTCGATTGTCAAGTTTATGGTCATTGATTAGTAGCAGTAGCGACTGAACATCAGCATGAGTCAATCCTGAGTAAGAGATTAGTATCTGCACAGGGATGATATTGTGCTCAATCATCGACTCGAGCAAATGGACACCCTCTAACACCGTTTGACCGAGCTTTTTACGCTGGCGTGACTGACTGATAAGCGCTTTGGCCAACTTGACGGTGGGGTTTTTGTCTGAAGTAATGACAGGATTATTAATAAATCTATCAGCAGGCATGGAGGTCATGAAAGTATCCTGTTATGGAAAAATGAAGGTAATAGTCAAAATAATACTAAAAGAGAAATAACATTAAACGGTCGATAATTGAGGTTATTTATCGTGCTGCTGATGAAGCTGCTGGACTTTATCCACTTCAGCTTTACTCCCGAGTACCACAGGCACGCGTTGGTGGATATCAGTAGGCTCAATATCCAAAATACGATTAACGGCGTCAGTAGCTGCTCCGCCTGCTCGTTCAATTAATAAGCTCATTGGGTTGGCTTCATACATTAAGCGTAGCTTGCCCGCCTTATGAGCGTATTTAGTATCAAAAGGATACATAAATATCCCACCACGGCAAAGGATACGGTGTACATCACCTACCATAGCAGCGACCCAACGGGTGTTAAAATCACGCTGCCGAGGACCTGCTTCACCAGCAATTAGCTCATCAATATATTGCTGCATTGGGGCCAGCCAATACCGATAATTTGAGCCATTAATAGCATATTCGCTAGTTTCTGTCTCAATTTGGATATGCTCTTTGACTAAGATATAGTCACCCGTCTTAGGGTCAAGGCTGAACATGACCACACCAGTATTAGTACCACTGTTATTGGTACTGTGACTATTAATATTGTCACTATCAATACTGTCGGCGTCAGTAGTATTAAAAGTTAATGCCAGCATGGTGGAGGAGCCATAGAGAAGGTAACCGGCAGCGAGTTGCTCAGTGCCTTTTTGAAGAAAATCAGCATTATTGGCCGTCTCCCCAGCACGCTGATAAGGCAATATAGAAAATATCGTTCCTGTGGCCATATTAATATCAATATTGGATGAGCCATCTAGAGGGTCAAATAGGACCAGTAGGCTGCCATTAGCATTAGCAGCGATAGCATCATCAAGCTCTTCACTGGCCACGCCAGCACAATGAGTATTTTGGGTTAAAGCGTTAAGCAATAAGTCATTAGCGATGACGTCGAGCTTTTTTTGCGCCTCACCTTGGATATTTTCATTACCCGCTTCGCCTAAGATATCCGCTAGCGCTCCACGGCGTAGTAAGTTGGTGATGTCTTGACCGACAGCAGCAATCGTGAGAATCACCTCATTGACAGCAGACTGAGTGGGAAATTGAGCAAGATAATCAGTTAAAGTGGTCATAACATCTCCATAAATATTAAAGGGTATTGAATCAAAAAAGTAAATATAGTCGTATAGAATTTAATCGGACCTTACTCTTAGTAAGGGGGCAATAAATAATAGGGCAATGCATAGAGAGAGAATTAATAACAGGTCAGCAAGTAATAGAGTAGTGGGGGCTATCATCTGGATGATGATAATAGTATCTAGTCAATGCTATCTAGTCTATTTCAGTAGGCCATAGTATATAGCCATTAGGTCATAATCATTGGATAATCTTGAATTATACTAAGAGACTAGTGACCGCCCTAGTTTTTATCACGATAGCATCACGTGTGGTTTTGGTATAGAGCGAGTCTTTTTTACTTTTTGCAGCAATTAAAATCGGCTACACTACTGGTATAATCCCATTACCCTAATTGAATGATTGACTTTACTGACCATAATCGTGATAGCCATAATCAAGATATTTAAGCTATATATTCTCTCACCTCTTTGACAAAATAAAAAGGCGTCTTATGCCCATTAATTCTATTGATTCTTCGCGTCAATATGATCCTAGTAGCATTCAGCAACGGCTTAACACCTCGCTGAGTCGACCTCAGTTAAATGCAGACGGTCACTTACGCCACTTTTTGGGGGTAGAGGGGCTTAATAAGGCTCAGCTTCAGACCATTATAGCCAAAGCTGAGAGCTTTTTTGATGATCAGGGGCAACTGATTAATAGTCCTGAGCTTGAAGGCTGCACCGTGATGAATCTGTTCTTTGAGCCGTCCACCCGTACTCGGACCACCTTCGAAGTCGCTGAGAAACGGCTAGGGGCTAATGTGCTCAATATTGACATTGCTCGCTCAAGCACCAAAAAAGGCGAGAGTCTGCGAGATACTCTTTGGAATTTGCAAGCGATGACCGCTGATATTTTTGTGGTGCGTCATTCAGCCTCAGGCGCAGCGCATTTTATGGCCACTGAAGTCACCCCTGATATCGCTATAATCAATGGCGGCGATGGCTGGCACGCGCATCCGACTCAAGGGATGCTAGATATGTTGACTATTCACCGAGAATCGCCGCGACCCTTTGAAGAGCTGTCGATAGCGATTATTGGGGATATTAAGCACTCGCGGGTGGCTCGCTCGGATATTAGCGCGCTCAAAACTTTGGGTGTCAAAGACATCCGGGTGATTGCGCCTCGCACTTTATTGCCAAAAGGTATCGAGCGCTACGGCGTGTCCGTCTTTGAGGACATTGATGCTGGGGTAAAAGACTGCGATGTGATTATAGGGTTACGCATTCAAAATGAGCGAATTGGCTCTCCACTGCTTGCCAACTCTAGTGAATATTACAAGCATTATGGGATTACACCAGAGCGCGTTGCCAAAGCCAAGCCCGATGCGCTAGTGATGCATCCTGGCCCTATGAACCGCGGGGTCGAGATTGCCTCTAGCGTTGCTGATGGTCCTCAATCTGTCATCCTTAAACAGGTTAATAATGGCATCGCAGTGCGTATGGCGGTTTTGTCATTGGCTATGCAGGGTCAGCGCGAGTTTAGAGCAAATAAGGGTTAAGATATGACGCTATTTTTTAATTTAAAATCATTACAGGCATCCCATGCAAAACTTACTTCCTGAAGGTTTTACCAAGCCCCGTCAGCTAACTGATAATCCGAATCATTGGCTCATGCCGCCATTGGTGGATTTATGTGCGCGTCTTCGCGAGCCGGGCAGTCAGCAGCATGGCACTTTAAAGTCTGAGGGCCGAGCGGCTCGTGATAACGGTTTTTTGCACGTTGTTGTGCCGCCTGATACCGACCCTGTCCTCGAAAATGGATCACTGCTTAAAGGGCTGCGTGAGCGAGCACTACAAGATGGGGGTATCTATCTGCATGTGATAGGCGCGCTGACTGCTGGATTAGAAGGCGAGCGTCCTGCTAATGTAGCGGGGTTGCAGCAAGGTGGCTGTATCGCTGTCTCTAATGCGGGCAGGCCATTCACCGATGACATGGTTATGCTACGAACGCTTGAGTATGCGGCTACGTTTGGCCTTAAGATATTCTTTTATCCCAATGAGCCAAGCCTATCAGCAGGCGGCGTGGCTCACGAAGGTTATATTGCCTCGTTTCACGGGTTGCAAGGCATTCCTTGGATCGCTGAGACCGTGGCATTATCCAAGCAGCTACTGATGGTGGAAGAGACAGGTATATCAGCACATTTTAGCCAGTTATCCTGTAAGTCATCGGTTGAATTAATGCGCTGGGCCAAAGGCAAAGGTCTGCCAGTCACTTGTGATGTCGCGATGCATCAGCTGCATTTGACGGATGATGCCATCGAAGGCTTTAATGCGTTAGCTTTTGTGCTGCCACCGCTACGCAGTAACACAGATCAGCAAGCGCTCAGAGAAGGTCTAAAAGACGGCACTATTGATGCTATTTGCAGTCATCATGAGCCACTTAATCTCACGGCTAAAAAAGCGCCTTTTGCAGAGACCACGCCCGGTATCTCAAACTTTGATACCTTTATGGCGCTCGCTTGCCAGTTGGTTCGTGATGAGGTGTTGACCCCTGAGCTGCTGGTAGAAAAGGTTTGTCTGAATCCTGCCAAGATAGCGGGGATTGAAGAGAGTTATCAAAAGATTGGTGGCGCTATAGTCATCAATCCTGAAGAGCAGTGGCAAGTGACTGCTGAAAGTATGAAATCACAGGGCAAAAATACGCCATTTAGCGGGCAAACCCTTATGGGACGAGTCGTGGAGACCCTATTTGACTGATTTTCGAGCGCACTTGCCCAAACAGCCTCCAGTAGATGGTATCGGTTTAACTGACACTGACTTAAATGATATTGGTGTCACGGACAGTGTTGACCATCATAATCAGACTCTGACAGCTGACATATCTAAAAAGAGGCGTCAAGGTGAGGCGGAGGCCAGTAGTTCGATTAAAGCCGTGGCTATTTATGAGATATTAAAAGGCCTTGGTGCTTTATTAGCTGCTGCTGCATTATGGCTATGGCACCGTGATTTAACCACTTGGCTAGGCAGTGCTCAAGCCCTTTGGCAGCATTACTTTGGTCAGCTATTAATCAATCAGGTCGATGGCCTAGTGACCCAAGCGTTAAAAGCCAATCAGCATTGGCATGTTTTCGTAGGTATTATCATTGGTTACGCAAGCTTACGATTTATTGAAGCCTACGGGCTATGGCATGATAAAACTTGGGCCTATTGGTATAGCGTACTTGGTTATGGTATTTTTATCCCTGTAGAGCTGTATTATCTGGTGGTTAGCCCGCTAGATTGGTTTAAGGTATTAATATTCATCTTAAATATAGTTATCGTTGTAGTGGTCTATCGCAATATGAAACGTAAAGGATTGATATAATTGCTGACCATGACTCTTTAGTTTTACCCTATAAACTTAGTGTTCATGGCCTGCGCCCATTGCCGGCAGTCATTTTGGCAGCGAGGGCACAATTGATTGGCGACCTCAATAGCCTCAATATGACCGCAATACATGCAAGCATAGCACTGTCCCGCCTCAACCTTAGTAACTGCCTGATATTGTTTAGGATAAAGCGGCAGCCCATAGCGCACATCATCCTCTTCAAATAACAACATACTAAAGTTACCATCGGTCTCTAGCAGCCCGGTGCGTACTTGCCCCAAGTGCTCCACCCCCTTTTGGCGCAGCTCAGAGAAGAACTCATCGTGAGACATTTTGCCCTCAGCAATCTTATCAAGGACCAGCTGCCCGTCTTCAACAATATACAGTGACTTGCCCTCTAATAGATCCTCAAAGGGCTGAAACTTCATCATTAGCCAAGTGAATATTCTATAGAGACTAATCACCGTGGTCATAATAATAACGGCTTGAATAATCGGTAAATCTTCGGTGAACATTGGGTCGCCAGCGATAGAGCCTAGACCTAAAATCATGGTCAATTCAAAAATGGATAATTGACGGACACCTCGCTTACCAGTCACTCGTAAAAACACAATGATTAAGATAAACATCATGATTGCTCGAATGGCGATTTCGGCGGCAAATGTCCAGGTAGTGTCATGAATAAGAATTCGAGCCCAATCCATTTATAGTCCTTAATTATTAGCCTTTAACATATTATCAGCTCTTGAAAACCTCAAAAGGTCAAAAGCATCAATGAAGCCTAAAGTTGGCTTATCATGAGAGTTAACATTGTTTTTTTCAGTAATTAATTGGTGTGGTTATTGAGTATTAATTGGCGCTTGATGACTGGTAATAGACGATTGATAGGCTAGCGAAGAGTTAATACCAGCATTATGAAAAGTCTAAAACTCTCATAAAAAAAGTGCGATTCAATTTACGAATCGCACTTTTGATAACCTTCTACCACTACTGTATTAAAAACTGAGCCATCTTTTTAAAGATTCCAGTTTAAATGACATAAGACATGCCTAATCGGTTAGGACCTTATGACCGCTTGGGCGAATGCTTTTGGCGACTTTGCCGATGCTAAGACCTTGAACTAAGATAGAGAAGATGACGATGGCATAGGTCAAAGCAAGGAGGACATCACGCTCAGGACCGCTCGGCAGTTGTAAGACCAGAGCGACTGAGATGCCCCCTCGTAGGCCGCCCCACGTCAATACTTTCCAAGCGCCTTTGGGCAGCTCTAATTGCTGGTTGAAGGTTTTGGTGGTCAGCCCAACGACTATAAAGCGCGCTACTAAGGCAATGATGATGGCCAAAATCGCAGCGATAAATAGATTGACCGAATAAGCGATAATGACCACTTCAAGACCAATTAACACAAACAATATGGCGTTCAAAATCTCATCGATTAATTCCCAAAATAAATCAACATAGTGACGAGTCTGGTCGCTCATGGCATAGGTTCGACCTTGATTGCCCAGCATCAGCCCCATCATGACCATCGCTAATGGCCCTGATAGGTGATAGTGACTGGCCAAAGCATAACCGCCTAACACGCCAGCTAGAGTAAGTAGAACCTCTTCTTGATAACTGTCGATGCTTTTAAGCAAATAATACAAAATCGCGCCTAGAATAATACCAAATAAGATACCACCACCAGCTTCCACCATTAGGCTGTGGCCAATATGAGCGGCAGAGGGAATATCACCACTGCTAAGAATCCCTAGCAAAATAACAAAGATGACCACGCCAATACCATCATTGAATAAAGACTCGCCAGCGATGACCGTCTCAAGGCTTTTGGGAGCACCGGCTGAGGCTAGGATACCCATCACAGCAATTGGATCAGTAGGGGAAATCAGTGCCCCAAACAATAGGCACCAGATATAGGACAACTCAAAGCCTAATAAAGGCATAATCAAGTAAACAGCTGTGGCAATCAATACCGCGGATACTATAGTGCCTAGGCACGCTAAAATAGCTATTGGCAGCTTATAGCGGCGCAAATCACCAATATTGACATGAAGCGCACCAGCGAATAAGAGCATGGAGAGCATGCCATCTAAGAGCACCTCAGTGAAGTCAAGCTGATTAAGTAGACCGACCTCATAATCAATCAATTGGTCAAACCCAAGCACCCCCAAAAATATAGCAAAGATAGACACGAGGAGTGAAATCACCATCACGCCGATGGTGGTAGGTAGACCGACGAAACGATGGTTAATATAGGCGAGTAGGGCAGTAATGGTTAGGAATATAGCCCCGATTTCAAGGACGGTTAAGCTGGCAGCTTGTTGCATGCTAAGAATCTCTCAGTAATGATCAAGTAAAAATGACAAATTTAAAATAAATAATTTGATTATAGTTATGCGCGCACCTTAAACGCCTTGAAGCCTGCGAGAAGGATTAACTCCTGCTGATATTATTCATACTTTACTCTTAGTGTAGGGGCCAGATTAATCAAGCCTAAGCCTACTCAACTGAACTTACTGATAACAAATATAGTATGACGACTGGTTACTATTCTTAAACTGTCTGAAGGTAGCGGCAGCCAACCCAAGAATAATCACCAGTTATTCATAAAATCATATTTTGCGTCCGCTCAGTTATTGTCAGTTATTTAATGAAAAAGCTAAGAGCGGCGTTATTGAAATGCCCTAGACTACCGCTCAGGGTCATCTGCCTCAGTAATGATGTCACTAGAGCCTAAGCCTAACAGTCGTGGACTACGATGAGCAGCAGCATGGATGCTTGACACATTGGTGGGTTGGTTGACCACATAGTTTTTGGCGCGATTGCCCGGATTAGTATTAGAGGAATCGGGCAAATCATCATCAGGGATAATGACCTCATGGTTACGCTCGTCTCGGACGATGTCTGCATGGCGGTCAAAGGCCTCTACCTTATCGTAGTTACGTTTGGAGCCGCTGCTCTTTTTATCAGGACTGGTTTTGTCACCAGTTTTGCTGTCCGTTTTTTTACGCGGCTCGCTATGGGCAAAGACAGTGGCTAGAGGTAGATTCAGCTCTTGCTTAGCAAAGCGCTCGGTATGTTCAAAGTGATTAATGAGCATGCTTAACCAAGGCTGCATATCCGTCTCATCCATCTCATCAAGCTCGTCTTTGATAGGCAGAGGATAAGGTAGGGTCTTATAAAATTCCCAAAGGGTCATCTGGCTTAAGTCTTTTTTGAGCACATACTCATTTTGCTCAGTGAGGGTGATTAAGTCGCTGTCTAACAGATAATTAAGATAAGTAAACCATTTAGGCAGCTCTTTTCGGCCCAAGACATTTCGAAGATCTTGCTCACTAACCGCATCGCCTTTTTGATGATGCTGATAGACCAGGTTTAGCATGTCTAAGAGACTAAGAAGAGGGTGGCGAGGATAAACCTCTTTGGTTTCAAAGATAGTTAAGGTATAACTAATCTCTACCCCTAACAAAATCAAATTCCATGATAGATAAATCCACAATAGAAATATCGGCAACGCTGCAAAGGCCCCATAGATAGCCTCATAGCTGGTAAAGTTGGTCATGACCAAGCCAAAGGTATGTTTAAGCAGCTCAAAAACCACAGCAACAAAGACGCCTGCAATAGCAGCATTTTTGACAGGAACACGAGCCTTAGGGATGAACCAATACATCCCTATAAAGCCTGCTGTGGTGACCGCAAATGAAACCAGTTGAACCCAAAATGACCAGTCAATCCCATAGCCTGCAACCTCACGATTGAGCAAACTGATACTTTGGACCGCGCTTGAAACGATAAAAGCGGTGCCCAGTACTAAGGGGCCTAACGTCACGATAATCCAATAGCGTAAAATACTTTTCATACCCCCTGAACGGTCTTCAACCCGCCAAATCTGGTTAAAGGCTTTTTCAATGGTGGTAAGGGTCATGATGGTGGTCACAAATAGCGCCATGACACCAATGGCGGTCAAGTTGGTAGACTTTTCGGCAAAGTCATTAATATACTGGCTGACCTGAACGCTAGATTGTGGCAACAGGTTGCTATAGATGACTTGATAAATCTGCGCCCGAACAGATGCCAACGCTGGTACTGAGGACAATATCATCAGTAAAACAGTCAATATTGGTACGATAGAGAGCATCGTGGTATAGGTGAGCGAGGCAGCTTTTTGTTGGCAGTCATCTTCAAGAAAATGACGGGTCAAAAATTTGAGAAACTGAAACCAACGCTGCTGTAGCATTTTTTTTAAAAAAGGCAGTTTTTGAATGAGTTTGTCCATAGGGGGAAGCGTTCTGATCGATAAAAGGTCATCGTAGTTTAGCAAAATTTGCTCAGTTGTACTTCATGAATATCAGCATAAACCGAACAAGGTTGTTACCGAATAGCAGACTTAACTTTGCACCTAAAGCCTAAGCACTGGCATAATAGCGCTACATTATCCTAAACCTATTTGTTCTCATCTTGCCTAAATCAGGCCACTATTATTAGGACATCATTATGACCTCCGTTTCTAGCGCTATGACGCCGTATATACTCGTACTTTACTATTCTAATTATGGCACCACCAAAGAGATGGCCTACGCGATTGCTCAAGGTATAGAAGAGGCTGGCATGACCGCACGCATTCGTACTGTGCCCACCGTTGCGCCTGAGACCACAGTAGTCAAGCCTGCTATCCCTGAAGAGGGTGACCTCTATTGCACTATGGATGATTTAAAGGATTGCTCGGGGCTTGCGCTTGGCAGTCCCACCCACTTTGGCAATATGGCCGCTCCCATGAAATATTTTTGGGACAATACAGTCACTATTTGGCTAGCAGGTAACTTGCAAAACAAACCTGCCAGTGTCTTTACGGCTACAGGCTCTATGCATGGTGGCCAAGAGACCACGCTGCTGACCATGATGATGCCACTTTTACATCACGGTATGATGATTGTCGGCATCCCCTATGCTGAAGCTGCGTTAAATCGTACCAATCGTGGTGGCACTCCTTATGGGGCATCGCATGTCAGCGGGTCCGCCCATGACCAACCTGTGACGGCTGATGAAAGAAGTTTGGCGATTGCTCAAGGTCGCAGGCTTGCTATAACGGCCAAAGCTTTATCCAATGCGGCTTGGTAACAGACACTATCAATCCTATTAAATCCGGCTGACTATTTATAATTGCAACTGATTTATAAAGATTTTATCTGTCATCGAGTATTTAATTGGATATAAAACCCAACCTTCCTAACTAATAATAGACATATGTTTGCTATTTAAAACCCCTTTTTAAGGGGTTTTTTTATGCTGAAGCAAAGACCCCGAGGGTCTAAAAAATGATTTCTCTGTGACGCCTGCATAAATCCCCTAGGGGATTGGTAAATAAATAATCGCTAAGTTATTCACCTGACATCTTATATGAGGCTGACTAATATCTATACTTAATTAGATGAAGGCTGGACTTAAGCAATTTATTCTATTAGTATCTAAACTATGGATATTTGTTTCTAAGTGTATCTAATTGTATTAATTGTACATAGCAGTAGTATAAATCATTATTTATAAGGATATGTCATAATGAAAACCTTACCAGCATTGACGGCTTTAGCAATAGGCTTTTGTTTAGCAACCGGGTGCTCACAACCTGCTAACGAAGAAGCAGTGGTCACGGGCCCAACTACCGAGACTGCAGCCACTAAATTTATCACCATAGGAACTGGCGGTGTCACGGGCACTTATTACCCTACAGGTGGTGCGATTTGCCGGATGGTAAAAGCGAGTGAGTCGCCTATTCGCTGTTCGGTCGAATCAACAGGTGGCTCGGTATACAACGTGAATACTATCAAAGCAAAAGAGTTAGATTTTGGCATCGCCCAAAGCGATACAGCTTTTCAAGCCTACAATGGCGAAGGCAAGTTTAGTGAAGCGCCCGTCAAAGAGCTGCGAAGCGTACTGGCTATCTATCCAGAGCTATTGGCCTTAGTGGTCAGAAAAGATGCGGGTATCGCCTCTTTGGTGGACGTCAAAGGTAAGCGTATCAATATCGATGTTCCTGGTAGTGGAACGCGCATGACAGCAGAGTCAGTCTTTGCTGCTTCTGGCATCAATCTAGATGAGCTAGCCCTGGTCAATGAGCTAAAATCCTCTGAAGGACCCACCATGCTCAAGGACAAAAAAGTAGATGGTTACTTTGGCATGTTTGGCCATCCTACGGCCAATATTAAAGATGCGGCTAACTCTGTCGATATCAATCTTGTGCCCATTGATGGTCCAGCGATTGATAAGCTAATCGCTGACAACCCTTACTATGCTAAAGGGGTAATCTCAGCCAGTCATTATGAAGGCGTGGAGACGGATGTGCCTAGCTTAGGGGTCAAAGCAGTGTTGGTCACACGTGAAGATATGGCTGATGATGCAGTGACAGCAGTAACCCTAGCGGTATTGGATAACTTTGATGAGTTCAAAGAGTCTCATCCCGCTTATAAAGACATCACCAAAGAGTCACTATTAGAAGGGTTGGCCGTTCCTCAACATCCAGCCGCTATAGCCGCCTTTGAAAAAGCTGGTATTGCCATCGCTACCGCATAAGTGAATCATGGATGATTTAGTCATTAAGTAGCTTGCAAAACTAGGAGATTATTAGAAAAAAATATTAAAAAGCACAGATTATATGATTTGTGCTTTTTTGTTTTTAGAATGATGCACGAGGTGACATTACTGACAGTAAGGGAGAAAAAGGTGAATGATAACCAGAACAATAGTAAAAATAGCCTTGGCAAGGATGCCACTGTAGAAGTCAATACTGCCAATAATAAGGGGGCTGATAGCACTGATTTAACCAGTAGCGAATCGATAGCAACGGAGACTGGAGAGGTTAGTAGCACAGATTTAGATGCCAACGATGCTGATGTACTAGAGGGCAAAAGAGTCTTGCCGACTGATTCATTCGGGTATAGGCTCATTGCCGTTATTGCTTTTGTTTGGTCATTTTTTCAGCTTTATGTGGTGTTACTGCCCGTAAATGATGTCTTCATTCGATCAATACATTTAGCATTTGCACTGGTATTGACCTTTTTTATGTACCCGATGTTTCGTACCAAAAAAACCATGGTCAGCATTCCCCTATGGAATTATGGGCTTGCGATAGCGGGCGGTGCAACGGCGCTGTATATTTTTATCTTTTATGATGCGCTCAATGCCCGGTCAGGGGCTTGGCTACCCATTGATGTTTGGGCGGCGATAGCGGGTATTATTCTGCTCCTCATGGCCTCTAGGCGAGCTTTGGGGCCGGCGTTGGCTGTGATAGCTTTGGTTTTTTTGGCCTACGTGAAGTTTGGGCAGTTCATGCCGGAGATGATTTCGCATAAAGGCGCTAGCATCAATAAGATGATGGGTCAGATGTTTTTGACGACTGAAGGCATCTTTGGTGTTCCATTGGGCGTGAGTGCCAGTTATGTGTTTTTATTTGTTTTATTTGGCGCTTTGCTTGAGCGAGCGGGCGCGGGTAAATACTTTATCGATTTGGCTTATGCCGCTTTAGGCCGCTTTGATGGCGGTCCTGCCAAAGCGTCAGTGGCAGCCTCAGGGATGATGGGTATTATCTCTGGTTCTTCCATTGCCAATACGGTAACGACGAGCACTTTTACCATTCCTTTAATGAAGCGCTTAGGGTTTCCTGCGCATAAAGCGGCTTCTGTTGAGGTGGCCGCTTCTACCAATGGCCAGCTTATGCCGCCTATAATGGGCGCTGCGGCTTTTATTATCGCTGAATTTTTGGGCATGGATTATGCTGGTGTGATTATGGCGGCGGCGATACCTGCCTTTGTCAGCTATATCGCGCTATTTTATATTGTCCATTTAGAGGCCAAAAAACTAGGAATTAAAGGGGAAGCCAAAGACAGGTTACCAAAGGTATGGGGGGTATTTGTCAGTGGCCTACATTATATATTGCCAGTTTTTTATCTGATATACACCTTAGTGATACTCCGTATGTCGCCGCAGCGTGCGGCTTTTAATGGCATTATAGTGTTGATGGGTATCATGATAGTTCAGCCCTTTATCAAGTCTTTATATCAAAAACGAAGCTTGAACTTGACTGATAACATCAAGATTGCCCTCACCGATATTGGAGCTGGGATGATTAATGGGGCCAAGAATATGGTGCCCATTGCTGTGGCGACTGGGGTGGCGGGTATCGTAGTCGGCTCTGTCACCATCACTGGAATTGGGCTTATCTTAGCCGATGTCATCGAGGTGTTATCAGGCGGTTATGTCATCGCTGTACTCGCCTTGACAGCTATTGTGTCGCTGATACTGGGCATGGGCTTGCCGACCACGGCCAACTACATCGTCATGGCCTCGTTAACGGCGCCAGTCATATTAGGGTTAAGTGGTGATTTGGGCTATCTCGTGCCGGCAATAGCCGCGCATCTATTTGTGTTTTATTTTGGTATCTTAGCCGACGATACACCGCCAGTAGGAATGGCGGCTTATGCAGCTGCGGGTATCGCCAAGTCCGACCCAATCAAGACCGGGTTACAAGGTTTTGCCTATGACATTAGGACGGCGATTTTGCCCTTTATGTTCTTTTTTAATAGCAAGCTGCTATTGATTGATGGGGTTGATGCTAGCAATCCAAAAGA
Organism: Psychrobacter sp.; assembly: GCA_030540615.1. Taxonomy (GTDB): domain Bacteria; phylum Pseudomonadota; class Gammaproteobacteria; order Pseudomonadales; family Moraxellaceae; genus Psychrobacter. Next base: position 7,694 of record JAUNVX010000011.1, on the reverse strand, counting down.
CCCGGCAGGCTGGCAATGGATTACCAACCCATTAGAGATTGCTTTGATATTTTCAACGGCCGTGCTTGGTATGTTGGCGTTTTCGTCCGCCACTCAGCGCTGGATAAGGGTCAAGACCAATTGGCTTGAGGTGCTGTTACTGCTGCTGATTACGTTGTTATTAATGATACCCAATGTGATTCAGGGCTGGTTCAATTTACCTCATGAATATGTCAGTTATGCCCTAGGTATAGGACTTTATGGCCTAGTCTACTGGCGGCAAATGCAGTTGCATAAGAATCAGTTGCGTCTGATAGCGGTTAGCTAAGTGATAAGACATGACGTGAAATCGCCAGCCTGAGCCAGTGTTATAATCGATATTTGACACATATATAATCAGGGGTGCGGCAAATTTTAAGTGGGCTGGCTGTATTCGAGTTATAATAAACCCTTTAGTTTGGAATAGTCGCTTTATGTCTGATGCTCAATCGTCTGTCAGTAGTGCAAAAGCCAGTAAACCTATTGAGCCTATCATCAGGCGCTTACAAATCTTTTGGCTGGTCTGGTTGGCTTATCGACTGCTGGCTTTACCGGTTTTGATAGCCACTTTTACTGCTCAAGACTTAGATATTACAGGTGGTATCGCGTGGCAGGCGTTATGGCTAATACCCGCATTTATCATGACCCCGGTGATGATGAAAGGTCGCTCGCCTTATTTACTGCTGATTAGCAGTATGTTCACCTTAGTGTATTTAGGGGCGAGTGCGGTAGTAATCTTTGCTAGAGCCTATGCGGTTGAGCTGTCCGTCATTTGGATTTATGTCATTGATACCGTGCTGCTGCTACTGATTAATGGCTTATTGTTTATTTTACTTAAGCGCTTGCCCTCGATGAATAAGTCCGTCATGACTTGATTTAGACTTTATT
>JAUNVX010000011.1:0-6688 GCA_030540615.1 Psychrobacter sp. | reverse complement strand
AAGGCAATTAGACAAGGGGCTTAACGAACCTTGGTCAACTCTAAATCCATCTTTTTACCATCATTTACCTGAACCACTTTTACAGGCAGATAATCAAGACTAGGTGCTAACCAAAAGCTGGTAGAGCGGCTATTGTCATCATGGATACGGTCGACTCGGACGGTGTCGAAAGTACCAGCTGGCACAGTGATTTTGGTACTGCCAGACTTTCTAAAGGCGGTCTTCTCAATCTTATCTTTTTTGGCCATGTAATAGCTGCCAGTGAATTTGCCGTTTAATAAGTCTTGGCGAATCTGAATCTCAAGGCTCAAATCATCAAAGGCTTGTTGGCTCATCTTTAAAGTCTTTGACTCGCCTTTATAAGTGCTGACCACTTGCTTGCTACTGGGGTTAAAAGCCAACTTATGAGTGCGGCCCATACCGAATACTTTATAGGTCGTATTGGCGCTACTAGGGATAACGCTAGTACCTGACAAGCTAAAGCTGCTATTTTGCGAAGCAGAGGCCACGCCAGAGACACGCGCGCTCATGTTGTATTTCCATGAGTTTCCAGCTTGGCTCAAAGTGCGCGTCGCTGAGCCTTTGTATTTGTCTTCGATAGTAAAGCTATAATCAGCTGTCGAAGGGGCGATGTTTTTGGCATTAGCTAAGGTAGGGGCAGTCAAACTCATCGCTCCTATCAAGGCAGCAGCGGCGCTGGTGCGAAGGATGGCGTTAGTAGGCGAGGCAGATAAATAGTTTTTAATAATAGACATAGAGCAGCTTCCTTAAATAATTAATCACTTAAATCTTAGAGAATAAGTCATACACCCTTAATGGTCATATTCTGTTACATTTTCAAGGGCGCTGATAGTAGCAAGCTGTAGTAAGTGAGTGTTGAGCTGTAGAAAGGTGTTGCTAACCTTGCTAAGCGGTAACGTGCTGTGAGACAAACCATTAACTTAGCGGATTCATATTGAATGACGGTTAGGCAGGGGAGTCAAAGCTAGGGATTCAAAGGCAGCTAGACAAGCCACCTCTTAGAGCCTATTTGTATCAATTTAATAAAATTTATAGCATTTGCCTTGAAGCGATAGCTACTTGCCCCCATTTTTGATGACAAGCCTAAGCTGCAATCTTGGTTATTAACTCTAAGAATACTAGCCGGAGTGACGGTTTGGGTCATATTATTCAACTTAATTTAATTTTGGAGTCATAACGATGAATATTCGTCCTTTGCATGACCGTATTGTTGTTCGCCGCGTGGAAGAAGAGCAAAAGACAGCTGGTGGTATCTTGTTGCCAGGTTCAGCTCAAGAAAAGCCTTCTCAAGGTGAAGTCTTGGCTGTGGGCAATGGTCAAATCCGTGAAAACGGTGAAGTACGCGCGCTAGATGTCAAAGTTGGCGACAAAGTATTATTCGGTCAGTACGCTGGACAGACTGTCAAAGTAGACGGTGAAGAGCTATTGATTATGAAAGAGTCTGATGTCTTAGGTGTGCTAGAAGGTTAATCCAAAGCCGTTAAGAGCCTTTAACCTTTTGGTCCCAGCTATCAGTCTCATTGATGACTGATATATCAGAATTATTAGCATTATATTTATCGAATTAACCATAATAATTGGAGTTTATTCTCATGGCAAAAGACGTAAAGTTTGGCATTAATGCCCGCAAACAAATGATGGATGGTGTCAACATTTTAGCGGACGCCGTAAAAGTTACTTTAGGCCCTAAAGGCCGTAACGTGGTCATCGACAAGTCATTTGGTGCGCCTTCTATCACCAAAGATGGTGTTTCAGTGGCTAAAGAAATCGAGCTTGAAGACAAGTTTGAAAATATGGGCGCTCAATTGGTCCGTGAAGTGGCGAGCAAAACCAATGATGTCGCTGGTGACGGAACCACTACGGCAACCGTATTGGCCCAGTCTATCTTGCAAGAAGGCATGAAATCAGTCGCGGCTGGCATGAACCCAATGGATCTTAAGCGCGGTATCGACAAAGCCGTTCGCGCAGCCGTTGAAGAGATTCATAAGTTATCTACTCCTGCTGACGATGAAAAAGCGATTGCACAAGTAGGCTCAATCTCTGCCAACTCTGATACCAAGATTGGTGAGTTGATTTCGCAAGCGATGCAAAAAGTTGGCAAGCAAGGCGTCATCACTGTCGAAGAAGGCTCTAGCTTTGAAGACACGCTAGAAGTCGTTGAAGGTATGCAGTTCGACCGTGGCTATATCAGCCCATACTTCGCTAACAAGCAAGACAGCTTAACCACTGAGTTTGATAACCCGTATATCTTGTTGGTTGACAAAAAAATCAGCAATATCCGTGAAATCGTGCCATTACTTGAGCAAGTCATGCAGCAAAGCAAGCCACTGCTTATCATCGCTGAAGACGTTGAAAACGAAGCGCTAGCGACTTTGGTCGTGAACAATATGCGTGGCGGCTTAAAAACTTGTGCGGTAAAAGCGCCAGGATTCGGTGATCGCCGCAAAGCCATGCTACAAGATATCGCCACCTTAACAGGCGGTACGGTTATTTCTGAAGAAGTAGGCATGAGCCTAGAGACAGCTACTGTCGATATGCTAGGAACCGCTAAGAAAGTTACCGTTGGTAAAGAAAACACAGTCATCGTTGATGGCGCTGGCGTCAAAGCTGATATCGAAGCTCGCGTTGAATCTATCCGTCGTCAAGTCGAAGAGTCTAGCTCTGACTATGACAAAGAGAAGCTTCAAGAGCGTATGGCTAAATTGTCAGGCGGCGTAGCGGTCATCAAAGTTGGCGCAGCCACTGAAACTGAAATGAAAGAGAAGAAAGACCGTGTAGATGATGCGCTTCATGCGACTCGCGCTGCAGTTGAAGAAGGCGTTGTCCCTGGTGGCGGTGTGGCACTAATCCGTGCTATGGCGGCATTAAGTGAGCTTCGCGGTGATAACGATGACCAAAATGCTGGTATCAATATCCTACGCCGTGCGATGGAGTCACCACTTCGTCAAATCGTCACTAACGCTGGTGATGAAGCTTCTGTTGTGGTTAACGAAGTCAAAAACGGCTCTGGTAACTATGGCTATAACGCCGCTAGCGGCGAGTATGGCGACATGATTGAGATGGGTATCTTGGACCCTGCCAAAGTCGCTCGATCAGCACTAGAAAACGCTGCTTCTGTAGCTGGCCTAATGCTCACTACTGAAGCCATGATCACTGATAAGCCTGAGAAAGATGACGGCATGAGTGGAATGGGCGGCATGATGTAATCAGCCATTCCTCTATGGGCTCTAATAGCTAGTACTTGACGTTATCAGTTTTTGATAGCGTCATCAAAACAAAACCCCGATAGGCTTTGGCTTAGCGGGGTTTTTTTGTGGGCGCAGCTAAGGGTCATTTTTAAACAGTCATCATTATCCACTTAAAATTAACTAGCGATTACCATTTGATCAAGGAAATTGAGCCAAAAGTTAATCTCATTAATCTGGTCGCGGCGCGTGAATTGGTCATAATTATTCGCCAATGCTTCTATCTCTAGCTGGAGGTTTAAGTCGCCAAAAGCAGCATCTACATAGCAATGACTGCTTTCCCGTACTATGCCTGACAGTCCTTGAGGTTTGCCGCTGATCGCAGACTGACAAATGGGGTCACCGCGCAATCTAAACTTGCTTGGTAACTTGATGCCTTGGGTAACATAACTCTCTTTGGTGTAATGCTTAGATCTCGTCTTACGAATGGGCAATGATTGTGGGCTAAAGCGAATGGTGACACTGCTTTTAGGGTCAGGTATTTGCGACGTTACTTTATTAACGGCATAGATATCACTGAGAGCACTATGCACAAAATCCTGTTGCAAGATAGCTTGCTCATCACAGACCAAAGTCATTTGATCCTCAGCATAACCGCATTTTAATTTGTCCTTTTCTCGCATCATAAAAGAGGGGATGCAGACTTGATAGATAGCGTAATTGTCATATTCAAGTAGCATACGATTGGTTTCGGCATGTTTGGCATCTTCAGGTGGGGGGAGGCATTTGACACCCGCTAATTTTGCAGGTAGCTCTAGCGGGCTAGCTTTATCGGAGCTGCTAAACCAACCAGAGAAAAACACTACGGCAATAATAAAGCCTAGAACGTACATCCAACGTCCAAAAATATTCTGCATAAAGCGTTTCTACTTATTTTTTATAGCTTGGGGATGGAGAGGAGAAGTTTGTATTCGGCAGCTGTAGCGTATTGTCATCATGAGCTGATTGATGATGCATTTAAAATACGACTGCCGATAAGCCCTAGTCATCTGCCGTGACGGGTTGTACTATCTCACTTAATAGTTTGAGCCAAAGCTGAATATTCTTTTTGGCATCGTATTTTTGAAACTTAGTCCCGTCAGGCGCTATGAGTGACACCACCATCAGGATATCCGAATCATTATAAGACAACAGGCCCTGACAACGGGCAGCATTGAGGGCATAGGACTGACTGTCACAAACAAAGTCTTTTTTGAACTCAAATTTGCCATCATGGCGAAGGTCATCCTTGCCAAAATGAAATTGCTCTCTATTGGTTTTTCTATCATTTTTTAACTTAAAGCCACTTTGGTCAAATATATACTCTACACCGCTCACTAGCGCAGGCAGGTCTTTGGTATATTGCGATGCTTTGATGATGGTACCGTCTTTAGCCAAGCTATAGGATTGAGTAATCCTGACTTCATTGCCACAAAGCGGCGGCTGCATCGAAGTGTCACATTTAAGAAGGTTTTTTTGCTTGGTTTCGTTCTCACTTAGACAGATAAAGTAGAGCCCATACTTATCAAAATTGATAAAAGCACGGTTGTGCTTCATATGATCGGCATCCACAGGCTGAGTGTGGCACTGCACTCTATTGAACATGCCCTTTAGCTCAGGAGAGTTGGTATCGCGAGTGGTGAAATGATAAATCGTATAAACCGTCAAACAAGACGCAATAGCATAGATGAGCCGTAGATAGAGGCTTGGCATAACAAGGTCCTAAAAGAGAAAATAGATAAAAACAACAAAATAAAAATCAAGATATTGCTCATCTAGTGATTGAGCTGAATAGCGCAAATAATTTAAGAGTAATAATTAGCGAGAATATTGGTTAAGATAAGTATGAAAATATCAGTTAGGTTATTGTTATAATTTGTATTACATCAATGAGCGATTGATACTAGCATAGCTTTAAGTTATTTTAAACCACGCATTAGTTTTTTTAATGACCAGACATTAAGCTAGAGGAAGATCCGTCGCCAAGGACTAGATGTTAGGGAGAGGGGCTTAGTTTTTGCTGGTGTTTTATCCGCTAAGATAAGATTAACTATGACATTTTAATAATAATTGAATAATAAAATGAAGCTGCTTAATCCTTTAAAAGCCATTTGTCCGCACTGCCAACATCAATTTTGGCATTACGATACTCTTCGAGGCATTAATTTTTGTCCCAAGTGCCATAACAGCTTTTTGTTAAAACAATATGACCCTAGCGGCAATCGTTTTTCTACTGCTAGTGCACTAGCATTGATTGGTCTTAATTTTGTTTTGGCTTATGTCATACAAAAGTGGTCTAACCACACAATAATATCCATGTTAGAGAGCTTATTCATCTATGGGATAGGGTCTATTTTAATCTTGCTTGTGGTCATCATCCTATTAAGCTTGACCATATTCCGCCATACCTTGACTAAATTTGCAAAAATTAAGGCAGGGGTGGATCAATTTAACGAGGTAAAAGAAGATGTAGGAGAATATCGACTAAATGGTGTGAATGAGTCCGCTCTTAATATAGCGTGTCCTAATTGTGGCTCGCAGCGATTGCAAAGCCTATATTGGTATAAGACCAATCTAGCCAAAAGATACCCTGATATAACTGCTCCTAAAGCTATTGATTCAGATTTTATGAGTGACAATTTTGTGGGCTGTTTAAACTGCAAATCTTGTTATCGAAAACGTCCTCATAAAATGAGTTATCTTAATATTATCATTGGCCTAGTGGTGATAACTTTATTAATGTCTTTTAAAGTCAGCCCTGATAGTTCACTCGTAACTAATATCATCCATTATTTGCCAGTCTCAGCCAGTGAGGTCAGTTATATCATCAAATCTTTAATATTGAGCATTTGGTTATACCTTATCTTGAGGTTATCTGCTTTGGCGAAATCAAGCAGCGGTCTAAAATTAGAGCCAATAGATGAGGTTGAGCAATAGAGAATGATATCAACTAACCTATTAAAAGCCACTTGTCCCAATTGTCAGCACCAATTTTGGCGGTTTAAGACCTGTAAAGGCATTAAATTCTGTCCAAATTGCCATTGCAACCTTATAAAAATCCATCTGCTACAAAGCGGCCGACCACCTACAAATACTGACAAGAAGTTGGCTATCATCAATGATGGTCTGTACCTTATTGGGGTGACCGCAGGTATTTATCTCATGCTTAGTTTGGGTTACGAAGGGCCTTCGGTACAGATGATAGGCAATACTGCGCCCTATTGGGTGCTGGTCATATCGCTTGCTTTATTGGGCTATCTTATTTACGTACAACTTAAATCACGCAAAAACTTAGTGGTAGGGATAGATAATCTAGATGAGATAAAAGAGGATATTGGGGATTATGATCTTAAGCAGTGCTGCCCTAATTGCCAGTCACAGCGAATGCAAGATTTATACTTTTTTAAAAACAATCATGCTAAGGATTTAGCCACTACGCTAGC
>JAUNVX010000201.1:3618-4509 GCA_030540615.1 Psychrobacter sp. | reverse complement strand
TGCTTGATTTTGCGTCCAGAGCGTGAGGCAAGACCATTGATACGCTCAATATCATCGTTATCTAATTTGACATTGACGGCATCTAAATTGCTTTGAAGATGAGCCGGATTGGCGGTTTTGGGAATAGCAATCCGTTTGGCGTCTGCTAAAATCCAAGCCAGTGATACTTGAGCAGGGGTGATACTATGTTTATTGGCGATCTCTTTGATGACAGCATTATCAAAGACATCACCACGCGCTAGAGGGGAGTACGCTTCTAATAAAATGTGATGGTTGTTCAAAAATGCTTCAAGTGTCGATTGTTTGATAAACGGATGAAACTCAACTTGGTTAACCACAATAGGGACGTCAGCATATCTTTGGGCTTCTAATAAAGAGTCAATATTGAAGTTTGAAACCCCAATGTGACGGGTTAAACCCTGTTTTTGTAACTCACAGAGGGCAGGCATAGTTTCTGAAAGAGGGACGCGCTTATCAGGCCAATGTAAGAGCAATAAATCGACATAATCCACATCGAGCGCTTCTAATGAGCGTTTGGCTGCTACGTGAAGCTTCTCGGGTTGGAATTTTAAATCATCGGGAAATATTTTGGTGGTCAAAAAGAACTTCTCTCGGCCTACTCCTGATTGCTGAATTCCTTTTCCGACCTCACGCTCATTGCTATAGGCTTGAGCGGTATCGATATGCTCATAACCAAATTGCAGGGCCTCTTTGACCACATCAATACAGTCTTGACCAGTAGATTGCCAAGTGCCTAATCCTAATACAGGAATAGGCGACCTTCCTGCAGTTCGGATGTTATAGCTTTTGAATAGACTCATATTGGCTCCTTTGTCATAGATAGAATGTGGCCCATGACTATTATTAGACAGATATCAGATAGATATTAGA
>JAUNVX010000201.1:0-3608 GCA_030540615.1 Psychrobacter sp. | reverse complement strand
AATCTACTAACTATAGGCAAAAGTCATCTTATAAAAAAGCTGTGCTGACGTTTTCACACAAAGCCGCCACAGGCTGTAACTGAAGTAAATTATTAAGCCGTTTTTGCCACGCATGCCAAGAGATATAAGACGCTATCCACTAACTGGCATCAAAAAAGCAAAAAAAAGCCAAAAAAACGCCGATGATATTTACCATCGGCGCTATTACTTATCTCATTGGCTGGGGAGTTAACTCAGCGTGTCAATGCTTTGCTAATTAGTGCCAGAGTATTTAGTGTTGCTACTTAGCCGCTGGCTCTTCACCCCAAATTTTAGGATATTTATAGCCAGGGAAAGTTTGATGAGCATAGGCTTTAAAAGCGTCAGAGTTATAAGCGTTGGTGACGTCTTTGACCCACTGCTTGTCTTTGTCAGCCGTTTTGATGGCAGACCAGTTCACATAAGCGAAACTAGGCTCTTGGAATAAGGCTTCAGTGATTTTGATGCCCGAGTCAGTGGCATAGTTGCCGTTGATGACCGCAAAGTCGACCTCATCACGCGCGCGAGGCAGCTGAGCGGCTTCAAGCTCAACGATTTTGATATCGTATTTGCTGTTATCGGCAATGTCTGCCTTTGAAGCTTTTAGAGGGTCGATGCCGTCTTTAAGTTTAATCCAGCCCAAATCGCTCATCATCACTAGCGCACGTGCAAAGTTGCTAGGATCGTTGGGGGCTGAAACACTCATGCCTTTATAAGCTTCATCCAAGCTTTTCTTTTTACCAGCATAGATGCCAAGCGGCGCGGTAGGGACTTGGAACACTTCTACTAAGTCAAGTTTGTTTTCAGCTTTAAAAGTATCGAGATAAGGCTTATGCTGAAACACGTTAATGTCCAAGTCGCCATCAGCCAGTGCCAAATTCGGACGCACATAATCGGTGAAGGTGATGAGCTCAACTTTGTAACCTTGGTCTTCAAGTGTCTTTTTGACTTGGTTACGCACCATGTCCGCAAAGTCGCCTTCAGTGGTCCCGATGATGATAGTGTCTTTATTAGGGTCGCGGCCAGCACTACCAGCAGTGGCTGTGTTAGAAGCGGTTGAGGCAGCATCAGTAGTATTCTCACCAGCAGGCGTACTGGTGTCAGTGGTCGCAGCAGGCTCTTGCTTATTGGCCTCTGGTGCTGAAGTATTGTTACAGCCCACTAATACCAATCCTGAAACGCCAAAGGCGGCGAAGGCGGTAGCTACTTGACGCGAGATAACGGATAAAGTCATAAAACTTCCTTAAAATAAAAATAATATGGATAATAAATAGGGGCAATGGTTAATATGATTAAGACCAAACATTATAGCGATAAGGTTAGGGGCGCTAGTATATTACAATGACTTGAAAAGTCGTTATGATGAATATTCATAAGCTACTGACGTCTTTAACCGATGACTGGCACAAAAAATTTAAAGCATTATTTGTTTAACCAATCCTTATTGGCTTAATCGACCTTTTTAACTTCAATAATTCGTTTAAATCGAAACATGATGTTGGTTTAGCTGGCCAGCGAACCCATAAGTTAACTGCCAGTTGACTTAATTACTAAATGATTTGATTAATCAATAAATTAAGTCAATAGACCTAACGCTTGTCTAATCGCTTGGCCAATAAGTTGCCACCCGCCTGAATCAAAATCACCATAACCGATAGCAAAATAACGATGAATACCATCACTTCAGTTTGATAGCGATAATAGCCATAGCGGATTGCCAAGTCTCCTAGCCCACCGCCGCCTATCATACCAGCGGCTGCCGAAAATGACAGTAAGCTGATGGTCAAAATAGTGACAGACAGCACCAACCCTGAGCGAGCCTCATTCAATAAAACTTTTACGATGGTTAACGGACGTGCGCCCATCGATTCAGTGGCCTCGATAATACCGCGAGGCACTTCACGCAAGTTTTGCTCAACCAATCGGGCAAAGTAAAATGACCCTGCAATGGCTAGTACTAAAGAGGCGGCAATAGGCCCGATTCCAGTACCAATGATAGCCTTGGTAAAGGGACTCATGGCAATCATTAAGATGACGAATGGAAAAGCGCGAATGAAGTTGGTGATGCCGCCTAATAAGGCATAAGCGGGTTTGTTTTGCAAAAACTGCTTGTCGCTGGACAAAAATAAAAATATACCAAATAACCCACCAATTAAAATCGCCACGGTAGTTGAGATGCCAAGCATCAAAAAAGTATCGATTAAGGCTTGCCAAATCTCTTTTTTCATCGTTAATAATTTGCTGATAGAGTCGCTAAATTCTGCTGAGCTGATCATGATGGTTAGTCCTCTTTAATCAAGCCTTGACCGATAGGAGTGGTAGCATGGATAGCGCCACTATGGATATCAGCGACTTCTAACAGTTGGCCTTGGTGCAATAAGGCGACGCGATGACACAAGCGGCGAATCACGCTCATCTCGTGGGTAACGATGACGATGGTCACGCCAAACTGCTCATTGATATCGCGAAGGCAAGTTAAGAGACTGCGAGTGGTGGCGGGGTCTAAGGCACTAGTAGGCTCATCTGCTAAGATAACCTTAGGATTGGGGGCTAGAGCCCGAGCGATACCCACACGCTGTTTTTGACCGCCTGAGAGCTGAGCGGGATAGTACTGAGCACGGTCTGATAAATCAACGATGTCAAGACACTCAAGCACGCGTTGATGGATGTCTTTAGGCGGATAGCCTGAGACTTGAAGATTAAAGGCGACATTATCATAAACACTGCGATTGGCCATCAGATTAAACTGCTGAAATATCATGCCAATATTATGACGGGCTATGCGTAGCTCATTGGCACCAAGGGCCGTTAAATCTACCCCATCGATGACGACTTGGCCGCTATCAGGGCGCTCTAGCAAGTTAATTAATCGAAGCAACGTCGATTTTCCTGCCCCTGAATAACCCATCAAGCCGAATATCTCACCTTTTTTAATCGACAAAGAAGTAGGCTTGACCGCGGTGAACCATTGTTTTTGACCACGATTGGCTTTGTCTGAGCTTTCACTCAAAAAGCGTTTGGTCACCTCATTTAAAATTATCATATCACTCATAAAACGCCCAAACTTAGGAGAGTACTGGTAAGACGCTAGCGACCTTGAGGCTATAGGCTGTAGGCTAACTGCCATAAAGCTACCCTTATTCAGCAACTTTTAGGAAATCAAGATTTGACCCCAAAACCCTGTTATCGGCACCTAATAATTACTAGATACTATTTGCGCTGACTGGGTTGTCGAGATTCATATTGGATTGGCTGTCTATTACCGATGAAAGCGCTAGCGAATTTAGCGGCACAATATAGCATAGTTGACCATGACTAGATATGGTAATGCGGGATTAACCTATGGTGCTTTGGCCTAAAGGGGCTAAGACTTTAATCAAAATAATGAGTCCATCTTATGACTAACCGATTAACAGGGGCGCAAGAGTCACTGATTGATTAACAGCTGTTTTGATTAAGGCTAATGATAGGGGATTAAGGATTAAGAATTAAGGTTATGGGAATAGACTATAGGATGTAAAATAGAGCTTGATAGCCGCTAAGAGGAGTCAGGCTACCCATTATTCTGGTCATTATTAACGACAGGAAGC
>JAUNVX010000200.1 GCA_030540615.1 Psychrobacter sp. | reverse complement strand
GGCGATAGTCGCGCCGCCGCGCGCCGCCTTGATCAAACACCACGCAGCTAGCAATGGTAGCCTCGCCCATGGTATGAGAGATATCAAAGCATTCAATCCGGTCAATGGGCTTGTCAGTGACCTGCGTTAACGTCTCTTTCAGCGCTTTAAATCGGCCCATGAGTTCCAAATAATCACCCAGCTTGGTCTTAAGCGCATTTTTGGCATTGAGACGTGCCAATTCTAACCATTCGGCTCGGTGCTCACGGACGCTGGTCTTAATCACCACCTTACTATCAAAATGGCTCGCTAATGCCTCACTCACCGCCTGCTGATCAGGTAGCTCGTGACTCAAGATAATCTCAGCGGGCAAATCGTCGGTAACCTGAAAATAAAAAGAGGTAATAAATGCTGATAGATTGTCCGCTATCGGCTCGCTGCTATCGACATCTGGAAAGTAATTCTTGCCACCCAGCACTCGGCCACCGCGCACGGTCAACACATTGACACAGGTCATGCCCGCTTGACTACTAATGGCAATGACATCAGCTTCACCCTTAATAGTATAAACCGCCTGCCGCGCTTGAACCTCACGCAGCATAGACAGCTGATCGCGATAGAACACTGCTTGCTCAAAGTCGAGCTTTTCAGCTGCCGCTTCCATCTTTTCAATCAATGCATTATGAATGTCGCTTGAGTCGCCTTTGAGAAAGCGGATGGTATTATTCACATCATCAGCATACTCTTCAGGGCTCACCAAGCCCACACAAGGCGCTCGGCAACGCTTGATTTGATACTCAAGGCAGGGACGCTTGCGCTGACGAAAGAAGGTGTTGGTGCATTGGCGCATTTGAAACATCTTTTGCATCAACACCAAAGTCTCTTTGGCCGCATGCGCCGAGGGAAATGGACCAAAGAATTTACCCTTTTGATGCGCCCCTTTACCGCGGCCATACGCCAATCTTGGATAAGGCTTGTCTGCTGAGATAAACACGTATAGATATGACTTATCATCACGCAGCAACACGTTATAAGGTGGCCGATACTCTTTGATAAGGTTTTGCTCAAGCAGTAGCGCTTCGGTCTCACTACGGGTAATGATGGTCTCTATATTATGAATTCGAGAGACCAGCGCCCGAGTCTTAGGGTGATCAATGGTCTTGGCAAAGTAGCTATTCACTCGGCTTTTTAGCGATTTGGCTTTACCCACATAGAGAATATCGCCATTTTTACCCAGCATTTTGTAGACGCCTGGCAGATTGGGCAGACGTTTAATCAGATGGTGCAGACGGGCTTTTTTGTCATCCACAACCTCAGCAGAAGGTGTGGCAGAATCGGACGCTTGAGACATACAGAAGTACCATTAATAGGCCATGACATTAAGCCGCTAACATCAATAACAACGTTACTGTAAGCGGCTTAGATAACGCGTAAACATGATTGGTTTATGGGGGGACAAGAGGCGAATTGCAAGCAGCAAAAGCTAGCCCAAGGTTGACTACTAACGACTATCTTAGACAGAGCGTGCGGGAGGCCGGCCTCTTCATTGTAACTACAAAAATCTTAACCCCTTAATGACTATAGTGTGCCACCAAAGTAGAGAGTCACAGGCTATTATCATCATCGCTTTTTACCGTTACTAAATTCCTATCTATAGGCAGTCATATCAGCAATAATATCAACGGCGAAAAATAACGTTAATCTATCAATGTTTGACCCTAATCTTTAGACCAGGTGGACGCTTGGTTGCCCACTTGATGAATTTTTCCATTTCGCTATGAGATTTTATACGCTCAATGGTATGGTAATAACGGGTCAATTCGTGATGCTCGAACACTCGGTGAACTTGGCTATGACAAGGTCGGCATAACATCGCAATCTCGCCTGTCATCTCATCTCGACTAAACTGACGCCGAGTCCGTGCTTTATTATGACGCGCTCGTGGTATCAGATGGTGACGCGTCAACTCCATTCCTGAGCGGCCACAAAGCTCGCAGCATTCTATCGTATCTGCTGTCATTGGCTTACCTGCTGTCATAACTATACCTAGTGTCTTCATTATACCTTATCGGCGTTTTATTATATCCTTGAGTAGTGATGAGTCAAAACTGATTGCGAGTCCAACAAAAACCCCAGCTTGATAATCACCAAGCTGGGGTTTTGTCTTTTTGGTATACCCAATTATTAGTCAATAAAAGGATAAGGTACTACGCGTATCTATAACGGCTCGTTGGCAGTAGATTAGATACCAGGTGCAGTCTCAACCGCCTCTGGAACGTTTGCACTGGTCTTGCTCTGAACACCTTCACGGCGTACTGTAAGCTTTTCACGGATACGAGCAGAACGACCTGAACGCTCGCGTAAGTAGTATAGCTTAGCACGGCGAACGCTACCACGGCGTTTGACTTCAATGCTATCAATCAAAGGCGAATGTAGCTGAAAAGCACGCTCGACGCCGATACCGCTAGAGATTTTACGAACGGTGAAAGCAGAGTTAAGACCACGGTTACGCTTGGCAATGACCACACCTTCAAAGGCCTGAAGACGCTCACGGTCACCTTCACGCACTTTAACTTGAACGACCACAGTATCACCTGCGGCAAATTTTGGACGCTCAAGTAACTGAGAGTTTTCAACGGCTTGAACTAAAGGATGTTTGTTACTCATGAGAGTTGCTCCTCATATTAGATGAAAGAGGCTTGACGCTTATCACCTGTTTATAATTAATTACCCATGGCGAGATTTGATAACAATGGCACCAGTCAAGATGCTGAGTCAATATGACCATGGCTATCAAAGTCGCTATGGAAGTCGTTTGGGTTGAGGGGCCATCACTATAATGACAATCTCAATAATTTGCTTATACAGTTTTTGCTGACACAATTCCTGCTGATTACTTTCTACATATTTTCTATTCAGTTTTAGCGGCTATTAAACTTGAGCGTTTTTTAAGCTTTAGCAATTGAGCTTATAGGGCAAGCAGCCCTCAAATCGGCAGTTTGACCTACTAACGTGTCGTCTCTATCCCTTCGCTTTGCAGCCATTTGACTTGCTGCTTGCTGGGAACAAAGGCCTGCCATAAATCAGGGCGACGCGCTATAGTACGACGCGCTTGCTGCACAAAGCGCCACTTAGCAATATTGCCATGATGACCTGATAACAGTACCTCAGGAACGGGCATATCACAAAATAGCTTAGGCTTGGTATAGTGAGGGCAATCAAGCAGACCATCAACAAAAGAGTCTTGAACTGCTGATTGATCATCGCCCATTACCCCAGGTAACCTGCGAATCACACTGTCCATCAATACCATAGCCGGCAGCTCACCACCACTCAATACATAGTCACCAAGAGAAATCTCAATATCCACATATTGCGCTAGCAGACGCTCATCGATACCCTCATAACGACCACACAATAAAATCATGCCATCGTAATCGGCCATCTCAAGCACCACCGTCTCCTCTAGCACCCTACCCTGTGGCGATAAATAAACCACTGGGCAGTACTGCGGCTCTAGGCGACAACCTTGCGCTTTCGCTTTTACTTTTGCTTGCTCTATTGCTAGGGCTAGCGGCTCAGCCATCATCACCATACCCGGACCACCCCCAAAAGGGCGCTCATCAACACGGTGATAATTATCTGTGGTAAAGTCTCGAGGATTGATGGTGTCTAGCACCACTTGCTGTTGGTCAATAGCGCGGCCCGTAATACCAAACTGACGAATCGCCGCAAACATCTCTGGAAAGATACTAATAACGGCAAAATACATCATCACTGACCACTCATTTATTGCAAGGCAAGTACCACAAGCTTTAACACCTTGACTGAAGATTGACCCACATGACAAAAATCAGTGGTCATAACAACAATCAATAATCGTTAAGCCAATCCACTATGACTGTCTTAGCACTTAAATCCACCTCAACGATGGTTTGTTTATGCCAGGGAATCAGTCGCTCTTCATCATCAAAGCTATCTGAGGTTGCCTCAACCCGCATAATGTCATGCGCGCCAGTCTCGAACATCTCAGCGATATCGCCTAAATATTCCTCTTGCTCATTGATGACTTTGAGACCTAACAAATCTGACCAATAATACTCATCTTCAGCCGGTTCAGGTAAAGCATCTTTTTCAGTCCAAATGGCCACGCCATTCATGGTTTCAGCAACATTACGGTCAGGAATCTGCTCAAACTGAGCCACCAAACCATTGCCTTGCTGACGCCAATTAGTAACTGTTAAAGGCCTAACACCAGTAGCGCTCTTAATCCACCAAGGCTGCATATCAAAAATAGCATCACGCTCATCTAACTCACTAAATACCCAAAGCCAACCCTTAATGCCATAAGGCTTTTTGAGTTGGCCGATTTTTACGAGCTTGTCAGGGCTGGGTATTGAAGACATAATGAAGGCAACACTCTTTTCAATTTTAAATACAAGCTTTTTAAATAAAGCACAATCAACTGAAGACGCTGGTCGCTAAAACTGACTTAAATTAACTTATGCAGTAGCGGCCGCTTGCTCTTTTTTGTAGGTTTTAACCAAAGAAGCAACACGCTCTGATGGCT
>JAUNVX010000199.1 GCA_030540615.1 Psychrobacter sp. | reverse complement strand
TCCTCAATATCCAATAGCAAAGCTGAGAGCGATAAGAGCCTTAATAAATCTGCAGAAAATACTGCCACTACCAATAAAAGTGTAGTAGTGCCGCCGCAGTCTGCGAGCCAGCAAAATGGTAAAGACCTAAATGCTGCTGCTAAAGCTGCTTTGGCCCCTTCAAATGTAGGTAATAATGGTGAGTCGGACAGCTTAAAAGACCCAGCACTTACGAATGCGGATGGTTTAGATAACGCTCAGTCCGCTGAAGCTTTGCAGGGTACTATAGAGGAAGGTGCTAATCTTGATAGCACTGACAATAGTACTGATATTAATGTTAATGCTACGAATGTTAGTGATAGTGATGTTAATACTACTGCTATCTTAGGCTCTAGGGCTGAAACTGATAAGTCGGGAATTGATAATCAAGTTAATAATGCTCAAATGGGCAAAAGCTTAGTCGCTACCGATCCCTTTGGATTGGCCACTCATCCTTGGTTGGCTTTAGGGCTGCTGTTTTTAGCAGGGTTAGGACTGGCGTTTACAGCCTGTGTTTATCCGATGATACCTATTGTGGCCAATATCGTAGCCCATCAGCATAACCCAAGCGCTCTTAAAGGCATGCTATTGACCGCAGGGTATGCCTTAGGAGTCGCCAGTGCCTATGGCATACTAGGGGCTATCATCGCGGTATTTGGCGAAGCCCTTGGTATTATTGGCTGGCTTCAGAACCCTATTATATTGATAAGCTTTGCGGCGGTCTTCGTTCTCTTAGCATTATATATGTTAGAGGCTTTCACTATTAAACTGCCGACCCGCATTAGCAATAAGCTGAACCATGTCAGTCAATCGGCCGATAGCAAGCTTGGCAGCTTTGGCGGCAGTGTTATCGCTGGCGCATTATCCGCTCTAGTGGTCTCGCCTTGCGTGTCTGCGCCTTTATTTGGCGCGTTAACCGCTGTGTCTACCATTGGCAATCCGCTGTTAGGGTTTGCCGCTTTGTTTATGTTAGGCTTTGGTTTATCAGCGCCTTTATTGTTATTAGGGGTCACCCAAGGCAACTTTATGCCCAAGGCAGGGCCATGGATGGTTTGGGTGAAACAAGGCTTTGCGCTATTGCTCTTAGCCGTAGCTCTACTGCTCGTTGAGCGGGTATTTATGACGCCTATGATGCTAATAGCTTGGGCTATCTGGTTCATGGTCATCGCTATTTGGGCTTGGTCTTGGCAGGGCCGCGGTGGGATGTTCACCAAAGCTTTATCGATGGTCGCAGGCGGATGGGCGTTAACGCTGATTATAGGCGCCGCACTGGGCAATTCAGACAGTCTACAACCTTTGGCTTCAATCAATAACCAACGCCAAGACAGTAGGCTTGAAAGCGGTTTGGTTCAAGACCAAGTGCAAAATTTACCTAGTAATGTGGGCAGTGGTCATAATAAAGTATCGACTTTGCCCATGCACATGACCACCTTGACGGAGCTTGATGGCATTATAAAGGCGTCGGACAATGTCTTGGTGGATGTCACGGCAGATTGGTGTGTTGAATGCCGCATTATGGACAAAGCTCTATTTGCCTCGCCACCGCCTGAACTGAGCAATTGGCAAGTGGTAAAACTAGATATCACAGAGACCACTCCGGACTCTAAGGCCATCTTAGCGCGTTATCGGTTATTTGGGCCCCCCGCTTTATTATATTATCAACAAGGCGAGCTTGTGGGTCAGCAAGTGGGAGAGATTAAGCGTGCAGACTTTGTTCAGACCTTGACCCAATTGCAGTAACAGGCAATCAGATAAGTCTGGATTATCTCGCTGGCCGGTCTATCTCGTTTAGTAGACTGGCTAGCTTCCTATCTTTATTTACCTTGACCTATATTCAATTAAACGGTTATCTCGAGTCTTGGTTTACCCTTTCTTATACCGTCTTTTCTATTGTCAATCGCCTCTAGCTAGAGTTAGCACACTTAAAATTAGTGCCTAAAATATTAACCGCGTGAATGTCACAAAAAATGTTTATAATAGCAGCCATTAACTAGACAGGTTTTCGAGCTTTGACTGTTGCCGAGCTTAGCAAAAGATTAGATATAGCTATTGGTTGATTGGTTATTGTTTAATAGCCATGCTTTCTAATAATAATGGCGTTTCGCAGCGCCTTAAACACAGCTTGAGGATTTAAATGAACGATAATAGTATGGGGCGCAAGTTGCCAAATTTAAGAGCACAGACCTATTTTATGCCTGTGCTTGGTAGTGAGCTTAGCCGTCAATCAGTCAACCGATCAATTCAACTGTCATTGAGTGTGGCTCTGCTGTTAGGGCTGAGCGGCTATTCACAAGCGGCTGATAATATTGATGCGGCCAAAGATGCGTATGAGCGTTTACAAGCCAATGCGGGCTCAGAGCCTTTAACTCAAGCCCAACGTCAAGCTCGGGCTGAGCTGTTCTTAGAATGTCAGCAAGTGAGCACTGATGCCGCTAGATTGGCTTGTTATGACAAAGTCGCTGGTCTCGGTCAGGCGCCCTCGTTTGTTGAGTCCAAAAAACCCCTTGATTTGGCCAAAACTTTTCAAACCACGTTGGCAGGCAAGCCACAAGTGGTGCTATCAGGTAATGACATCTTAGCACCATCATCGTCAGAGAGTATTGAGGAAAGCGGAGCGACAAACAATCTTCGCTCAATGGCCCAAGTGTCGACTGATCAAGCAGAAGATGACTCTCAACTGAATCGCTCTGAGCCCACTAATGCTGAACCACAGTATAAAGACGAAAAACAAATCTTAGCAGAGATTGGGGTCACCCAAAGTGAGATAGAGAAATACACTCCGTTAAGTCTCGCCTATGATTTGGACAAAAATAACGAGCGAGGGACTTGGACCGCACGCCCGCATCGTCCGATGTACTTGTTGCCTATCTACACAAGCTTGAGCCCCAATCGAGATCCTGATACGCCCAATCAAGAGAAAGTCTCTTATAGCAATAACGAAATTCGAGCGTCTGAGCTGAAGCTACAAGTCTCTGTGAAAACCAAAGTCGCTGAAGATCTCTTTGGCACCAACGCCGACATGTGGTTTGGTTATACTCAGCAGTCGCATTGGCAGGTCTATAATGAAGACAACTCTCGACCTTTTCGCGCCACTGACTATGAGCCTGAGATATTTCTGACGCAACCAGTGACGGCCAATCTACCTTTAGGCGGCAGACTACGTATGTTAGGTGTGGGCGCTGTGCATCACTCTAATGGTCAGTCAGACCCTTTATCAAGGTCATGGAACCGCTTATATCTGATGGGCGGTGCTGAGTGGGGGAGACTGTCGGTGATACCAAGACTGTGGGCTCGCGTCAATACTGACACTAGCAGCAAGCCTGATGACAACCCAGACATTACTGACTTTATGGGCTATGGTGACGTGACCTTCCTCTATGATTTTGAAAATCATAAAACCCTAGGTGGGACGCTTCGCTATAACCCTAGTACTAATAAGGGCGCGCTGCAACTGGACTATATCCATCCTCTAGCCAATAACATTAATGGTTATATTCAGATATTCCAAGGTTATGGTGAGTCAATTATAGATTATAACCATGAAAATACGGGCATTGGCGTTGGCGTTGTCTTGAATGATTGGAAAGGGTTTTAATAGCTGGGCTAGATATTAGTTAAATTTATTAAATTCTATTAATATTAGTGAGCTAAATCGAAATCTATGCTAGATTAACTAAGATTATAGGTATTGAGTAATTATCACAATTGGATGAATAAGTAGGAAACTTCCCTAACTTAATTCATGGTCATTGGGCGGCAAGGATTGCTGCTTAAGGCGTTTCCATAATTGACTCATTAGGCTTAACTTTAGCTTCGGTCAATGAGGATACGCCGTATATCTCATCAAATGAGTCAAAGGAATATGACAATAGCCGCCAGTGGACTCTACAAACCGTCCTTAAATCAAGGTATACAGTGGCGGCCTTATCGACTAGGCATGTGGATAGCGGATTATCTGAGCAATCGCTGCTACTTATGCCGCTGTTATGCCACCAATAGTCAGCAAGCATTTCAGAAAAGATTAAGGTCGACCAGTTTAAGCAGCTCTATACCTGCCGCTACCTCAATTTCTCCATCACCCCATCATTCGCTATTATGCCAAGCTTGCCAACAGGGCATTAACTGGTTGCCTGCTTCATTCACTATCGATTTGAGCGCCAATTATATCAATGCTTTAGAGATTCAAGCTGCGACCTACTACGACTATCCCATTCGTCAAGCTATCACCGCCTTTAAGCATGCTGAAGACATGAGCAAGTTACCGCTATTGGTTCATGTTATTAGACAGTTGCCTATTCCTGAAGGCTGCCATGCAGGCAATAGTATCATCCTTCCTATGCCAACCACCCAAAAGAGATTACAGCAACGGGGCTTTGACCCAGTGACCATCATAGCCTACTATTTATCGCGTCATTGGCATATCCCCATCTGGACGGGCGTTTCTAGAATCGATCAGGCCTCTACTCAGCAGGGCCTTACTCGAGCAGAGCGCTTGACCAATATTAAGGGAGCTTTTAGGGTCAATAAAGTGCCACCCGTCAAGAAAATACTGCTGATTGATGATGTG
>JAUNVX010000198.1 GCA_030540615.1 Psychrobacter sp. | reverse complement strand
CAAGGTGGCAATATTATTAGCCTACTTGATATCCATGCTGATGATAAACCTTTTGTTAGCTATAGCGTTTATAACATGGCCAAGGCTGCTCATCGCAGCATGGTGCAGTCTCTTGCCTTAGAGCTAGCGCCTACTGTCAGGGTCAATGGTATCGCTCCTGGGGTCAATATATTGCCTGATACTGATAGCGACCAAGCGCTAGACCCACAGCTTCAAAAGGCCATTATTAACAGTATTCCGCTGCAACGTTTGGGTAAGCCAGAGGATATTGCCGACTGCGTGATATATTTGGCCAGTGCCCGCTATGTGACGGGGCAAATTATTGCTATTGATGGCGGTCGCAGTTTAACTTTGGCGGGTGGTTAATAGTGCTTTGAGAAGATTTTTACTTGAATAATCTGCAAATTCAGGTATCATTATGCGTCTAGTTAGGGCCCATAGCTCAGTTGGTTAGAGCATCCGACTCATAATCGGCAGGTCGACAGTTCAAGTCTGTCTGGGCCCACCAAATTCGATATATCTTAATTGAATAATTTTTTTAAAAAGGCTTACAGCGCTCTGTAAGTCTTTTTTATTGCCTGTGCATTGATTGTCGCTATGTCTTCTTTTTTACCCTTTTACTCCTTTATGCTGTCTTAACGCTAGTGACTGACATAGGATGATGATTCGTTAATGCGCGCATGCTCTCAGCCCACCTCTCCTTCTAACCTTCCATCCTACTGGCCCATGGTCATAGTAGCGGTACTGGCCATGACCTTACGGCCGTTGATGACCTCTACAGGGCCATTGATTGAAGAGATTCGACTCGGTACTGGCATCAGTTTACAAGTGGCCTCATTACTGACGGTGTTACCTATGGCATGTATGGGTGTTTTTCCCTTATTGATGCCTTGGCTAGGCAAGCGGCTTAGCGAGAGCGCTTGGATTACTACAGGCCTTATTGCCATCGCTATCGCCAGTATGTGGCGACTTTGGTTGGGTAGTGGGATGAGCCTAATGGTCAGCACGTTGCTGGGTGGTTCAGGGATTGCTATTGTACAATCTTTAGCGCCAGGCGTCGTCAAACGCTGGTATCCTTCGCAAGTAGCGCTTGCCATGGGAATCTATTCTGCCTCATTGATGGCAGGAGGAGGGCTGGCCGCCACACTCAGCCCGCAGATAGCGGAGCACTTTGGTCATTGGCAGCTGGCCCTTGGTTGTTGGGTCGTTATTCCAGTCATCGCTCTTTTACTTTGGTGGTTTCGGCCTATCGAGCGTATAGAGCGCGAAAACAGTACTGCTCAAGTTAATTTCTTTGGTAATCGTCGAGCTTGGCTACTCGGTGGCTATTTCGGTCTTGCAAACGGCGGCTATGCTTGCATGATTGCTTGGTTACCAAGTTACGCAAGGACTTTAGGCTTTAGCTCTGAGCATAGTGGAGAGCTGATTGGATGGATGACCATATTTCAGATTATCGGTGCGCTAGCCGTCCCTATTTTCGCCTCAGCCAACCTTGACCGTCGACCTTGGTTGCGAGCCGCTGTAGGCAGTCAACTTATTGGCTTTGTAGGACTGTTGCTCCTACCTAGTCCGCTACTGATGCTTTGGGTAGCAATGATTGGATGTGGCCTTGGCGCTTGTTTTTCGCTGACTTTAACCGTTGCCTTAGACCATCTGAGCTCCCCAAAACTTGCAGGCACATTAACCGCATTTGTTCAAGGGATTGGCTTTATTATTACCGCCATTATTCCTTATTTAGCGGGTGTCTTACTAGAATGGACGGGGGACTTTCAAACGTCTTGGCTAATGCTCATCATTACCCTTATCGCCATGTTAATCGTGACTCATAGATTTGCCCCTAGTGGCTATGCTCAGGCGATTAATGCTCAAGCGATTCATCTGCCTGATATGAATAAATAACAGCCCTTCTTAATACCTAATAAACGATTCAAGTATCTGTTATTGAGGTTAAACAATGAGACGAATACTCAAAAAATTTAGCTAGGAGAATCTATGAAAAATTCAGACGATATTACTCATACCATTTCGGCCACTCCTATGAAAGATAACGCAAATTACACTCGCTTGTTAACGACTGATTTGGCCCAAGAGATGGTCAATACTGCCTATTTAGAAGCGAAAAAAAGCCAATATCAAGTTAGCGTCACGGTGGTCGATCGCTCCGGTCAAACTTTAGCGGTTTTAAGAGACCACCGCGCGGGCGTGCATACCATTCGGGCCAGTTATAAAAAGGCTTATACCGCTAATTCACAAAAAAGAGAGACCGCGATGATTGCCCAAGGTATTCAGGACGGCAGTATCCCTGAAGACGTTCGTTACCTTGATGAGAACATGCTCATGCTTCCCGGTGGGATTCCTATTATTATTGACGGAGAGGTAGTGGGCGCAATAGGTGTGGGCGGCGCGCATGGCAATGAAGATGTTCGGATTGCTATGGCAGGCTTGCAGGTATTGCAAAGCCTCTATGAAGTAAAGTTATCGTCCATTAAATGAACCATAAAACCCTCTAATGTAAAAATCTAGAGGGTCTTATATCATGGTAGTGATAAAACAATAGAACTTGATAAGTGAGTGACTTTGACCGTTAATTTTAAGCCTGTTTCTTATTGGGCTTTAGCGCTTCGGTAATGTCTTTAAGCAGTGGCGGAATGTCATGCTTGTCCGTTATTACTTCCAAAAATACCATTTTATCGCGCGTGGCATGGATTTTTTTAAACGCATCTTTCAGCTCAGCGGGGGTGCTGGCCTTAAGTATCAGACAGTTGTCGTCATTGGCCCCAAATGCTTGCGGCATCAATTGCCAATTACAAAGCGGAATGTCATTGTAAGGTTGATTCTCCCCATGAATGGCCCGCTCTACGGTATAGCCGTCGTTATTGATTAAGATAATGGCCGGATTAAGCTTTTCGCGAAGCATCACTGCCAACTCTTGAATGGTCAATAATGCAGAACCATCGCCAATGAGCAGCACGCTACGTTTCTCAGGTGAGGCAATTCCTGCGCCAAGACAGGCGGGTAAAGTATAGCCAATGGAGCCCCAAAGCGGTTGACCATAAAAGGTCACGCCAGCAGGCAAACGAACATCACTGATACCAAAATAAGAGGTGCCTTGATCAGCAAATACTAAGTTGCGCTCGTCCATATTGTCAGCAATGATATGCCATAGGTCCACCTGCTCAATAGGCCCGTCCTCAGCGCCGTGTTGCGTGTAATTATCTACCAGACCCGTAAAAGACTTAGGAATGACCTCTATGCCAGAAGTCAGTACTTCATGCAGCGCTTGTAAGGCATCTTTAATCGCTAAGGGGGCAAAGCTCTTGCCACTGACGGTCGCTCGCTCATAGTGAATATCTATCACCCTATCTTGGTCTATATTTTGACTAAAGCCTGCCGTGGTAGTATCGGTATAATTGACCCCAATCTTGATTAAGCATTCGCAGTTCTCAACCGCATCTTTAACCACAGGCCGAGAGGCCACTCCCGCATAAATCCCTGCCCAGCGCTCACTGTGCTCATCTAGCAAGGTCTTACCCCATGATAAGGTAGCATAGGGAATCTGAGTGTCCGCAACTAATGCTTTTAGCTCAGACTGAAGCCCCATCCGGTGCACCATAAGGTCTGCCATTAAGGTGGCACTCTTGCTTGGGATAAATTCGCTTAGGGCCTTTTTGAAGTCCGCTAAGGCGGCCTGACTGGTGATGTCCTCTTCACTGTCGATGAGCTTGGTAGTGGGCGGATAAATAGGCAGTTTTGCGATGTCAGGAGAGAGCACTAGATAACCGGGACGATGCTTACTAAGAATCATGCGAATCACTCGATCAATCTCTGACGCCGCATTCTCTGGGGTAATGCGGGCACGCGCCACGGTCACAGGCTCCACCATCTTCATAAAATGGTTAAACTCTCCATCTCCTAAAGTATGATGTATTCGGCGCTTGGCATCCTGCAGCTTGGTAGATGGCGCACCAACGATATGCAGGACAGGGGCATACTCTGCATAAGAGCCTGCGGTTGCATTAATGGCCGATAGCTCCCCTACCCCAAAGGTGGTCACCATAGCCGCGAACCCACGCTCACGCGCATAGCCGTCAGCCGCATATCCTGCATTAAGCTCATTGGCGTTGCCTACCCAGCGCAGCTTGTCTGAGGCAATGACATTATCCAAAAATGACAAGTTAAAATCACCTGGCACGCCAAATATCTCGGTAGCGCCTGCTTCAGCCACCCTATCAAACAAGTAATCAGCAATGGTATAACCTTGCTCTGACATTATTATCTCCTATTGGCTATCTATTTATTTATCCATGAAACTACTTATCTATTTATAGATTAGATGTTTGTAGACCCTATAGTTATAGAGGTTGTAGAATCAAGATTCATTATCTTACAATAAATAAGCAATAGTTATATCATGTATTCCATAAATTGATAAGTGAAAATATTTTGTCATTTTATAAAGAATTTACCAACTAAGGTGTTGACAGGGATTTGCAATGGCGTATAATACGGCCACACAACGACATAGTACGTTATGTTATTAGCGGGATTAGCTCAGTGGTAGAGCATAACCTTGCCAAGGTTGGGGTCGAGAGTTCGAATCTCTT
>JAUNVX010000197.1 GCA_030540615.1 Psychrobacter sp. | reverse complement strand
TATTACGTTACTTATCTGATATTACGTGGTAATACAGTTCTATATTTTTACGACCGACTGCTGATTATTTTTGAGCCATCTAGCCATACTTTCAGATAGTGCATAAATGATGATTAGTTGTCACATCATTTTGTCAGGCGTAAGATTTATGATGTATAAGCTGAGTTATTCAATAACTTTTTAGTCCTACCACTGCAAAATATATCAAAAAACCACCCGAAGGTGGCTCTTTAACTAAGAGCAAAACGCTACTTAACATTTTGCTCTAATCTTACCATTGGCAATAAACCGTCTGTCAAAACAGCTTGGCACAAAGCTGCTTGGCAACCTTAAGCGCCCAGTAAGCTTTGACCACAAACGCGAATCACGTTGCCATTGAGACCGCCTGATGCCGGTGAAGCCAACCAAGCGATGGTTTCAGCCACATCCACGGGCAGACCACCTTGACTCATTGAGTTCATTCGGCGACCCGCTTCACGAATAGCAAATGGGATAGCTTCGGTCATTTGCGTCTCAATGAATCCAGGTGCCACCGCATTGATGGTCATATTGCCATCAGTGTCATTAAACTGCTTAGCCGTAGCATTCACTAGGCCAATGACCCCTGCTTTTGACGTCGCATAGTTGGTCTGACCAAGGTTACCAGCGATACCTGAGATAGAAGATACGCAGACGATTCGCGCATTATCATTAAGCGCTTTATTGTCAATCAGGTAACGATTTAGCTTGGCAATACTGGCTAAGTTGATATTGATGACCAAATCCCACTTGCTCTCATCCATATTCGCCAAGGTCTTGTCACGAGTGACACCTGCGTTATGGATAACTGCATCAAGGCCACCACGTTTTTTGGCCGCTTCAGTGATTTTCTGACCGGCATCATCAGCCGTGATATCGACCGTCAAGCTAGAGCCACTGATTTCGCCAGCGACTTTTTGCAAGTCAGATTGCTGCTGCGCCACGTCCAAGCAAATCACGTGAGCGCCATCACGGGCCAAGACTCGAGCGATAGCTTCACCGATACCGCGGCTCGCACCTGTCACTAGCATAGTTTTACCTGCTAAAGGCTGCGACCAATCGACTTCTAGTGACTCGCCAGCTTTGACTCTGACCACTTGACCTGAGACATAGGCTGAGCGCGCTGAGCTAAAAAAGCGTAGGGTTGAGTCTAGATTGTCTTCACTGCCTTCACTCACATAAATCAGCTGGGCAGTAATGCCTCGCTTAAACTCTTTGCCTACAGACTTCACAAACCCTTCAAGTGAGCGCTGAGCTAAAGCTTGATCAATGTCCGCAATATCTTCTGGCGGACGACCAATGATGATGACGCGGCCAGACTTTTCGACACTACGAGCCACAGGATGAAAGAACTCATACATTTGTTTGAGCTCAGAGGCATTACGGATATTACTGGCATCAAATACCAAGACTTTATACTTCTCATCTTTACCCGCAGTTTTGGCCTCAACACCACTAGCAGCTAGGATGTCTGCCGTTGATGACTCATCAGAGACAAAGACATCAGCGTGCAGCTCAGACAATATACTAGCCACTGAGTTACTAACTTGCTGGTCATCACCCGCTGCTCTGCCCATCAGCACGCTACCACGGATAATACGCTGACCACTCTCAAAGCGGTCAAGAGCTTCTGGCATGGGCAGGCCTAAGTTTTTGGCAACTTTTTTGCCCAAAGATGATTGAATGAAATCACCATAACGATCTGACATAAATACTCCTTTAAAGTTATTATTCAATACATAATGACCAAAACCTAAGGTCATCAGCATCAGTAAAGTTTTGATTCACCTGAATCAACAAAAATAAATTGTCAAGCATTATAATACGTTTTGGCAAGCAAGACGTTGTAATCTTGCTATGACTGTTGCTCGAATAAGTACCTTACGATAACGCATCATACCCAATCGATGCCTATAGGTAAAACGCCAATGTTGACTACTGGGCTACTCTTTTTTAGCGGTTCAGCTAATTAATCTAACAGTAACGGCACTTTTAGAGCGCCTATATAAGACTGTGACTGCGTCTAACACTAAGCGCTTCTATACGACCAATTTTAGCGCTAACCTTATCTTTTAATGCCATTGCCTTACTCTATTTTACATAAGGCTAAAGACAGCAAAATCTATAACCCGTCGGTTACCAAGCAATAATTGCCATTTACTATTGATATGATAAAATCAAACACAACGTTATTATACTATGCTTTACTGATAACTTTATATTATATGACAGTCATAGGATATCATTATCAAAACTGGCGCCGTCAACAGATAAGATATTAGCCAATCCCCTATGGGCAGTTATTTTAGTGGTTGTACTTGTAATGTCTGTGACTAACGTTAATTATTAACATCAGCGACTATCGCTATTGTTGTCGTTCTTATTTTGATTTAAATACTGATTGGGTTTCTGATATTTCTGATAAATATCACTTGAATAAAATTAAGATAGCATCATATACAAGGCATACTAGACAATCGTTCTGTCTGATTATATTTATGATTTAGCGTTGGTTAATGAGCTTATTTCGATATAGTAATTTACAGCTTTATCCGTTAATATCGGCTTATAGAGGTCTTAGAGATAAATAAATCGGCTGGTTTTATCCCCACCTCTTTTATCGTCGCTTTGGTAAATGATTGCCGGATTTAGTAGCTGATTTATCATAATAGCTTTATAAAATTAATTTTAAGGCCACTGATTTAAAGATAAGTATTGATAAACATAGTATTTTTAAATATAGCATTTTTGAATAAAAAGCTTTACCCATTCGTATCACTTGATAGGCTTAGTTTAAGCCGTTTGCCTCTACTATTGAATACCTGAGTGAAATGGGTACCTTCAATGGCTAGTTTTCACTTTATTTATTTTATTAAGGATTTACCATGAGTAATAAAAAAGACAGTCCAGTTATCGCGACCACGGTTACCAAGGCCGGAGAGTCACTGACCGATGAGCTAGTCCTTGATAACACTGATGCTGATAGCGATAGTAAAGCTGAGGCAACGACCAATGAAGCGCATTTTGACTCGATTGCCGCTTTAAAGGAAGCCACGCATATCGTCGACCATGCTGTCAAAGAAGACGATGCAAAATCTGATAACGAAAACACTAAATCGACTGACACCACTACCCATCAGTCAACTTTAGGTGCGGCTAATCTTCAAGCCTCTAACAAATCAAACACTGAAAATAATGATACCAACCGTAATGCTGAGCAGAATAATGCTCAAAAGAGCACCACTGAGAGCAGTGATACTCAAAAAAATGATACTCAAAAAGACACCACTCAGGTAGCACAAGCAAACAAAGATGACTCTGAAGCTACCAAAACTGAGACCAAAACTACGGTTCAGCCCGTGAATACATCAGCGAACAAGACAGAAGATAAAGACTCAAGCAAAGCAACTGGTACCTCTGATACCAAGTCAGCGTCTAAAGCAGAAGACAAACCAGTTGAGAGAGCGACGTCAGCTGCAGCAACTACCCAATCGCCTGCTGCTAAGTCGACCGCTAAGTCTAGCCAGTCTACTGCTAATAATGGCCCTATCCGCGTGGCTATCTTAGGCGGTAACCGTATTCCTTTTGCTCGCTCTAATGGTCCTTATGCCAATGCTAGCAATACTGATATGCTAAGCGCTGCACTAAATGGCTTGGTTGAGCGTTTTGATTTGCAAGGTGAGCGAGTGGGTGAAGTGGTCGCCGGTGCCGTCCTAAAACTAAGCCGCGACTTGAACTTGACGCGTGAGTCTGCCTTAAATACGGCTCTTGATCCACAGACACCTGCTTATGATGTGTCTCAAGCTTGTGGTACTGGCCTTCAAGCGACTTTTGCAGCGGCTAACAAGATTGCCCTTGGGGTTATTGATTCAGCCATTACTGGCGGTGTCGATACCACATCAGATGCGCCGATTGCAGTAGGTGATGGCTTACGTAAAGCCCTAATTAAGCTAGGCGCTGCCAAAGACAACAAACAACGTTTTAAAGCGTTGCTCAGCATCAATCCAAAAGATTTAATCGATGCTCCGCAAAATGGTGAGCCACGTACTGGCCTATCAATGGGTGACCATCAGGCTATCACTGCCCTTGAGTGGAACATCAGCCGTGAAGATCAAGACGAGTTGGCCTTCAATAGCCATAAAAACTTGGCTCGTGCCTATGACGAAGGGTTTTTTGATGATTTAATCACCCCTTTTAAAGGTTTAACTCGTGATAACAACTTGCGTCCTGATACCACGATTGACAAGCTAGCCAAGCTTAAGCCTGTGTTTGGCAAAAAGAACGCCAATCCAACAATGACAGCAGCCAACTCAACGCCCTTAACTGACGGCGCCTCTTGTGTACTGCTTGCTAATGATGAGTGGGCCGAAGCTCATGGCTTAAAACCATTGGCCTATATCGTTCATCAAGAGACAGCAGCCATTGACTTCATCGGCAAAACAGGCGAGAAAGAAGGTTTGCTCATGGCCCCAGCCTATGCGGTGCCCAGAATGCTTGAGCGCGCAGGACTGAGCTTGCAAGATTTTGACTTTTATGAGATTCATGAAGCCTTTGCCTCACAAGTGCTCTCTACCCTAGCCGCTTGGGAAGATGAAA
>JAUNVX010000196.1 GCA_030540615.1 Psychrobacter sp. | reverse complement strand
CTGTCCAAAGTTGCATAAGTCCTATGTTCTATATAACTGACAAATTAAGGAGTCCCTATGCGATTGTCTTTGTTGATGTTACCCCTACTGGCCACCATACTGCCTGCCCTATCTTTTCAAGCTTCAGCCAAGATGCTCGACCCTAATGTCCCCGCTGACGCTTTGGAGATTATGAAACGGGGCCAGTGTGGTGAAGCCGATGGCAAGCCTGCCGTATACTCATGGTCGGGCAATGTGTATTCGCGGGTTCGAGGCGAGCCAGATAGGCTGTTATTTAAAGGTCAAGGCATGAACATTCGCCAATGCGTAAGCGTCAATGACCCAGTTCAGGGCAAAGGCTTTCGTCAAGTCAGTCGTGAAATTATGCTTTATCTAGACCCAAAAACAGGTGAAGTGGTTCGTCACTGGGATAACCCTTGGACCGGCGAGCGCGTTGAGGTGATGCAAGTGGCCAATGACCCGGTCAATCAGCCTGCCCAGTACACCTTTAGCAAAGATGGTGACCCTGCCGTACCTAAAATAAAACAAGAGGGCCAGTGGTTGTTGCAGTCTTTAGAGATTCCTCTGTTTTATCCCAACCCTTTAGGCGGCAAATATCAAGAGTTCATCGGGGGTCAGTATCACGCAATGGAAATCTTTGACTTTACTTTCAATGCCAATGAGATACGTAATACCGATATCAAAGCGGTCTATCCTGCGGTCAGTTGGGTGCGGCTCTCTGATTGGATGCCGTGGATGAAAATGCGCGACCGCCAAGGCCAATTGGTATTCAATATGACAGGCCGTAAGCTTGCTAGCTTTGATGAGTTGCCTCAAGTCATGAAAAACGAAATCGCTAAAAATTATCCAGAATACACTCGTCCGCCTGCTTTAGATGACAACCGTCCTAATGAGACCACTTGGACCGCATTTAAGCAGTGGATTGATGCTAAGCAAACCAAAGCGGATTCTACGTCCACTAAACTTTCTACTGCGCCCACTAATCAATCTCTTAGTCAGCCCTCTAATAAGATATCTCGTGCACCGCAATAGTCGCCTACGGGATATGATAGTGTCATAAGGCTTGATTACCATTTAATATCCACTTAAATTTGCTTAGGCTATTATTTAATAAGTCAGTATCTAATAGTCCACTTTGCCCCGCAGCGCTTTGGTCTTACCACGCTGCGTTTTTTGGTCCACGCGTTTGCGTTTGGCATTGCGGCTAGGTCTGGTGGGTCTTCGAGTTTTATTGATATGTAGCGCTTGAATGATGAAGTCTTGTAGCCGTTTAAAAGCATCGGCTTTGTTTTTTTCTTGAGTGCGAAACTGCTGCGCCTTGATAATTAACACACCATCTTTGCTAATGCGGCCGTCATTGGTGTTTAGCAAACGCTGCTTTTGCAGCTCGTTAAGACTGGAGGCCATGATATCAAAGCGCAGATGAATGGCAGAGGACACCTTGTTGACGTTTTGGCCGCCTGCTCCTTGCGAGCGGATGGCGCTTATCTCTACTTCATCATCGTTTAAGGAGATGCTTTGGCTAATAAAAATCATAAGTTATCATTAATGCCTATTTGAAATCGTGATTTATGCTACAGCGGTTTGAGCCTACCGTGGTTTGACTCTATAGTAAATTAACTGATTATCATGTGTCAGACTATTTTGTTGGACGTAAATTCAGCAATTTATAATGCCTTACCCATGCCATTTGGCAATAACCTCCCCTTGCGGGTCGTGCTGATGGGTCTGTTTGTCTAAATTGAACTGCCGGCAACCTCTAGGGTCCGCTCCCACCCCTGCCAAGTACTGCCAGTTGCCCCAGTTGCTCGCCACGTCATAATCAATCAACTGCTGCTCAAAGTAAGCAGCGCCGTAACGCCAATCCAGCCCTAACTCATGGATAAGGCAGCTGGCGACCAACTGCCGACCGCGGTTGGACATATAGCCGGTCGTATTTAGCTGCTTCATACAAGCATTGACGATAGGGTAGCCGGTGCTGCCATTTTTCCAATCCTCAAGAAGCGCTTGGTTAAAGCCTTTGATGGTGGCAAGCCTCTGATTATTAATCCCTTTAAGCCAAAATAGCTTTGAGCCATGCAGCGCACTATACCAATAAAAATACTCTCGCCAAAGCAGCTCAAACCAAATCCAATAGGTTGAGTCATTAGCGGCCACCTCACGCTCATATTGACGCAAACGATTGAGCAAGGTCTTGACCGACAAGCTACCATTGGCAAGCCAAGCTGAGAACTTGGTTGAATGTGACCAGTCATCTAGCGTATTGCGAGTGACTTTATAATCGCTAGGCGCGTCCGAGCTGAAATAACTCTCCAAATGCTTCAGCGCGTAGCTCTCCCCACCATGAAATCCAGAAGGCAGATGCTCGTCCTCCTTATCTACCAAAAAATAAGTCAAATCAAAGAACCATTCGTTTTGCCGAACCATACGGGCAGGCATAGACGGCAAACTATCTGGCTCACTTTCGATATCAAGGTCGTGCTCAGCCCTTAACCAATAATGATGCATTTCAATCTTTTTTCGGAACTGGCTAAAGATAGGCGGCAAATCTTGTGGCCATTCGCCCTCTTTCGTGGGTGTGCCCCAATCATCTGACTTTTCTTTCATAGTAGAATGAAGCGTCAGGCTTTTATCAAATAAAGTCGCCGTGCTCTGATGATGCCAATCTAACTTTGGATACTTAATCTTAAGCGCTTGATAGCTCTGGTTTTGATTAAAGTCGGCGGTATCACTGACACAAATATCGGTCACCGCATTGTCTTCAATGAGCTCACATAGCGCCTCAAAGACTTGATTGGGCTGGCGAGGTCGGGACGTAATGGGCAAATAAATCAAGCCATTGCCCAACCGCTGCAACGAGATAGACAAGTCTGCCAAGCTCTCTTGCAAGAACTGTTGCCGAGCTTGCCCCATCTGTTCATAATCATACACTGGGCTTTGAGAGTCTCGACGTTTATCTGACCAAAGCGGGGCGTAAGCGATGAGCAAGTGACCTTGAGACAAATGGCCTTGTGATAAGACACTATCAGTATCTTGCATCTCTGCATCTAAATTGGTATTGGCATCCATATCAAAGCTAGGCAATTGATGGATATCTAAGCTTAATAAATCATCACCTTTAGCACTATCGTCAAATCCGTTCGGTTGATTGTCATTTAGAGAGGGGCTCTCAAAAGAGGTAGGAGGATAGTCGGCCTTATGAAGAGTCGCTTGGGTTTGATAATCGTTGATAAGCTCAATCGCTTGGTTAAGAGTAGCATTGTCATGGAGGCGCAAATCATTGTATAACAATACCAATACCACTGACTGTTTTAGATGAGGGCTATTAGTATGGTTGGTTTCAGCGCTCGTCCTTTCCTTCATTATCGTGTCCATCGAATCATCCTTAACAATTATTATGGTGATGTCATTAGCTTTGCTATAGTAATTAAAATCTAAACATTAAAGGCAGATAATTAAAATATACTTATCAACATATCACTTTTACTTAACCTTCACTATACTATTGGATGACCAATTTCAATCAAAGCTTGACCTTATTTATCGAAAATAAAATTCAATGGACTGAAAATGGGTATGCATACAGCCACTTTTATAGCGTGCTCAAAGGAATGTTTTGCCATGCAAACCCCTCACTAAGGAAATCTTATGGTTGAAGAAAGCGATGCCATCAAAAAGCGCAAAATCGTCAATCGATTCTTGCAACAACTTACCCGAGATGAGCCGCAGATGTATTATGCTACGACTTCTGAGGTGGCTCGTGCCCTTCATGGCATGATAAAGGAGCACACCAATCGCCTAGATGTCGAGGAGCAAGCGCTCATTCGGCGAATGACCATGAAAGACGTCGAAGTCATGCTAGGGTTTCAATATAAGTGAGCCATTGATATCAGTATTTGGATAGCTAGCGTTAAGGTCGATTAAACCCTCTAGAGCAGACTTGCCTCAGTTAAACTGACTAGTTGACGATTCTACTAAAGTAGTCACGAAATGCTACTTGATGGATAATTATAAAGGGTATAAAGTAGCGCTGATTATTCATAACCTTGCTCTAAATGGCAGCTTTATAACCCTTATCAGTGGTCATTAATGACTGACCCTAATCTTTAATTTTCCCTACTATTGACTCTTAGGAATCCTTATGAAAAAGTTATTAATTTCTGTCTCTATCGTTTTGTTACTGGTTGGTTGTGGTAAAAAAGAAGAAAAAGCAGCCGAAGTGACTTCAACTGCTGCTCCTGCCACCACGACAACTGCTACTGACCCTGCCAATGACGTGGGTGTGGCGACAGCTGATGATTCTGCTACAGCTGAAGCGAGCAGTAATTAAAAACTATTAGCAAATAGCCTCTTGACTCATAATAAGTTAACTTTAGTGGCTTAGTTATTAGGGCTTAATCTGCTAGTCTATTAGTTAAAAGAAAAAGACTGTCTAACTTTAGGCAGTCTTTTTTATGGGCTACTATAAGCTTTTAAAACATAGGCCTGCCTTAATTTAAGTGCTGACAGCACTCAACCCTTGATTCAGCACTTCTACTATTGGCAATATTTATAAGGCTAGCGATAATACCAAAAGTTACCTAGTGTATCTTGCTAGACGACTGGTCTAATGCTACCATAAGTAATATAAAAGCATGGCT
>JAUNVX010000195.1 GCA_030540615.1 Psychrobacter sp. | reverse complement strand
TTTTTGTGCTGCCTATCATGGCGCTAGAATTAATTGATTTAAACCTCATCAAAAAGCCAAAGCTTAACTTGACATATTTTGTTACATTATCCATGCTACTTTGGAACCGTTCTGGCTTAAGTTACTTTCCTAGACTGGCACTTAAAATCATGTAAAATGATACCAAGAAAATCGTTTAATTAAAGTTATAGTAATAATTTAACCAATAGCGTTAAATCACTAACTGATTTGCCTCAGATAAATGAATAACGTCTCATCTATTAATAATTTTGCATTCACTGATAATATTTACAGATAATAAAGCTGCCTACTAGGGATTGATAATGAGCATCGCCGACCCTCGCCCCGCCATACAGACTAGCTCTAATAACCCTTTGGAGACTAACTCTAATCTCCAAACTCAAAGTGACACCGTAACCCACTCTAAAATGAGCAATGCTCAAGCCATTAGTCGCGAAACCATCGCTACACTGTTTGATTTGCCATTTATGGATTTATTACTACAAGCACAAACCATTCATCGTCAGCACTTTAAGCCCAATGAGGTCCAGATTAGCACCTTGCTCTCTATCAAGACAGGCAACTGTCCTGAGGATTGTGGCTATTGCTCCCAATCTGGTCATCATCGCAAAAAAACAGGCCTTCAGGCTGAGAAACGCTTAGCGATTGACAAGGTCATCGCCGCTGCCAAACAAGCAAAGGCTTCAGGCTCATCAAGATTCTGTATGGGGGCAGCATGGAAGCACCCCAGTGACCAAGATATGCCTTATGTCGTAGAGCTGATTCGTGAGGTCAAGGCGTTAGGGTTAGAGACTTGCATGACGCTTGGAATGTTAAGTGAGCAGCAATCTTGGCAGTTGGCAGAGGCAGGACTGGACTATTACAATCATAATCTTGATACCTCGCGGCGCTACTATGATGAGGTCGTAAGTACGCGCAGCTATGATGACCGCCTTGACACCATTGCTCAGGTTCGGGCGGCAGGCATCCATGTCTGTAGTGGTAGTATCGTGGGAATGGGCGAGACACGCGAGGATCGTATCGATTGGGTCTATGAGCTAGCGTCGATGGCCGTGCCACCTGAGTCGATTCCGGTCAATCTTTTGGTGCCCATCCGAGGTACGCCTCTTGGTGACAAGATATTGTCTGAAGGTCAGCTGCCAGTACTTGAATGGATTCGGACCATTGCTGTCACCCGAATTTGTTGCCCCACCAGCTATGTGCGCCTCTCGGCGGGACGAGAGAGTCTCTCTGATAGTGAGCAAGCCTTAGCCTTTATGGCAGGCGCTAATTCATTCTTTTATGGCGATAAACTATTGACCACTGACAATGCCAGTCAGTCCAATGATGATAGGCTCATGCGTCAATTAGGACTGATTGCCCAGCCTAGTCGGCCACGGATCTCTCAGGCAGTGATGGTCATCGATGCCATGACCGCCCAACGCAGTGAGGTGATACCGCCCGTCTAAATCGTCCCAGTCGCGCTCTGACATAGCCAGTGACCGCTATCAACGTTATAATCAGTTTTGAATTTGATAGTAGCTATCAAATGAGTTTGGAACGATACCCAATTTTGAGGCAACGGTATGGCAGATTACTTTAACTGGATTAAAGCGGCGCACGTCATTTCGATGGTTTGCTGGTTTGCGGCGATATTTTATTTGCCAAGGCTATTTGTTTATCATGCCATGAGTGACGATAGCATTAGCCAACAGCGTTTTAGCATCATGGAGAGAAAGCTGTATCGCGGCATTATGACGCCCTCCATGATTGCCACTTGGGTGTTTGGGCTTTGGATGCTGACTTTGGGGTGGGATGTTTACAAGAGCCAAGGTTGGCTTCATGCCAAATTAACCTTGGTGGTACTGTTGTCTGCTTATCATGGGGCTTGCGGTTTTTATCGCAAAAAGCTCATCGATAATCCGCAATACAAATCCCATGTATTTTGGCGTTGGTTCAACGAAGTTCCTGTTCTCGTACTCGTCGCCGTGGTCATCTTAGTCATCGTCAAACCTTTTTAGCTTTAAGTAAAGCCTATAGCTCTAACATACCTTTATGACTCTAAGGCATAGGGCGCATTACTTGATAGACATGGCTTAAATCATAGACTTTATAACGAGCAGGCTCTCGGCGCTGCTCACCCGCATAACTGAGTATCAAGGCTTGCCGAGCAGGCTTGTCTACCCAACCGATGAACAAGCCGCTATGCTCAATATCCTTGTAACCATGATTGATATAATACAGCCAATCCCCTGAGCGCAAGCTGTCGGCATCGGCGTAAGGGCCGCCTCGGTACTTGCCCTCAAAGACAGTTTGCCGCTCCACCCCTGCCTGCTTAAACACCCTATTTAGATAATCCCAACAACCACCCCTAATGATGGCTCTCTCATTGAGGGTCATGGTGCGAGCTCGTTGAAGTACTTTTTGCGCGGACGGGTCAGCCATTGATTCAGCGGCCAATACCACTGGCATATACTCGGCCTTAAGGTTGTCATAAGCCTGTTGCAAGATGGGTAGGACAGATGCTCTAATACCGTCCTCACTAGCCATTGCAGCATTTGAGATGAGCAGCGAGATAGAGACCGCTGCTGCCATTCTTATCGAGGGTACTAGGCTTTTATTTCTAGAAAGTTTATAGGTCATAAACGGACGTTTAATGACAGTTGCTGTTAATATTTGGGGGAATAATCGGATGAATAGTCGGGATAATAAAAAGTCAGTCATCTGCCACGCTCTACTAGCGGATTTTTATTAGTTGTTTACTGTTTTGATTTAATGGCTAATCACTTTAATGATTAGCTTAGGAATAACCACTCTAATAATACAATAATGACTAATTAAGCAGCAAATCGCTAATTTGATTGCATTTTAATATTGGCATTACGTTTGCCAAACTGTTGGCCTTGAAGCAAAGCTTGCATCACTTGCGCCTCTTTGGCACTCTCAAAACCACTTACTCGGCATTTAGGAGCGTTATTCGCATCGAGTATAACCAGCTCATCACCTGTGACGGTAATAGTATCATCACTGGCAATTATCACTTGGTTTGGCTTGCCCGCCACATGATGGGTAAAGCTCCCCACTCTCACCTCAAGCTTGCCAGTGGAGATGCAACTGGCCATTTGTTTTTTTTGTTTTTGCCGCAGCCCATTAAAAATAAAGCAGGCAACAATCAACACCCCTAATGCCCCAATCGCCAAGCGCTCTGGCAACAAGCTCATCGCCATAGCCACACCGATAGCACCGATGAGCAGCGCACTGCCAAACCAAAACAGCCCATCACCCTTAGGTGCGGACTGTCCGGTTAAGGTGATTTGCGCGCCGTCACTCGTGAGTTTTAGCATTAAGGCACCTTTGATTTTATTAACGGTTTGACGGATGATTTTAAGGGCTAATTCAGCCATTACTCAAGGACGCAGGTCGCTCCTAGAGCTTTTTACCAACCTAGAGCCGTCTGCTGAAGCGTCACCAATTGAGCGATGCCCTGTTGCGCCATCACCAGCATCTTATCCGCTTGCTCTTTGGTAAAGGGCTTTTCTTCCGCAGTTCCTTGAATCTCAATGAACTCGCCTTTTTGGGTCATCACCACATTGAGATCGGTATCGCAGCTAGCGTCTTCTTCGTAGTTGAGATCTAGATAGACCTCGCCTTCTTTGATGCCAACTGAGACAGCAGCGACCAAGCCAATCAAAGGGTCAGCCTTGAGTTTCTTTTTGCGCTGTAAGTTCTCTAACGCATCAATCATAGCGACTGCCGCACCAGTAATACTGGCCGTACGAGTACCGCCATCTGCCTGAATGACATCACAATCAATGTAGATAGTGTTTTCCCCAAGCTTGGCCAAATCGACCATCGCCCGCAAGCTGCGACCGATAAGACGTTGAATCTCTTGGGTGCGCCCTGACTGTTTGCCACGAGCCGCTTCACGTTGGTTTCGGGTGTTAGTGGCTCTGGGCAACATCCCATACTCAGCAGTAATCCAGCCTTTGCCTTGGCCTTTGAGCCAGCGCGGTACGCCTTGCTCAACGCTAGCCGTACATAACACTTTGGTGTCGCCGAAGCATACCAATACTGAGCCTTCGGCATGCTTGGTGTAATTCCGCTCAAAAGTCACGGGACGAAGTTGATTGAGCTCGCGATTATCATTGCGCATCGAGTGCAGCTTCCTATCTTGTATAGATTTAAATAGAGTGATTTAAACTAACGGTAAACCCGTCCTAACCCAAAGTATCCTAACGCTATGCTGAATCAATAGCAAGACCACTGACCCAAGCACGGTTAGATTTATCGGGCTAGGACTTCGCTAAAATAAGGGGTTAACCTTACTCTAGGCCTTCCATTTTACGCAGCTCTTTACGCAGGATTTTACCCACGTTTGACTTGGGCAGCTCATCAACGAACTGAATCACTCGAGGACGTTTATAGCCCGTCAATACTTTTTTGCCATAGTCCAGTAGCTCTTTTTCGGTCACTTCTGATTTTTTGACCACAAACAGTTTAGGGTCTTCGCCGCGAGCATCACTAGGGATACCGATAGCGCCGCATTCAAGTACTGCGGGATGCTCGGCCATCGCCTCTTCAATCTCATTGGGATAAACGTTGAAGCCTGATACGAGAATCATGTCTTTTTTGCGATCGAC
>JAUNVX010000010.1 GCA_030540615.1 Psychrobacter sp. | reverse complement strand
AAATATGGTAAGGTATGAGCGAGTTTCAATTAAGATTAAAATCAGCATTAAAAGTGGACGTTTGTTAATAATAATGATAGTAAATGGCAAGCTATAAATTTAAAAGATATAAGATTTGGCTATAAGACCAGAGGATATTTGCAAAATAGGGCAATGCTAGTAGGGCAGTTGACCCGCCTAGAGTAAACAGGATTTTAAGTGACAAGCTCATAGATTAATAAGGCAGTAGGGCCATCAGATAGTCAGTAATAAGTAATAAGTAATAAGCGAGATTAGCCTGAGACAGTCTACTCATTAGGATTGCTAGCTATCCTCGCTATTAAGGGCTTGCTTGAGTGAGTTTAATTTGTACTATCTTTAGAGGATAAGTCCATAGATGATTTTAAGAATCTATCAAAATAATCAAAACCGAAATCAAAAAAATCGTATGGTGAAATCGCTGATTCAAAGCTGTGTCATAGCTTGTATAGGTCTATGTAGTTATTCCCATGCTGCCCTAAGTGATGTCCAGATTAATGCCCTTATCTCTCAGGCAATCCAAACCCACCCTTTAGTAGGATCGGCGCGTGCTGAGCAGCAGGCAACGACAGAAGGGATTAATGCGGCCAAGCTTGGTCTACTACCGACCCCCAGTATCACCTCAGGCTATGACAAAGATGATGACTTGGTCTCACAAATCGTCATTCGTCAGCCTTTGTGGACAGGGGGCAAGCTTACTGCCAATGTCAATCAGGCCATCTTTGATGACAAAGCGGCTATTGAGCATGTCTATGAGCAACAAAACCAAGTGGCCATTACCACTATTGAAGCTTGGCAAAGCTATATTACGGCAGTAGCCAAACAGCGCGTCAATTTAAATAATCTTGATCAGCTCAATGAGTTTGAGGCCATGATGCAGCGGCGAGTCAATCAGGGCGTATCAGCACGAATTGAGTTAGACCTAGTCACCAATCGAATATTGCAAGAGCAAAATGCTT
Source organism: Psychrobacter sp. (assembly GCA_030540615.1). Lineage (GTDB taxonomy): Bacteria > Pseudomonadota > Gammaproteobacteria > Pseudomonadales > Moraxellaceae > Psychrobacter. Next base: position 33,980 of record JAUNVX010000010.1, on the reverse strand, counting down.
ATCAAGCGGCCGCAGAGCAGCAACGTATCGCGGCGGCGAGGCTTGAGCAAATCATTGGCCAACCATTATCCCAAAACAGTGCGTTAACGGTTCCTAATATCGAAATCCTCGTGGCTCAGGCCAAACAGCAATCGGCTGGATTTGAGCAAATGGCGTTTAACAAAGCCAGCTTTTATAACCCTACCGTGGTCAAAGAGCACTTTCAGATTGAATCTGCTAAACAAGAGGTTGAAGCGCAGCAGGCTTCTCGTTATCCCACCGTCTATGCTCAATATCAACACGCCTACTATCATAAAGACAATGAAAACGATGGCAAGTTCTCATTAGGCCTCAGCTATGACCCAGGCGCAGGATTTTCAAATTTGGCTTTAGCGCGCGCTTCGGAGGCTAGGGTTAACAGCCTAGTTCAGAATCAAGAGGCAGCTAGGCGAAGTGTGATGGAAGATATCCAAGTCCAGTATCAGCAATTTGCGAGTGCCAAAGACCGTGAGAACTCTCTTATCGCGGCGGTGGCTGGCGCCCAGATTGTCGTTAGCTCCTATCGCCGTCAGTTCATCGCGGGTAGGAAGTCATGGCTAGAGGTACTCAATGCCGTGCGTGAGCACAGTGACTATCAGACTCAGCTGGTGCAGACACGAGCGGATATCTTAGGGTCGTTTTATAAGCTTCAGGTCGCTTTTGGGCTTATGCCTTGGCAACAGTTCGCACATAACCGTCAGCCAGTGCAGTTATTTAGACCAAGCGATCCCGTTAAGCAATGGCTCAAAAAACAAGACGCCGTTTACAGTCAGCGGCAGCTTGGCTATCAGGTCGATAGTGACGAGCCGTATGTGGAAGTACGATTGCCCGCAGGAGCGCAGGAGAGTCTAGACCGTGGTGAGATGATTTTGATTAATGATGAGGATAATATTATCCCTATTAAAGAGGCCAAGGACGATGCGCCGCTGTCCAATCGAGCTATCCCTAGCCAGCCTGCCACCAATCAGAGCGACACCAGTATCCCTGTTAAGATAATTAAGTAACTTGTTAATATAGTCTTAGCCATGGTGGCCAATCAAATAAGTATAAATAAGTGATAACTATGAGCGACAATATAAATTTAGGTAAAGATGGGATGTTGGCAGGTGAGCTTGAAGCTGCCTTTGATCAGCCTGAACTTGCTCAAACGTTGGCAGATGCGCTTCGTCATCTGTTGAGCCAACAAGGCTATCCGGTCGATAATATTAGGCTACAAGAGATTATCATTCGCCATACCAAAACAGCCGCGATGGACAGCAGTCAAAGTATCAACACCCTGGGTGGTGTTATCGCGGTCTTAAATGGGCTAGGCGTAGATGATATGCCGGAGATATTAGAGCAGCCTGACCCAGCGTTTTTGCCATTATTGGCTTATCGTCAGGACTTAGGTTGGGGGGTCATTGATGGGCAAACGCCACAAGGTCATTGGAACTTTAAGCAAGAGGCGCGTCAGACCCAAACGCGAACGCAAGAGCTGGCCATTGTCTTGCGGATTCGCCTCAAAGATGACCATATCAAAAAACGCAAAGCCAGTTTCTCTGATTTACTCAAATCTAATTTATCCAATTATAAAGCCATTGTCTTTGAAGCGGTCATTGCTTCATTCGTCATTAACTTACTGGCCTTAGCCGTATCGCTGTTTTCTATGCAGGTCTATGATCGAGTTATTCCCACCCGAAGTGAATATACCTTGATTATCTTAGCGAGTGGGGTGGCGCTGATTATCCTATTCGAAGCTTTTATGAAGTTTGCACGCTCACGTATTATGGATAAAGTGGTGGTAGGACTAGATCAATATCTCTCCAGAGAGGTATTTCAGCGCTTGCTTCGGGTCAGGATTGATCAAATGCCAGGCTCTGTTGGCTCTATGGCCGCCCAGCTTAGAGGCTATGAGCAAGTGAGAAGCTTCTTTACCGCCAGTACCTTATTTGGCCTGGTCGATTTGCCAATGACCTTTATTTTCATTGGCTTGATGGCGTTTATTGGCTCGCCTTTTGTGGCCTTGGTGCCGGTCATCGCAGCGATTATAGCGGTCTCAATGGGACTATATGCTCGAAAGCGGATTGACATTATCGCGGCAGAGGGCGCTAGTGCGTCTTATTATAAGACAGGGCTATTGGTTGAGGCTGTCGAAGGGGTTGAGACAATCAAGGCTGGAGCGGGCAGTTGGAAGTTTCTATCTCGTTGGCTTGATGTCATGGACATCACCATCAAGAATGATTTAGACATGAAGCATGCCAATGACAATCTAAGCTACTTCACCCAAATGCTGCAACAAATCAGTTATGTAGGTATCGTCATCGTCGGCTCCTTTGTGGTCATTAGTGGTGAGATGACCATGGGTGGCCTGATTGCCTGTTCTATCTTAGGCGGGCGAGTGTTAGCCCCTGTGATGTCTATCCCTAATATTTTGGTTCAATATGCTCATGCCAAAGCCGCAAAGCGTAATATCGAATCGCTCTTTGATTTAGAGCAGGACAATCATGGGGTCAGCCATCCCTTATCCCCCACCAAAATCAATGGTTGGTATCAGTGTGATGATTTGGTATTTAATTATCAAAACAATGACCGCCCAGCCGTGACCGTGCCTAAGCTTGTGATTCGGCCAGGGGAGCGTATCGCTATCTTAGGCCCTATCGGCTCTGGTAAGTCAACGCTGCTCAAACTATTGGCGGGACTTTATGGGCCCACGCAAGGACGGATACTACTAGATGGTCTGGATATCCAGCAGATAAGCCGGGAGACTCTGAGTGAGCGCATTGGCTATTTGCAACAAGACCATCGGCTATTTCAGGGTACGCTAAGAGAGAACCTATTAATCGGCATGGCCGCACCAGACGACGATGTACTTCATGAAGCACTACAAAAAACGGGTCTAATAAACTTGGTCGCCAGCCACTCAAGCGGTTTGGATTTGCCTATTAGTGAAGGGGGCCGAGGACTCTCTGGGGGTCAAAAGCAATTGGTGGCATTTACTCGGTTGTTATTGACCAAGCCCAATGTGTTCTTATTAGATGAGCCGACCGCTTCTATGGACAACCGTCAGGAGCAGCGCTGCTTGCATGTGCTGCACCATGAGCTAAAAGAAGGTCAGACCTTCATCGTCTCAACTCATAAGACGGCGCTGCTTGACTTGGTCGACCGCCTTATTATCATGGACAATCAACGCATTGTGATGGATGGTCCTAAACAAGCGGTATTAAACGAGCTGATGAAAAACGAGAATGCCAAACAGCAACAGCTGGCCGCCGCACAAGCTGGGGTAGAGAATAAAGCCGAGCCTCCCGTCACGCCTAATGAGCCAAATGGTGGACCACCTAATAATCCAACTAACGACCCTAAAGGTCCTGAGACGCCTAATAGACCGTATGCTGGCAATACCCCTAACAGTCAAGGCGCTGGTAATGGAAGTGCTGGTACTAGTAGCGTAAGCCAAACGGTGGTTAAACGACAAATCAAAATTACCCCGACTAGCACCAGTGGGGTAGAGCCATCAGTCTCGGCCTCTACAAATGGCGATAAGGCTACAGACAGTTTGTCTAGTTCGGCAACAGCTATTCAGCCAAGCGGCACCAATGCTAGCAGCCAGACAGATGCTACAGCAACCGATGCCAAGCCACCGCAAGTTGCCATAAAACGTCAAATAAAAATAATCCCCGCTACGACAAACCAATCCTCGGGCGATCAAAATAAGCAGGAAGGTAATTAGGTATGGCAGAGTATAAGTATAACCCGACCAAGCCCAAGGTAGCTCGAGCGAGAATTACAATTTGGATTGCTCTCATTGGTCTTATTGTTTTGATTGTTTGGGCATCTTTTGCTGAGATTGATCAAGTTACTCGGGCCAAAGCAACCGTTATCGCTAGCGCTAGAACCCAAGAGATTCAGGCCTCTGACGGCGGAGTATTAACAGAGATTGCCGTCAAAGAAGGTGAAGATGTTAAAAAAGGTCAATTACTGGTCATATTAGAAGAAGAACGTGCTCAGGCAGCCGTGGACAATTCAGCTTCTAAAGTGGCGGCTTTAAAAGCCCAGTTAGCACGGCTCAATGCGGAAATCTTTGATAAACCGCTTAAATTCCCAGAAGAGGTTCAAAAGTACTCAGAGTATGTACAAAACCAAACTGAACTATACAACCGTCGCCGTCAGGCTATTCATGAAGACGTCGCCTCTTTAGAGAAGATGTTAGAGCTGGCCAAAAAAGAGCTGGCGATGAATGAGCCTTTATTAGAGTATGGCGATGTCAGTCAGGCAGATGTTATCAAACTACGTCGTCAAGTCGCCGACATCGAAGCTCAAATTAACAATAAGCGGAACAAGTACTTTGAAGAGGCTCAAGCAGACATGACCAAAGCCCAAGAGGATTTGGATACAGAGCTTGAGCAACTGAGGGATAGAGCGCAAGTCCTCCACGAGAAACGCTTAATGGCGCCGACCAATGGTAAGATAAAAAATATTAATATCACCACTATTGGCGGGGTGGTCAAGCCGGGTGAAGTAATCTTAGAGATACTGCCAACCAGTAGTGATTTAATCGTTGAAGCAAAGGTTAAGCCAGCTGATATTGCTTATGTCAAAGAAGGCCAGGATGCGACAGTCAAGCTAGACTCTTATGATTATTCTATCTTTGGTGCGATGAATGGTAAGGTGAGTTATATAAGTCCTGATACGCTGATGGAGAAGACACCTAAAGGCGATGAGCCTTATTACCGAGTTCAAGTGATTATCACAGGGGCGGAGTTTAAAGGCCGCGGCGATGAAATTGTTATTAAGCCCGGCATGACAGCCTCAGTCGATATCAAAGCGATGCAGCGTACTGTATTGTCTTATCTCACCAAGCCAATAACCAAAACTTTATCAGAAGGGATGGGCGAGCGCTAATCAAGTGAGTGGCTCTATTTAGCTTCTTAGAGTCATGGCTAACTTTAGGGTAATCTCTCAAAGCCTTAATCATTAAAAACACCAAGCAATAGCTTGGTGTTTTTTTGGCTAATCTTTAAAGCTTGCACAGCTTATCAGACTGATTATTCTACTGACGGGCTCAGCGGCCCATCATGAGACTTAAGATGTTGATGCAAGATTCGGCGTAGGATTAATATGGTTTGAGGATTTTCTTGGATACTATGACCACCACTGATAATGGTTTCAGATGCTGCCCCCTCAAGATGGGCGCTCTTGTACGGCACAATACCATCAGAGAGCTTGTTGGTTAAGGCTTCCCCAATATCTGCTTCTACCGTCACCGCAGCCACTTTGGGGCCAGTTTTATTGCTAGAGGTCTTAGGATTGCTAACAGAGCTATCAGTCTCAGGCGGTAACGCTACTTCAGTAGAGGAAAGCGTCATACCTGTAGTTTCAGCGCCTGCCCTTAAAGGTCTGCTGGTAGCGTTGGTAGTGGCCAATTTAGTATTGGCCGCATCGCCTGAGAGCTTAATCTCATCGGCGTCAGGACTGGTAATAGTGTTGGCGCGAGCCTCATCGCTTGTAGGCTGAGCTTGAGATAAGTCTAACTTCACAGAAGTAGAGTCCAGCTGAGCCAGACCCTCGGCCAAATCTGCATCGGCATTGGCGATGATAGAGTGATAGGTTACAGAAGGCACAATAGTCAAATCTTTGGTGAGCTGAACGAATGAGGACTTATCACTTAGCTGGCTAGCACCATTTTCAAGATATAAGGCTCCTAACGGATTTTGCGCCAACTCACCTTGAGTCGCTATAGTAGATAAGTTACTGGTCACCGTCTGCACCAGCCCAAGGGGCAGATGAATGACTCGGCGAAGGGCACGGGTGAACCAGCGATCGGCATAATCTGTTCCCCGAAAAGGCGCGCTTAAAAACACTACCGTGTCCACCTGATTGAGCGGTTGCAAGTCAAAACGACTGGCGAGAGCCTCATTGCCATAAGTCTGTTTTATCATCGCTGTCAGTTGTCGATCGCTCATTAGCTTATTCATATCGCTCACTGAGGCGTTGGCAGGCATTTTTTGATTGCCCAAATCGGCTACCATTTGACTGCTACTGGGGTCATCCGCTCTAGGCTTGAGGCTATCCAATCTTTTAGATAAGTCATCATCAGACACAAGCATTCGAGCGATAAGGGCACCCATGCTATGACTGATGATAACGCTGTGCTGACTGGCAGGGTTCTGAGCTTTCGGATCCATCTGTTGATAAGTGGCTTCTATCAAGGTTTTTATCTGATAGCGGTTTTCTAGGATGGGTAGATTGGTGGGGTAGAATATTTGCCAAACTTGATAATGATCACGTAAGGTTTGATCGTTAAAAATGTCATTGGTGAGATTGACCCAAGTCGCCGGACTAGAGGCCAGGCCATGCAGCATAATGATGACCCGTTTGTTAGGGTCATAAGGCTCAAGCATAAATAGCCTAGGCAGATTAGGGGCATCTTGGCGGGTCAATAGATTCAGATAACCCACGGTATTCAGCTGATTTTCAGCGAGCCAAAGGCCATAACTGGCGGAGAAGTTGGCGGCTAGAGGGTAATTATCACCTAAGACCGTCACGCTATCTGTTCGATAAGGGTCAAACAGTCGCACGTCAAGCTTGTGAGTACTTAAGACATCAAGGACAGATTTGCCTTGTGGCTCAATCATGCCTGTTAGTAGCAAATGACCAGTAGGGTAGATACGGCTAGTAGGGTCGTCGTTCTCATTCGTTGGCGTTAGTGAGCGCCCAAATAGCTGCTGAATAGAGGTGGTGTATCGATCATCTAAAGAGGCAACAAAGCTGATTCCGAAGCCATCACGCTTGCTAATGGTATTTAGCCCCGTCAGCTTCATCTCGTAGGTAGAGATTAAATCGGTCAATGCCCCGCGCTCTTTGCTGGCATTAATTAGATACTGAGATTCATTAGGCAGATATATGCCTAGCTCATAATCTTTGAGCTTGACGGCCATGACCTTGACCTGAGAAGGTGATGGCGTAGAGCCCGCTTTATTGGCAGTATTATTGGCATCTATTGGCTCAGCGGTAATAGGTAAATGCTTCACAGACAAGATATCATTAGGCAAGGCTAACTGCCTATTAGAGGGCTTATAAAGCTGGGTGATAATGTCATTGCTAGCAGCGTTATAGATATCTTGGGTTTGAATATCAATCTCGCTAGGCAGAGCATGACTAATATTACGGGGCTCATTAAGGCTTTTGTAATCATGCTCTAGTTGATCAAAGAACAGATAAGCATAGCTGTATTTAACCGCTTCCATCAGCTCATTATGGTACTGAGTAAAGCAAAGCTCAGCTTGCTGCTTTTGCTCTTGGCTTTGTTTTTCATCCAACGGTGCATTGGCGTAATAAGGATCAATAGGGGGGCGGGCAGCTAAGTCTTGGCAAGGAGTAGAGTTATTCAATCGAAGGGCTTTGGTATAGTGAAGCTCCGCGAAGATGGCCAAGGCACGTCGGCGGTGCTCATTGAACAGGCTGTCTGATAGCTGCATGAGGCAATTATCAAAATAGCGCATACAAGCCTCTTGATCAAGCCCAGCAGAGAGTAAGGCCGAGGTTGTGGCAGTGCTTAGCCTATCGTCAGTGACGATATTGCCTCGTGAGGCCACCAACGTTTTGGCGGCAGACTGTTTGTTAACCACTACACCACTACAAGCGCTTAAGGTCACAGCAAAAGCGGCCATTAGCACCATGCCCATTAGGGTCTTGATTGAGTGTAGTGGTTTAATTATTAGGGGTAACGGCTTCATTGAGGACAATGGTTTAATTGAATATAGCGACTTGACCGGGTATAGGGACTTGACTGTCAGCTTGGTCTTAAGCTCTGTCTTAAAGGTGCTGCGCCTCAATATCATGGGAGAGTCCGGTTAATTGGCAGTGATGGCATAAAATATAGCATTAATTGTCTAACAAAATGATTTAATTTTACGAATAAACTGATTAAGGCAATCCGATATAATATAAAAAATATTAGTAATAATAAGGATTTAGTTTCCAATCGATGCATCAAATCATCAACCGAGTAAGTCATGGATAACTAAAACCCTATAAAAAATCCCGCTTTGGCAGCGGGATTTTTAATGTCAGACATTTTTAACTAATAATAAGATAGCCACAATAAAGAGAATGAATGGTGGCTAAAGGCTAAACTAAGATCCAGGGCGAACATTAATATCTGGAGAAGGGATGTCCCAGATATAGAATTTACCATCTTCAACTATTTTGATTTGTTGATCAAGGATAGGGTCATTAGGCAGTCGCGCTTTCAAACTACGCAAGCGCTCTAAAGCACCAGATCTATTGTCACTTAGCAAATCAGACTGAGCTAGGCTTTGCTCAGCTTCGGTATAACCCAAGGATACTGCTTTATCTAGGTATTTTTTGCCTTCTTTAAAACCGCCGCCCTCGGTGAGCATCATACCGTATAGGAAATTGGCTTCTGCGCTATTTGGTTGGCGTCCGATAGCATTTGCAACATAGGTGCTGGCACGAATCGCATAATCTGAGCCAAGATCTAGATTTCGGCCCATGGCATTTAGTTTGGCCGCTCGAAGCAGAACCTCATAAGAGGCATTAGGGGCACTAGCATAAGGCTCAATCCACTGGGTAAAGACTTTAACCTTCTCTCTAGTATTATATTGCTGTGAGCGGTTGGGGAAGTTAGGCGGGTAATGACGGACATTTGGGGAGACATCTTCAATAAAGTCATCAAGTAAGCTGACATCAATCTGGCCTGTGGTTCCACTTTGTGATTGCGGAATTAATACCGTATTAATAAAGCTAGCGTTGCTCACTGAAGCAGTAGGGGTAGGGATATTACTCAAACCGCCTCGGCTGAGGTCAATACCTGTGTTAGCCACGTCTTGAACCGTTTGCGGCTGATAAACAATAACTTGAGGTGCTGGCTCGGCAGTGGTATTGGGCTGAGCAGCTTGATACTGTGGCTGAACTTGAGACTGCGAAACAGGAGCACTATTTTGAGACACCCGGAAGGTGCGAGTGCTGGAATCAATCGCGCTTGGCACAGGGATTTGGGTATCAGCCGCTTGAGCTGACTGCGCTAGGATGCCTAGGCAAGCTGTGGCCAATACAGTCGTTGTAAAAGATTTTAGGTGCTTCATACGTTATTTTACCTATAGTTGCCGGTTATTAGATAGTTCATCATAGTTTTAAATCGTTAGACTTGTCGAGAGAGTGCCTACTAATAAAGTCCTTATTAAAAAAATGCTTATCAAACTACCACTAACAAAGTGCTTATTAAAATACAGCCCATGAAAATAATTTGAAAGACTACCCATTAAAATAATGGGCGTCCGTCAGCCTCATACCCTAACAAATAGTGAGTGGTAGACTCAGTAGCAGGATTGTTAAAAATCCTAAGATATCTATCAGCTTTATAAATGATAGGCCACTGACTTCATAGCATTGGCAAGTAGCCGCATGGTGTACTTAACGGGTGGTGGCAAGGCGCGCCCCCCATTGTCTAAGGCCATCTCACGATGATGCAACTCTTCGATATCCATTTGTGCCAAGATATCTCGCGTTCTTTGGTCTTGATGGGGCAGCTGAGTAATATGATCTTGTAGATGCTCGCTCACTTGCGCCTCAGTCTCCGCCACAAATCCAAGACTGAACTCATTGGAGATAGCCCCTGCGGCAGCGCCTAAACCAAAGGATAAGCCATACCATAATGGAGTGAACACGCTAGGATGGCTCCCAAGCTCCTTTAGTCGGGTCTCGCACCAAACCAAGTGATCGACCTCTTCTTCAGCTGAATGTTTCATGGCAGTCTTGACCTGCTCGTCTTTGGCGCTAAAGGCCTGACCATGATAGAGACCTTGAGCGCAGACTTCCCCAGTATGATTGATTCGCATTAACCCCGCCACATGGCGAGACTCCGTAATCGATAATTCTGGTAGTTGGTCGCTTTTGACAGGTAAAGGCCGCGTTGAGGGGTTAGAGTGCGGCACTACCGCGCGTAATGCTTGGTCCACACTTAATAACAGTTGGTCTAGCTTTGAGAGGTGGCGAGAGGCCATAATCATCTCCTTAAGTATTACTGCCAGTTATAGATTTGAGGGGTTAAGCTCATCCGTGTTTTGTATGACCGCGTTTTGGCTATGTTTGTTTAGCTTCAGATATAAGAATACGCCAAAGACAAGGTTAAAAATACCCGTCACCAAAAACAGCTGCGGTAAAGTAAGCTTTAAAACATTGAGTACCACGATAGCAAAAATAGCCGCGGTGACCATGAACAAAGCATTAAAGATATTATTAGCGCCAACCACTCGAGCTCGATGACTTTGGGGCGCATAAGCTTGCATGGAGGCATAAAGGGGTACGATATATAGACCACCACTGAATCCTAGCATAAACAAATCAAAAAATACTCTAAAGCTACCTGGCAACGCACTTAAGGCGGTAATGCCTAATAAAGCATTGGCATCAATAGTCATCGACGACAATGACCAGTATAGGTCAATAGCGAATAAGCTTAGACCGGCGATACCAAATGGCAATAAACGCAGGCTAACTTGGTTTTTGGTCAACGTTTTGCAAAGCAGTGAGCCGATGGACACCCCAATAGAAAATAAAGTTAATAATAAAATCACCACAGATTCATTACCATGAAGGATGACTTTACTGAACTCAGGGGTCTGAGTCAAAAACGTCGCGCCGTAGAACCAAAACCAGCTGTTACCAAGAATGATAAAAAACAAATAAGGAATGCTATATAGATATTTAATAGTGTCCGCACTGGTCGTAAATATATTCCAATTCACTTTAAGATTGGGTTGAACGGCGGGCGTTAAAGGAATAAATCGCGCGGCTAGATAGCCCAAAACAGCGATAACAAGGACGCAGGCACTAACCCAGTATAGGGGATTTGCCATCTGAGCCAAAAATCCTGCGACAATCATCCCCAGTAAGATGGATAAAGAGGTGCCCATTTGGAACAGGCCATTGGCCCCCACCAGCTCATCATTACGCATAGCCTGTGGCAGGTAAGCATATTTAATAGGACCAAAGAAGGTAGAGTGCGTGCCCATCAGAAATAAAGCCACGAACAATAGCGAATACCATTCAAAGACGAACCCGACGGTAGCCACTGCCATGATGACAATCTCAAGTATTTTAATCAGCCGGGTTAATCCAGCCTTTTCATACTTGTCTGCCAGCTGACCTGCCACCGCAGAGAATAGAAAGTATGGCAGAATAAATAACATGGCTGCCAAGTTGTTTAAGACGCTAATCTCAAACCCAATCTTGCTGGCGGCGGTAAAAGTTAATACCAATAATAGCGCTTGCTTAAAGACATTATCATTAAAGGCCCCTAAAAATTGGGTAAAGAACATCGAGGTAAAGCGTCGATGCTTAAATAGCTGAAATTGAGTGGCCATGCTTGCTCCTACAAGAGATATATTTTTGTCGATTATTATCAATATTATGACAGCCCGTCATACTATTAGTCATACTACTATGCTTTATACCGCAATAAGAATGCTCTTATTAGTTTATCGGATTAATTATTTCAAAAATTAAGTTACCTTTTTGTTTGCTAGATAGCGAGCAATAGCCCGTATAATAGCAAGGCTTAAGTAGAAATACAGGATAGCAGTGCTATTAATAGCGCATTAACTGGGTTATGATTTGTAAGTTTTTAGAGGGTCCACTGGCTTTCTTTTAGTCTACAGCCGTAGCCCATATAAACCTAGTGGCAGCAGTTAGTTTGAATGCTATCGACCAAGAGATATTTAAGGATATAAATCAGCATGAGACGTGAGCGGGTAGCGTATATGGTGGCAACAATAGCAGCACTAAACAAACAAAAAAGGGTCTCACCGTCATCGGGTTTGATGTTGAACAATCAGCTGGCCTCTGGAAACAGCAAAGCATCCTCAATCACGCCAAATCAGTTTAGCCACTCAGCCCTTACCGCAGCCATTAGCCATGTGTTGATGACTGGCGTGGTCATCAGCGCTACCGCCATCAGTATGACGATGCTAACGTCCGTGACGGCTCAGGCGCAACCTAATGACTTCATGCGTCAAGACTGTGAAGACAGCCAGGGCAAAAATGGTGTGGATTGCGACGCTAAGCAAGCTCTACCATCATCGCAAGCAGCTCAAGTAGCGGATAATCAGGTGGCTTTGGCTGATATCTCAGATGAGGTGTTATTGAATCAAGCGCTAGACGCTCTACATCTCAAAAAAGCCGTGGAAGAGGGTACGGTTGATGCCTCAGTGTTAGAGCAGTATCAGCAGGAGACGCTAAAGCAGCGAGATACCGTTACCAGCATCGATAAAAACAGTGTCAGTAAAAATAGCGTCAATAAAAACACCCCCAATAAAAACGACCAATCAACTTCAGCATCTACCGACACGCCCTCCCAGCCCACCGATCAGCTTGCAGACAATCGGTCTGACAATGAGCAAATAGCATCGGTCTCTGAGTCTGAGCTGGCCCAAGAGGCGCAAAGCATTCAGCAAGAGGGCTATCAAATGATGAGCCCAGAGGACATTGACAGTCAATTGGGCGTGGTCGATGAGATGGTTCAGCGGGCCGCCAGCTTTGATGCACCAGTCGCTAGATTGGACAGTAAAGAGCCTCCGTTAGGGCTAGATCAAAGTATCAATGCCGCGGTGTTGCCTACCCCAACCAACCTCGAGACTTTAGGGCTGTCGACGGCGGATGAGCCAAGCACTGATGCTAATAGTATCGTTGCTGAGAGCATGGATGCTAAGAATAATAACGTTAAAAATATTAATGCTAAAAATAATGAAAATAATGTCAGTGCTAATAACGTCACTCAGAGCCGCAATGATAAAGGTATAGGCTCAAGTTTAGACCATGAGCCGCGTCTTGACCCTAGTATTGCTGCTCGGCCGATTGAGGTGTCAGACTCTGTCAGTAGCGGTTCGGTGACGACAGCAGAGGATATCACTGACCGCGCTGACCCAAAAAAGCTATTGGCCAATCAAGCCAGCAACAAAGTGAAAGCCGCAGATCAAGAAGAGCTAATCGACAGTTATACAAAAGCGGCTAAAGAAGCAGGGCAATCGTCCTCACAAGTTGCCAAAGCGGCCGTCAATAAAGACCGAATTAACCCGGATGACTATCTGCCTGATTATCAAGCAGCGACCCAAACCGATGCAGTGGCTAATAGTATAGAGAGCAGTACCGCCACAAAGCCTAAGCGCGCTCGTAATGAAGGCAATATCATTAAGCGCTTATACAATAGATACTTTAATGACGGTTATAGTGCCTTGCCACGGGTAGAGGCCAGTATTTATCTTGAAAAGAATTCACCAGACTCAGACTCAGCTGAGCTCATCAAAGCCGATAATGACAGTCAGCCTATTAATAATATAAAGGCGTCTCTTGAAGATATTACCGTTCAATCGATAGAGGACTTTACAGCAGCGCTGCCTAGGCTGAGGCAAACAGCGCTGAATGCTGCCAAAGCTGTGGGCTATTATGATGTGACCCTTAGACTGCAAAAAACCAGTGATGACCAGATTGACGTCATCATTGAGAAGTTAGGCGAGCCGGTCACCGTAGACAGTCGAATATTAGATGTACGCGGGGCAGGCGGTGAGACGCCAGAGTATCAAGCTTTAGAGACAGCTCTGCCGCCACAAAAAGGCGATATCTTCAATCATGGGGTTTATAAGTCTAGTAAAGCGACGCTAGAGGCCCTTAGTAGTGAGCTTGGCTACTTTGACCAATACTGGCTAAACAAATCTGTCGATATTATCCTGCCAGACAATACCGCGGATGTGAACCTTATTTATAATACGGGGGACCGCTATGAGTTTGATGACGTGGTGTTCTTTACTTATGATGCCCAAAATAATGAGCTGACCACCGACCCTGATAAGCTGCCGGTTAAACCTGAACTGCTTCGGCAGCTATTAGGCTTTGATAAAGGTGACCCTTATTACCGTCCTAAGGTGACCAAGCTGAGCAATGATTTGTCTGCAACGCGATACTTTAACACGGTCAACGTCGAAGTTATTATGCCCTCCGACGCCAAAGCCAGTCAAAGCACATTGGCATTTGATAGCTCAGTAGATGGCAGTGATGAACAATCGCAAGAGACATTGGCAGCTAATGCAAATCTTGCAGATGACGTCAATGTTTCTGCTGAGTCAAAGGCTTCTGCGGCAGCTTTAAGGGCAGGCGCAAAAAATAAGGGTATTAATAGCGATACTGATAGTGGCATTACTGATAGTTCTAATGGCGCGACACTTAGCTCAGATAACAGCGTCAACACTGACCGCACCAATGCACCAAGGATAGCGGCAGAAGATATTGCCCCGATTAATTTTGAGGTCGATGAGCAGACTCATGACAAGATGACCGCCATCTCTCAAAAGGCAAAAAGATTGGCTTCACTGCCTGATAATCGCGTTTTGGATGAAAAAGATGAAAAGGCCAAAAACCTTTTGGGCAAAATCAGTGACTCTATTAGCGGTATCGCTAAAAAGATATTGCCTGATGGCCAAGAAGAGGACTTGACTTTAAGGCCTGAGAAACTCGCCAATCGGCAAACCCCAGAAGAGGTTAAACAAAGCAAAAAAATCCCTCTTTATGTCTATGTGGCCTCAGAGAAGCCTCGAGATGCGCAGGCAGGTATCGGTTATGGCACAGATACAGGCATAAGGGCTACCGCGCGAGTGGACTACAATCTAATTAATCGTGATGGTTACCAAGCTGGCTTTGAAGTGGCTGCTTCGCGCATCAATAAAAACGCCACAATCTATGCCAAGCGCCCTTGGAAGCATCCGCTTAACGATACTCTAGACGCATCTCTCACTTATGAAGAAAAGATAAGTGATGAGTTCAAAGGCAATTTTGATTTATCCACTCAGACCTTAAAGGCCTCGCTTGCTCGTAATATTCACCCCGAGGCGGGTTGGGATCGCACTTATTCTCTAAGATATCGCTTGGACAAGCTTGAGACCAGCTTGCCTGAGTCTGAGCGTGAAGATATTCCCGTTCAATTTACCTCTTCAAACCCTACCCAACAAGCTTTACTGCTAGGGTATGGTATTAGCAAGCTTGATGTGGACAATATCACCAATCCGACCAAAGGCTTGCGGCAGTACTATGGGATTGAAGCCGGCGCTAAAGGGGCCGTGACGGATACGAATATGGTGGTGCTACATGCGGGGGCCAACGGAATCTATACCTTTGGTGAGGACAACCGTCATCAAGTGTTAGGCAAGCTATCCGGGGGCTATCTTTGGGCGGATGATTTTTATCAAGTGCCTTATCGATTGCGCTTTTTTGCAGGCGGTGACCAAAGTATTCGCGGTTTTGATTACGAAAGTTTGTCCCCTGTTAATGAAAAAGGCTATCTCACAGGGGGTCAAATCTTGGCAGTGGGTAGCGCTGAGTACAACTATGAGTTCAAACCTGGGTTTAGAGCGGCGGTATTCGCTGACGTGGGCAATGCTTATGACAAAGACTTTAAGGCGGACACCAATGTGGGGGTAGGTGCTGGTATCCGCTGGGCCTCACCTATTGGGGTAGTTCGCATTGATGTGGCTGCTGGGGTGACAGAAAAAGACGATATTCCGATTCGCTTGCACTTCTTTATCGGATCGCCGCTATAAAAGCATGAATGCTGCTAGGCAGGAGGCGTTCTATCCTAATTATGAGTTGGCTATAGGTAAATATATTGAAATGCGATATATTGCTATCATTTGTTGTTATGATGACTTATCTTAATTTGCCCACTCTATTATGATGGTCAAATTATGACCGCTCCTGTTTAGTTACTATTATTTTATTATCGTTAATTTGAGAGTCATGTTGAGTAATACACCACAGCTGCCAAAAGATCCATCAGAAGATCCAGCTCAACGAGATGCTAGAGCCCTTCGGCAATGGTTCCCGTTGTCCTTTTTGCTCAAGCTGATGATGCTAATGCTGGTGGTGCTTATCATCATGTTTGCCATTTTTTATTACATGGCAGGCACCGAATCTGGTACTAAGTTTTTTTTAGAAAAGATCAGTCAAGAGGCTGGCATATCCTTCAAATATGGCAAAGGCAATCTAAGAGATGGGATTTGGATTGAAGACATTCACATTCCTGCTACCACAGATATCGATGTGGATGTTGACCAAGCCTTCGTTAAGATAGGCTGGCGTGCGATTTTCTCCAAAGAGGTCCACTTAAGAGATGCCTATATTCATCAAATAGACGTCACCAATCGAAAGCCGCCAACAGGGGAGCCTTACGATTATAAAACGTTAAAGCTCCCAGTCAATTTGCGTTTTGATCACGCCAAGATAGACAGTATCCATTACAAGCAAGTCACCAAAGAGCCTATTATCGTCACTAATGTCGATGCCACTGACTTAACTTGGGTCGGCAGTACGGTCGATATTGGTCAGGCCAACCTACAGTATGCTGATATTGTCAAAATTGATAAGCTATCGGGTGAGATTGAATTATCTGGTGATTATCCTTTAAATGCCGATGCTATTGTCACTGTCAGTGCGCTCAAAAAAGTCTATGTCGACCCCTTAAATGTCAGTGTGGCGGGCACTTTAAAGCGTACCGTTGGCCGGGTCACTAGCCGCTATAATGAGTCTAAAGTCAACGGCGAGTTCATCGCTCAAGGATTGGATGATAAAGCGCCTTTTCAGGCCAAGCTGAGCTGGGATGACATTGCTATCCCTTATCTTGACTCTCAGAACATCCATTTAAAATCTGGATTGTTGACTGCCAATGGGGTCACCTCAAACATTCAACTTCGAATCAACTCAGAGCTCACTGCCAAAGACATCCCATCAGGTCATTATCAAGCTCGAGGCGTGGTCGCCAATAGTCAGCTGGACATCGAGCAGTTATTAGCAGATGTGCCTGAGGGCAGATTGGCTGTTAACGGGTTATTAGATTGGTCAGGTCCTTTTACCGCAGACCTCAAGGCTAATTCACGAAGCTTTGCTCTGCGCCAAGCTATCCCTGCCGAGTATGATGAGTATAAGCCCTATGCCCCTAAAATATTAGATGGTCAATTGGGCTTTAAATTCAAAAATAAAAACGCCAAAGGCAATATGCAAATCGATGTTGATTTGGATCAGCGAGATGGTGAGCGTTTAATTGCCAATATCGTTCAGGGAAAACGCCCTGCGAAGTCAAAGCAGCAAGCTCCTTGGTATATTAACGCCAGTTGGAAGTCGCTGGTCAGATATGACATCCCGAAAGTTGGCACTATTATTAGCCCTGATGGCCGCGCTAACGTTATCGTACAAAATGGCCGATTGAGCGTTGATGCTGATGCCAATATCACTGAGTTAAATGCCGCGCCAAAAGGCTTTTATGATATAAAAATGAACAAAAATGGCGATATTATTAATCTGACTAAGGTCAATTATAAGGGCATCATTGGGGATCTCACGGGAACAGGTCAGATTCACTTGGCCGGGAAAAACCGACCGTTAACTTGGCAAATCAATGCCACGACCAATGAGCTGTTGCCGCAAGCTTATAAACAAAGCTTACCGGTTCAACGTCTCCAAGGTAATATCAATGCCAGTGGTCGCCTAGTGGATATCACTCAAGTCATTACCACCACCAAAAATGGCAAAAAAGTCCAATCGCGTCAGACGGGTCAACGTCATTACGTGACCATCGCTTCAACTGATTTACAGATAAAGCTAGATGCCAGTCAGGACAACCGAGATGTTCGAGTCACGGGTGCAGGTGATGCCAAGATTGATTTAATCGCAGGTAATATTACTGATTTTGATGCGCGCTTTGACGGTCAAGTCAAAACCAAAGATGTTCCGACAGGGGACATCTCAGTAGATGCTCATGGCACGCCCAACCATGTCTTTGTGCGAAAACTGCGTTATGGTGGTGAAGCCGGTAAGATGAATGTGGCAGGCGAGATTGATTTGCGCCGTGATATCGTTTGGGATGTCAGCGGACGCTTTGATCAGTTCAATGTCGGTTATTTTGTTCCTGACAACCCTGCTATTTTGACGGGTGATCTTAGCACGACAGGTCGCTGGATTGTGAATAGCCAAGCAGCCAAGACCAATCAAACAGTTAAAACCAGTCAATCTGGCAAGACCGCGCAGCCAACAAAGCCTGCCGGCAGATTAGGCGACTTTAGTCTTAAGTTTGATGGCGTCTTAGACACGGCCAAATTACCCGCTGGTAAGCTGACCATTGATGCCAGTGGCAATGCTCAACTGATTACCGTAAAACGTTTTCGCCATGTGGGAGATGCGGGCAGCATTGATGCTACTGGCAAAATCGATGTTCGAAAAGGGATTGCTTGGGACATCACTGCCAATATGCAGCGCTTCAATCTAGGCTACTTTGCCGCTGACATGCCGAGCAATATCACTGGTAGGGTCCAAACTGATGGCCGTTGGGGTGATACTGAGCAAGTGATTAATCTTAATCAGATGAACCTAACGGGAACGCTAAAAGGTCAGCCTTTAAGCGCCGTAGGTAGCCTCAATGCTAAATTAAAACTTCCCAAAGATATCAATAGTTATTTCGCCAAGCTAAAATCGCAAGACAGCAGTGCTCAATATCAGCAAGTGAACGCCTTGATTGAGCAATTAAATGCCAATAACTTAATCCTGAAATGGGGCGACAATTATATCACCGCCAATGGTGATGCAAAGCAGCTCTCAGCTAAGGTCAATATCACCAGCTTAGACCAATTATCTGATAAGTTAGCCGGTAAAGTGGCGGGCGGCGTTACCGTGATGCAGCCGTCCAACCAAGCCCTTCCGACGCTTTATATCGATTTGGTAGGTGAGAGGATGGCATTCCCAAGCTTGCTGCTGCGTCAGGGCCGTATCCGCGGCAAAATTGTCAACATGGCCACCAGTCCTAGCCAGCTTGTGATTAGTGCTGAGGGGTTAGATATAGCGGGGCGAAGCTTTGACAAGCTCAACGCCGTGTTTAATGGTACTGAGCAAGACCATGTTCTTAGTGTCTCACTTGGAATGGATAAGGGTAGTGTGTCCGCTCTAGTAAAAGGCGGGTTTAATCGCAATAATATGCGCTGGTCAGGACTGTTAGGCAAGGGTAAAGTCACCTCTAAATACGCGACCTTGGTGCAGTTGCAACCAGCAGAGCTGGTAGCGACATTGTCCAAAACTGCCCAAGGCCAATCGACCCCAGCGCAGATTAAATTAGCGGCTCACTGCTGGGGAGCAGGCGACCAATCAGGCAAATTATGCTTACGCGAGAACCTGTTGGCCTCAGCGGATAAAGGTCAGCTCGACCTCACCATTCAAAATATTGACACCTCCTTGCTCGCGCCATTTATGCCAAAAGATTTAGACTGGCATGCCAAAATCAATGGTAAAGCCTTGGTGGGTTGGCAAAAAGGTAAGCCGCCTAGTATTAATACCACTTTATACTCTGACAACGGCAAAATTGGTCTGATTCAAGATGGAGATAGCCGTCCTGTGACCGTGACTTATGAGCGTATCTCTGTGATTGCCATGTCGGTAGCAGAGGGTCTCAAGTTACGGGCCGATATCAATACAGGCCGCGGGGGCCGTGGCTATGCAGAGGTGGTGGTGGACCCCTATAAATCGCCTAAGCCCATCTCTGGTGCTTTGGTCGTGAATGAAATTAACTTAGCCATCTTTAAGCCTTTCTTCCCCGGGATGCGGGTGCTAGAAGGTAACATTACTATGGCAGGCGGTCTGGGCGGCACTTTAACCAAGCCTGACTTTTATGGCAACGTTGCTCTCAAAAATGGCCGAATTGCTCTACTCGATGTGCCTATTAACTTCACCAATCTGAATGCGACTGCCAAGATTCGCGGCAATGAAGCCGTCATTGACGGTAGCTTTAATAGCGGTAGTGGTAAAGGAAAAATAGACGGAACTATCAACTGGCAACAGCAGCTTCAAGCCAAGATTGGTATCGTTGGAGATCGATTGGTGATCACTCAACCGCCTTTGTTGGTCGCACAAGTCAGTCCCGATATCGATATTATCGTTCGGCCCTCAGAGCGCTACGTTAAGGTCGAGGGCGCAGTGAGTGTTCCAAGTGCTACTATTCGGCCTCCTGAAGCCAGTGAAGACATTATCACCCAATCTGAGGATGTGGTGGTGTTAGATCGACGTCTCATTGGCAATCTGGATGAAGTATTAGCAGTCTCCAAACCTTGGTCTATCAATGCCAATATTGGTGTCGATTTAGGCGATGATGTCATCTTCAGAGGCTTTGGTGCGGTGTTGCCTTTAGCAGGAGCCTTAGAGGTGAAGCAAAGCGGCCAAGGTATCATGCAAGGGTTAGGCGTTGTACAAGTCTCACGACGTACCAACATTGATGCCTTTGGTCAAAGCTTGGAGCTTAACTATGCGCAAATTCGCTTTAATGGCGATATTCGCAAACCCAATCTGAGTATTGAGGCCGTCAAAAAGATTGAAGGCAAGGATGTGGGTGTTCGGGTCAAAGGCAATACAGCCAACCCAAATATTATTGTCTTTAATAATGCAGGACTGACGCAGCAACAAGCGATGAATGCTCTGGTGACAGGCCGCATTGGCAACCCAAGTGGCGCTCAAGTGAGCGAGCAGGGCTTCAAATCTGAGGTCACTAATAACCTAGCAGCAGCAGGATTGAGCTTTGGTCTCAGTGGCACGCGCAGCTTGACCAACGAGATTGGCCGTGCCTTTGGGCTGCAAAGCTTGACGGTTGATGCCTCTGGCAACAGTGATGATACCAATGTTAACGTCACAGGCTATATTACCCCTGATTTATACATTCGATATGGAGTGGGGGTATTCAATGCTCAAAACAGCTTGTCAGTACGCTATCAATTGACCAAACGCGTCTATGTTGAAGCCACTTCTGCGGCTGAAAATGTGGTGGACGTGGTTTACAGCTGGCAGTTTTAAGTTTGATGGCTCAAGACAACTCAAAAAAACGCCTCAATAGAGGCGTTTTTTTGATAGAGATTAGCTAAAGATAAAATGAATAAAAAGGATTGTTACTTGGTTAAGAATTGCTACTTGGTCAAAATAAGACGATCGTTGCGGGTTAGTCTTAAACGATACTCTTCACCGTTATGCTCAATTCGTACTTCTTTGGTTAAGGCAAATAAATGCTCTGACTGAAGGGTGGGAAGGCGGTTTTCACGGCAGTTTAAATAGCGAGAAATGACCATGCTCATAATATACTCCTTGTTTTTTGGGCGGCGACTGTTGAGGCTAAAAATAACTAAGTGGCTTTAATTGGCTAGGTTTAAGTAACTTGCTAGCAGTACTAACTTAACTTTAGTTAACGATAATAATTATCATTTACATTTGAATTGATTGCAAGTTTTTTGAGGCATAATTGAGCTAAATAATGTAAGTTTATGTAAATAGGAAGTGGTTAAAGGGTAATTTTTAGCAGCCTAAATGCTGACTGATATAATGATTATGCTGATAACGGACGTTTTGAATAAATTAATACAGATTTAGAAAAATCAACTCATAGCGACCATAGCTTACGATACTAGAGCTGGGGTGAAGCGCAAAGCTTTTGCTGGCACTCCATCTACATAAGGGCCATTATTAACCATTGACCTATTTTTATCTTATCTTTATGAGATAACCTGTCTTTGTAAAATAAGATAACCTATATCTCTAAAATCCCTTAGCTAAAGGAGTTACCTTGGCATGATGTCCACTCAACCTGATTATCCTAATTGCCAAGCTGATGAGCACTTGGGTGATGACATGCACTCAACCAACGCATCACCACCTTTTTCCTTAATTACCGAGATTGAAGTGGCCATTGCGGTTATTGTATTTAAGGACAAGTATTTATTGGCTCGGCGTCAGGCGCATCAGCATCAGGGCGATAAATTTGAGTTTGTGGGAGGCAAAATAGAATCAGGCGAGCAAGCAAAGTCAGCGTTGCTGCGGGAAGTCAAAGAGGAGTTAGGTCTTGAGCTGCAGATTGAGCAGTTAACCAAGCTTGGCCGTATTGAGCATTTTTATGCCGACCAACCTGACACCCTGCCCAGCGAGCAGTCAACTGAAAAGGGCAGTAAAGAAGTCAGCAAAATCTCCCAACCCGCAGGCAAAAGAGTTCACCTGCACGTCTACCGAGTGAGTTTGTCTCTCCCTCAGTTTGGTGACTTTTCAACGCGTGACTATGGACTAGAGGGCCAACCAATTATTTGGGTCAATCAATTGGATTTATTGGCAGGTTGCTACCCTTTACCTGATGCCAATTTACCCATCTTAACTTGGTTAAAGCTACCTGAAACGGTCTGTATTACCCAAGCGCTCAGTCATTTTATGCAACTAGATGAACAAGAGCGCGTGAGACAGGATTGGGTCGACTATCATGCGGCCCATTTACCTCAAGAGGCTTGGGTTTATCTGCGGCCACAGCTATCAAGGTTAACCGAGCCTGAGCAAATGGGTTTATCAGTTGCTTCTAACATATCAGCTGCGATTTTGAGTGAAAGCACTATCGGAGATAACGACTCTTATAACGATTTAAAGAGCAACTTAGATGGTAAGCAAAAAAGGGCTCTTAACTGCCAGCAACAAGCTTTATTAGAGCTAGCGTCAACTTTAAAGGCCAGCACTGCACTGCTGCAGCAACGAGCAGATATTAAAGGCATTGTCTCTATTGCCTTAGATACGCTATTAGACACTTTCTTGAACGAGCTTTTAGATAACTTCTTAACTAACTTATTTAAGGCAGAGCCTAAATATTCTGCCCAATCGATAATGATGAATCACGATAAGGAACGAATGCCTGAACGCTTGGTTAAAGCTTGTTTTGATGAGTGTATCAAACCTTATTTAGATACTTATAATGACTTGTTGAATCCTCTCATTGCTCTAGGGCAAATTGCCGCGCAGCATTTAACCCACCAGTCTTTATTGGCTTTAGTCGCTGGGTTACAGCTTAATGAGAGCAGTGACACTAATCAAAATGATGACAATCAAAATTATATTAACCAAAACGATGACCCGCTAGATAATGACCTTCGAGACTATAAAACTTTATTGGCCTTTCATGTGTGTAAGCAAATAGCTTCGGCCATCAAGTTGCCAATTATCGTAAGCTGTCATGATGAAAAGAGCGTTCGCGCGGCCAATCTACTGGCTCGATGGCGTATCAATAATCATCAAGTGCCCATTATGGCAGCTTTTATATCACCCGTGCTGCCGACGCTAACTCATCCTAATCAGCAAGCTCTAGGTTGGAGTAGGTTTGCTGAGTTGAGTCAATTAGCAGAGGTGCCAGTGATAGCATTAGGGGGCTTATCCCCTACTGATATAGCAGAAGCATTAAAGCATGAGGCAGTAGCAGTGGCTGGCATTCGTCAATTTTTACACTAAACTGTAGGGCAACTGATAGCTCAAGCTGACTCTAGATATATAGGTAAGGAAAAGCGTGATAATGACTTACATGTCTTTATGCAAATTACAAATTTTATCTTTTGAAAACAATGGCACACTATAATTGGGGATTAGTAAAGAATAAAATAATTATATGAAGAGTGACTCTGAATAATCTTGATTGAATTGATTGAGATATTAAAGCTGAAGCTTATAAGATTAGCCAGTAAGCATTAACTAACAAGGTTAGTATTATTTCATAACTAAATATTGTTATTTTATAAAAGAGTATTAAGCCATATAAGAGAGCTATATTATTTACCGCTCCTTGATTGTCAGTAGTATGGCTTAAATTGAGCAATACCGCTGACTGCGTTGCAATTAAACCGCTATGAGAACAGCCATGCCTTTTAGACCAACCAAACAACTTGAATCAACTCTCCTTAGCATCACTGGCCAAGCTGAGCCAAAAGTGGCTGAGCGGCTGTTTATGGCGACTTTGATTAAGCATACTATCATTGCTCTGGCGATTATCATTCCACTTGCGGCTCTGAGTGCTTTTGCGGCAGAGCCGGTTAGACCAAACTTTGATAAGATGCCAACGGCAACGATTGCTACGCCCGCTTTTATGACTCAATCTGGCCTTACCATTAAGACGGGTCAATTAGGCTATGCTCAATCGCCCGGCAATCAATCTTCAAGCGAGCAAGTATTAACAAAAGCAACTCCTCAAGCGGTTGATTCAGTAGATTTGTCACGATATGCTGGCCAGTGGTATGAAATCGGTCGTTTACCGATGTATTTTCAACGAAAATGCAGCAAAGATGTGACTGCTACTTATACCCCAAAAGCGCAAAGTAATAACAGTCAGGCCATTAATGTGCTTAACCAATGTGTCACGCAAGATGGCGATATCATGAAAGCGATTGGCACGGCTATCCCAGTTGATGACACTGGCAGTAAATTAAAGGTGAGCTTTTTGCCTACATGGCTGAGCTGGGCGCCTTTTGGAAAAGCCGATTATTGGATATTAGCGATTGACGAGGATTATCAGTCCGCTTTGGTAGGAACCCCTAATAAAAAGTATTTATGGCTATTGTCACGTCAGCCTAAGATGGATGCGCAAACTTACCAGACTTATCAACAGATTGCTCAATATCAAGGGTATAATCTGACAGCGTTCAAACCCACCCTTCAATCTGGCCGCTAGATTTATCAAAGGGCTTTTTATTAACGCCTTCCCCAGCTACTATTAGTGTAGCGCTACATCTTAAAGAGTCAATGAGCGAGGTCAATAATAAGGTTGACCTCGCTTTTTTGTCGTCATGATTGGTAAAGCTAATATTTGCCTAAGCTAAGGTTCAAGCCAAGGTTTAAATTAAGGCTTAAGCCTACAAGCAAGTTAATCGGTAAATTCATAAGCTATCAGCGCTTATTAGCCTATTTTTGACCCTTGACTGGCAACCTAGTCTAAATTGGGATAAAATCTAGGCAGCTTGGGCAAAGCTAACGGCTCATAGATGGCTTTTGACCTAAACGAACCTTTTATCTTAAAGCCTTTTTTATATAAAGTTATCGGTGTCATAACCCCTTTATTATAACGCTCTTTTCAATTATCAAAAGGACAGTACTCGTGAGTAATGCTGAGGCACTTCGCCAGTTACATCAAGATCATTTTTCGACCTATAGCCAACAACAACAAAATGCTATAGAGCTAATAGGACTACTGAATCAGCTGAGCAATCAGCAAGATGTGCAAGTGAGTTTGTTTGGTGAAAGCTTGGCAACGGCTTCAGCCAGTCAGCTTCTCGCTTTGCATCAACAGTCAGCGCTACGCACCAAAGACGGCAAGCCAGTCAGTGTTGATCAGACGTTAGCCTCAGTCAAGCAAATCGCTCAAAATAGTGAGTTACGAGCCGCTCGTATCGATGTGGGTCAGCTCATTAATGCTGGTAAAGATGTGAGTCAGGCTATTAATCAGGCGACGAGTACACAAAGCCAACCTGCTACCAATGAGCCTCGTGACGTGGTGCTTTATGGGTTTGGCCGAATTGGTCGCATCTTAACCCGACTTCTATTGAGTGAGTCTGCCTCAGCGAAAGGTCTTCAGTTAAAAGCAATCGTGGTTCGACCTGGTATGGAGGGTGATATTGCCAAGCGGGCTTCCTTGTTAGAGCGTGACTCTATCCACGGTACTTTCTCTGGTGCTGTGCATCTGGATACTGATAATAATGGCATGATTATTAATGGCAGATTTGTGCAAATCATTTATGCCAATGACCCAAGCGAGATTGATTATACCGCCTATGGTATTGATAATGCTTTGGTGATTGATAATACAGGCAAGTGGAAAGATGAAGAAGGCCTAGGCAAACATCTTCAAGCTCGCGGCGCTAGCAAAGTGCTGTTAACGGCCCCTGCAAAAGGTGATATCAAGAACGTCGTTTATGGTGTCAATAACGAGACTATCGGTGAAGATACTATCGTTAGTGCGGCCAGTTGTACCACCAATGCGATTACCCCGACGCTAAAAGTATTAAATGATGAGTTTGGGATTGAAAACGGTCATGTAGAGACCATTCACTCCTTTACCAACGATCAAAACTTAATTGATAACTATCATAAAGCCGATCGCCGTGGACGCAGTGCGGTGTTGAATATGGTAATCACTAGTACGGGCGCAGCCAAAGCAGTGGGCAAAGCCTTACCTGAGCTTAATGGCAAACTAACGGGCAATGCTATCCGTGTGCCAACGCCCAATGTTAGCTTGGCGATTTTGAATCTAAATTTAAAGTCAGCCCCCAGTAGCCGCGAAGCCCTTAATACCTTCTTGCAAGACACTGCTAACAGTGCTCAGTGGCAAGCGCAGATTGCTTATACTGACTCTACCGAAGCGGTTTCGACAGACTTTGTGGGCACTAAGCAAGTGGGTATCGTTGACTCTCAAGCCACTATTGTCACAGACAATCATGCTACCATCTATATCTGGTATGACAATGAAGTCGGCTATAGCACTCAGGTACTGCGAGTCGCAGCGCAAATGGCAGGTATTCGCTATCTAACCATCGCCTAAGACTCTTTTAGCTTTATAATGGCAAGAGTAACAAATTGAATAAATTAAAAGCGCCCGATAGTCTTTTGGTTATCGGGTGTTGCTTTATAGGCTTAACACCATTATCTTTAGCGTATCGTTATTTCTTTAGCTTATTTTTATTAGATAATATAAAATCAACGAGTGATAGTATAATCGGTAGTTAATAGAATGACTGGCGCCAATTACCCATTATGAGATATTAGCTACTAAGTGCTTAATGACCAAGGCTACGATAGCATTAAGATAATAACAGCGGGTCAACCAGAATCTGTAGTGGCTTAAGTGTTTGTAAGACAGTAAGGACTGTATGAATTAAGACCGGATGAAAATAGCATTGATATAGACAAGCAATGATATAGAGTAGCAGCCCAAAATATAGCACTACCTCAAATAATTTATGACAAATGAACAGGATTTAACATGCGGTTTATTGATGA
This sequence comes from Psychrobacter sp., assembly GCA_030540615.1. GTDB lineage: Bacteria > Pseudomonadota > Gammaproteobacteria > Pseudomonadales > Moraxellaceae > Psychrobacter. Next base: position 7,115 of record JAUNVX010000010.1, on the reverse strand, counting down.
AGCCATCGTAACAGTAAAAGCAGGAGACGGCGGCAACGGCATCGTCAGTTTTAGACGAGAGAAATATGTGCCCCGTGGTGGCCCAGATGGTGGAGATGGCGGTAAAGGCGGAGACGTTTATGTTATCGCTGATGATAACACCAATACTTTGGTAGACTATCGTTATACCCGTCGTTATGATGCCAAGCGCGGTGAAAATGGACACAGCAAAAACTGTTCTGGCAAGGCATCCGAGGATATTTATTTATCTGTTCCTGTGGGGACCACCATCATTGACACCGAGACAGATGAAGTGTTGGGCGATTTGACCAAGATTGGTCAGACTTTGCTAATCGCCAAAGGTGGTGATGGCGGTCTAGGCAACACTCATTTTAAAAGCTCTACCAACCAAGCCCCTCGAAAGGCGACCTCAGGGTTTGAAGGTGAGCTTAAATGCTTGAAGTTTGAACTCAAAGTCGTTGCAGATGTTGGTCTTATAGGACTTCCTAATGCTGGCAAGTCAACCTTTATTCGTCAAGTCTCCGCGGCCAAGCCAAAAGTAGCCGATTATCCATTCACTACTTTAGTGCCTAATTTAGGGGTAGTTGATATTGGTAAGCACCGCTCTTTTGTCATGGCCGACATTCCCGGCTTGATTGAAGGCGCTTCTGAGGGTGCTGGTTTAGGGATACGGTTTTTAAAGCATGTGGCTAGGACGCGCAGACTACTGCATTTGGTCGATATCAAGCCTTTAGATGGCAGCGATCCTGTTGAAAACGCGCGTGTTATCTTTAAAGAATTGGCTCTGTTTTCGCCTGAGCTCTCGCAGCTACCACAAATCTTGATTTTAAATAAAATCGATCAAATACCAGAAGAAGCAGAACTTAACGATTTATGCACCCATATCGTCGCTGAGCTTGGTTGGACAGGGGTCGTTTTTCGCACCTCAACCCTGACGGGGGAGGGCGTGGATGCCGTCAAATATCATTTGATGAATGAGATTGAGCTTGAACAAGAGCGTGAGCTTGAAGACCCTATCTTTGCTGAGGCACAAAAAGAGCGATTTGAGCGACTTGAGGCAGAAGTTCGCCATAATATTGAGGTTCAAAGAGAGGCTTATCGGGCAGCGCGGCGCGCCAAACGCGAGCAAGACGGGGATCATGACGATGACGACGACGATTATGACGTCGAAGTGGCTTACGCGCCTTAAGCCCTGTTTATCCTTATGATAGCTTAGAGACTCATTGAGGCCTTTAAGTGTTATATGGTTTTATTAATTTTCGGTCATGAATTAGTGGTTATTAATTGTTAATCATTAATGAGTGCCCGTGGCATTGTTTATTATTCAGTACTTAATTATCGGTATTAACCCGTGTCTTAGTAATGAAAGGCCCCTTGCTTAAGACATCAAATTTAAAGTAAATCAAAATTATAACTAAGGTGACTATGACAAAAAATTCATCGACTACTGCTTTATCGGCCCAGTCATCAGCGGGCAAAGATTTATCTCATGCTGCCAAAGAGGACTCAAATCTTAAGCCTCTGATTACCAAACCTAATGTGGCCTTATCCGATGAGGCTAGATTTGCCGTTGAACCGCGCAATTTTAAACTGCGACGTATCATTGTCAAAATAGGCTCTTCTTTATTGACCAATAATGGCCGTGGTCTGGACAGAACGGCGATTTATGAGTGGGCCAAACAGATTGCCAAACTTCATAACGATGGACTTGAAGTCTTGTTGGTCTCCTCTGGCGCGGTCGCTGAAGGAGTGGTTAGGATGAATTTAGAAGACCGCCCAAGAAAGCTTGCAGCCCTGCAAGCTTGCGCTTCTATCGGCCAAATGGGCTTGATTGAAACTTGGTGGTCAGCTCTAATTCAACATGGGGTCCAAAGCGCTCAGTTGCTCTTAACCCATGATGACCTCTCACATCGTCGTCGTTATTTGAACACCTCTGGGGCACTAGGTCAGTTATTAGATTGGCGAGTACTTCCGGTCATTAATGAGAATGATACTATCACGGTCGATGAGATTAAGTTTGGGGATAATGATACCTTGGGCGCCATGGCAGCGGCAATGGTTCAGGCGGATTTATACATTATCTTAACCGATCAAGATGGGGTGTTTACGGAGAACCCTCGAGACAATCCTGACGCCAAAATGATTCGTCAAGAGCGGGCTATGGCCGATTACCTCTTTGAAATTGCTGGTGATGGTGGCAAGCTTGGCCGCGGTGGTATGCTCACCAAGATTCGAGCAGCGCGGCTGGCTGCTATGAGTGGCTGTCCTACCGTTATCGTTAGTGGGGCTATCGAAAATGTCATTACTCGCGTCATCTCGGGTGAGGCCATTGGTACCTTATTGACCACCAATGAAGCTGATAAAACGATTGCCCGCAAGCAGTGGTTGGCAGCTCATCTTAGAATGGCGGGCAGCCTAGTGGTGGATGCAGGTGCTGCTCATGCCTTAGTTCATAATAATAAGAGCTTGCTGCCTGTAGGCGTGGTAGAGGTACGCGGAGATTTTGATGAGCGTGATGTGGTAGAGATTGTTCATCAAGATACTGGAGAGCGCTTGGCAGTGGGTCAAGTCAATTTCTCTTCTGATGATGCCCGCCGTGTGGCTCGCGAGCGTACAGAACAGTTTGACAGGATATTAGGCACCAGTGAAGAGCGCGTGGTCATGGTGCATCGTGATGATATGGCTATTTTGGCATAGGGCTGTTTTGACAGGTGACTGACAAAGGTGATGACATGACATTAACCAATGAGTTAATGAGTGGTCATTGGCCTTTTATTACTCTTTAAGATTCAAATAAATCAATATAATAAGCTGGAGAATACAATGAGCAGGTCTGAGCCAATTGCCAAGCCAAAACCAAAATTTGCGCCCTTGGTCAACGATAGATTACTTCGAGCCCTTCGCTTTGAGCCGGTCGACACCACGCCGGTCTGGATGATGCGTCAAGCAGGTCGTTATTTACCTGAGTACAAAGCGACCCGCGCCGAGGCGGGTGATTTTATGAGCTTGTGCAAAGACACTGCTCGTGCGACGGAAGTGACCATGCAGCCGCTACGCCGTTTTGATTTGGATGCGGCTATTTTATTTAGTGATATTTTGACCATCCCAGACGCTATGGGGCTTGGTCTTTATTTTGAGACCGGTGAAGGGCCTAAATTCAAATATACGGTACGTAAGCAATCAGATCTTGAGCAGTTACCGACTTTAGATGTTAATGACTCTTTAGACTATGTGATGCGAGCGGTGACCAGTATCCGTAAAGAGCTCAATGGCAAAGTGCCTCTATTTGGCTTTTCAGGCAGCCCGTGGACGCTTGCGACCTACATGATTGAAGGTGGCAGTTCAAAGGACTATCGTCATGCCAAAGAGATGCTATATAACAAGCCTGAATTTTTGCATCAATTGCTGGATAAGCTAGCCATTGCTGTCACGGATTATTTGGATGCGCAAATTATCGCTGGCGCGCAAGCTGTTCAAATATTTGATAGCTGGGGCGGAGCGCTAGGCCATCGTCAATTTGTTGAGTTCTCTCATGCTTATAACAAACGCATTGTGGCCGAGCTTAAGCAGCGTCATCCTGATGTGCCCGTGGTCTTATTTACCAAAGGTGGTGGTTTGTGGCTAGACATTCAGGCCGATAGTGCGGCTGATGCCCTTGGGATTGATTGGACGATGCCACTTGACCGCGCCCGTCAAGTCTTGACGGAGCAGCAGCGCACCTTGACCAAAAAGTATAAAAAGCTGCAGCGTAGCAAAGCTATCCAAGGCAATCTTGATCCAGCGACACTATATGGGTCACCAGAGACCATTCGACAAGCTGTCAAATTGATGCTGGACGACGCTTACTCAGCAGGAGACAAAACAGGTTATGTGGCCAATTTTGGTCATGGAATCACCCAATGGGTCAATCCAGATCATGCCAAAGTCTTTATCGATGCTGTGCATAGTTATCAGCTTTAATTATATCAACGTAGTAAATTATTATGAGTTTAAAAGCTAAAAGGCGAATCGTTTCAAAGGCTGATAATTTTAAAGTCTCATAATCTTAAAGGCTAATGGTTTTAAGAGGCCAAAAGACCATATTTGAAGGATATATTATGATTTCAGTAGCGATAGTGGGCGGAACAGGATATACCGGTGTTGAACTGATTCGCTTATTGGCCAGTCATCCACAAGTGAGCGTGGATTTGCTAACCTCTCGTGGTCAAGCAGGCGTTCGAGTAGATGAGGTTTTTCCAAGTTTACGCGGCGTATCTGAGCTGGTTTATCAGGATATGGATGAGGCAACCTTCGCGGCTCTTGAATCGAGTGATGTGGTGTTTTTTGCGACCCCTCATGGCGTTGCTATGCAGCATGCTAAACGGTTAACAGATGCTGGGGTCAAAATAGTCGACTTAGCCGCTGATTTTCGCCTGCAATCATTATCAGCATTTGAGTCATGGTACAAGCACTCTCATGTTTGCCCAGAATTGCTAAAACAGGCGGTCTACGGGCTGCCTGAAATTACTCGGGACCAGCTAAAATCGGCCAGTATCGTAGGCAACCCAGGCTGTTATCCGACCACTGCTATCTTAGGTCTCAAACCTGTGATTGAGTGCCAAAATGCCCAATCAAAGCGATTGATTGAGCCTAAGATTATCGTTGATGCCAAGTCTGGTGTCTCAGGAGCAGGCCGAAAAGCAGAGCTTGGCCTAAATTTCGCTGAGAGTGCAGACAATTTTAAGGCTTATGGGGTAACAGGACATCGACATTTGCCTGAGATTGAGCAGGGGGTTGAGCAGTTATTAGGCAGCCAGTTCCCGCATCGAATTCGTTTTATTCCTCATTTGGTGCCCATGATTCGAGGGATGTTTTCGACGATTCATTTATCATTAACAGATGCGGGTACTGAGATTAATTGGCAACAGCAATTTGAAGATTGTTATGCCAGCGAGAGATTTGTTGATGTGTTACCCGCAGGTCAATACCCTGATACTCGAAGCGTCCGTGCTAGCAATCGCTTGCGAATAGCGGTTTATCAAGACAGTGCCCATCATGAGCTAACGGTTTTGGTGGTGCAGGATAATTTGGTGAAGGGCGCAGCAGGTCAAGCTGTTCAGAGTATGAATGTCATGTTCGGCCTAGATGAATCCTTAGGATTGTCTCATGTTCCATTAGTACCTTAGCTTGAGCGTCTTATTTATTCACTGGTTCTTTAACCAACATTAGTATGCTCCTATAATTTGGTTATAAAGGCAGCTTTAGACTGCTAGGTATTGGGATTTTTTTCCGTTATAATACAGCGTTCTTAACTTCAATGGTGATACCCCTAGCTGCGCTCGCAAACAATGCGATAAGGTTTGGGACGTTAAAACCAGGGGAGAATCAGGGATGTTCACCTAAATCAAGGGGCGAGTGCTTGCCAGTAACCACCACAATGACAAAGACAATGAGCAAATCGATCCAGCGACAGCCAAGGGTGAGGATGACCAAACTTTATACAACCGCTCAGCACCAACGAGGGGTCACCTCATGGGTGTTGGTTTTATTTGTCATGGCAATAATGGCAACAGCGATTGTTGCTGTGTTGCTGGGTCATAAAATAGGCTATCAGCGCGGCGCTCATTCCATTCAGGCTAAAGCGGCCAAGAGCGCGACCGGCGAGGCTCTAAGTGCAGAGCAAGTGGAAGCGTTAAAGCTCAAAAATGAGATATTAGCCAATGATGTGGCGACTGCTAAACAAGAGCTGGCCATTAGTTTGAGTAATGTAGATGAACTTCGCCGTGATGACGAAACCTTAAAGATTAGCAATCGCCAGCTTGAGCAGGTTAATGAGGTCTTTGCCAGTTATATTGCCAGTAAGGGCGGCTTGCCGCTTAAAGTTATTGGGGTGAAGATGGCGCCGCTCCCTGAAAACGCTTTTGAATATCGTTTTGATGTGGCCATGGTGAGCCCAGATGGTAGTGCCAAGACTTTAACGCCTACGCTCACTTTGCTCAATGATGACAGCCTAGTCGAAGTTCCTTTAGACCCTAAGCGTTATGATATTAATGGGGTAGCCCGAATTCGAGGCCGCTTTATGATGCCGGAGGGGTTTAAACCTATGCAAGTCAAGCTAACGCTCAAAGCAGGCAGTCAAAGCATTGAGCAGTTATATGATTGGCAGCTCGGCTCTAACGTTGAGGATATGCCTTTGTCTTTAGCGGAGCTACCAGAAGTGGATGAGAATCCTGTAGATAACACGGTAGCAGAGCAAACCAATCCAGCCAATTAATGGTGGCTAGTGAATGAACTATTCGACTAGCTTGCCTTACATACTCAATACTCGATTAATACGCAACTAGCATTCATTCTTATGTTAGCTACCTCTTTATTTAGATTGATAATCCAAATCTGATGTGATGATTATGAGCCAATTTCAGCAATATATCCCGTCACTAGACTGGCATTATCCTAGTCGGCCTATTAAGCCTGTGGCGCAGGATGGGGATGAGACTGAGTCTGATCCACAAGCGGATGTTTTGGTGGCTGAGCCTGAGATTGCTAAGCCGCCTATGTATGCCGTGGTGATGTATAATGACAACTATACACCGATGGAGTTTGTGGTCTATATACTTCAGTCCGAGTTTCGTCATAATGTAGAAGCGGCGGTTGAGATTATGCTGAGTATCCATAATTTAGGCAAAGGGGTAGCGGGAATTTATCCTAAAGATATTGCTGAAACCAAAGCAAAAAAGGTCAATAGTTTGGCTCACCGTGAGGGCTACCCTTTATTGACTCAGATTGAGCCTCATTTAGGCGAATAGCTCCTAGGTGAATAGCTCTTTGATTTATGTCGATTCTAATTAGCCTCACTTTTACTTGGTATTGATTTTCTTTGATGCCATTGTCGCCGCAAATAGTCATAATCCTAACCTGATTCATACTGACCATCTTAGTTCAAGTACTGATTAAAAGCTTGTTTTTGCTACCCTTCATTTTCTTAATCAATATACTTTCAGCTTTGACGAACACTAAACTCTAAAATCTGCTTATTTTATTATTCAGTATCGCTTAGAAGGGTATTCTTATAGGAGTACTCTTAGACTATATGAGCACTCTTAAAAAGTCACTAAGGTCATCATCAAGTCTTTAGC
>JAUNVX010000194.1 GCA_030540615.1 Psychrobacter sp. | reverse complement strand
AATATTTCTGCTTCACTCAGCTTATCAGGGGCAAAGAAATTATCTTGCGTAATCGTCCCTTCATCAAGTAGACGTTTAGGGATGAGGGTGTACTTCTGCATGGGGAAGCGATGTTTTTCGGGCACTTGATAGACGAAGACATCGGAATAGGCGATTTTTAGCATAAGGCAGCGGTTACTTTTAGAGCAATTAAGGATAGAGAACGCATAATAATAGGATTATAGAAGCTTGACGTGTTTTTAATAGCAAGCTGGTTAGGAGTCATCTATAGTTTAACTGGGTATCAGCATGAAAGCTTCTAGAAACTCTTTAAAATAGCGAAGGCTGCCAGCCAAAAAATAGACATTATTGAATTTGCTCAGAAGCCAAAAAGAAGGTGCGAGTATCGGCCTGCTTACGAATCTCTTGTAGTAGTGCCTCAATATCAGTAGAAGGACTTGGATTGTCCAGCAGCTCTTTAAATAGCTCATAAGTCACAGTGGTCATCGCGATGACGCTTTGGATTAGATAGCTGATGACCGCATCATTGATACCCGTTGCCTCGATATCTAAAGAGGACTTGTAGCGAATCTCACCATCGGCTAAATCAAGCTCGATATTGCCTAGCATCATGTCGTAGTTGAGCTGAGTGGCGAGTAGCATAGCGGCATGACGGTGCGACTCAGGCATCATAAACGGTAAGATGCCATAGACAGCGACCAGCTGACTGCGTTCTTGAATCCGAAAAAGACAGACCCAACTTATTGAGTCGTTTTTCATGCTTAAAGAGAGATGATGGGTGCCAAAGCTATCATTTGATTTGGGCTGATGGTATTGATAGTGCCAGTGCTGCTGATTTAAATATTCGCGAAAACGATTGGTGATAGTGGCAGGGGATGTGGGATTGATTGGGTTAACATTATATTGAGGAAGTCTATTAGGGTTCTCATCAAGGCGATTTAAGTTACTAGCACTAGCATCAGTATTGCTAGTAATGACTTGAGAGCCTCTTGGCTCTGTTTTTGTGGTTTTTACGGCTTGATGACTAGGGTGGCTACCTTGATTATCAGCAGTAGAAGTAGGGTGGTTTATAGTCTTTGGCACTGATGGGCGATGGTATGAGTCATCGCTAGAGCTAGGGTGCATTTGATACGCTTTGGCTGAGTCCACTTTGGCCCTTGACTGTAAATCATTGTCTATCGAAGCGGTTGTCATCTCAGCAGAAGGAATACCGTCTGAGTTGACCGACTTATTAGTCCGAGCACTTAGCGGCAGAGTCAAAAACTGCTTTAGTCTTTGCCAAAAGCTAAATTTGCTCGATTGACTCATAAAGCGATATCCTATCAGAGGTATACATAGTCTATTATGGTCTGATTAATGATAGTAGGTAGACTAGGGGAGATTAGAAATATTATTATATCAATTACGTAGATAAGGTATTGTTGCTATTATCATTGATATTGTCAAGGTATTCTAAAATATGATTCTAACTGGGTAAGCAGACTTTTGCTACGGCCTTCATTGGTATAATTTGCTATACTTTTACCTAGTCACTATCTATCTGATAACCCATAAGCGATTTATTCAGTTAAAGGTCGATGGGTCAACGAGCTGAATCAGGCCGTTGACCGTCTTTTAACTTACTTTTTCGCGGTTGCAAAAAGCCGACTTTATGACCACACCGCCTTTGCTCGAATTAGAAAACCTGACCGTCCAGCGTGGGGATTTACCATTATGTGAGGCTGTTAACTTACAGCTTGCTGCTGGACAAGTCTGTCATTTGGTCGGTGCCAATGGTGCTGGCAAGACTACTTTATTGATGCAGGTGGCTCAATTGCTGCCTGTACTACAAGGGCATGTACGTTATTTTGGCAACGATCAGCCGTTATTTGCGCCTTTATATGTGTCCCATCAGTTGGGCATCCATCCCAATCTTAGCGTGGCGCAGAATCTAACCTTCTTGCTCAATCTTTATGGCGTATCGCCTTCTGATCAGCAGCTTGATTTGGCGCTATCATGGGTAGGATTGCAGGGCTATGAGACCATCAGCTCAAGTCAACTATCAGCAGGACAAACTCGGCGCATCGCCTTGGCTAGGCTACAGTTGATGAGTGCTGAGATGACGCCTGTTTGGCTATTGGACGAGCCCTTTACCGCTCTTGATGTGGATATGGTGGCGCAGTTGTCTGGGCGTATTAGGGCGTTTGCTGCTAGTGGCGGCGCTGTGCTCATGACCAGTCACCAACCGGTCACAGTAGCAGATCAAGTGCTGAATCTAACGGAGTATCTATGTTGAGTGGCTCGTTATACTATATGGAGGATAGGTTGTTTCTGCAACCCCGTACTAATCAGATAACCAGTAAGGCAGCTATAAGCGCTATGGTGAGCACTCCTTTAAGAGTGAAGTTAGGCGTTGGGTCTAAAGGTAGCTCTGCAAAGGCTGCTTCCTTAATGCTAAATAATCAAAGACAGCATTATCTGCTAAGTGAGCAAAGAGAGCACTATGTCTGATAGGCCTGTTATCGTTAAATCAACTGCTCGAGACAGTCAAGCCGCTGCTCGAGATGGAGGTCAGGGGCAGACCTTTGGGCCAATCATAGCTGCCCATTCAGGCATTAGCTTTTCACAGCTTTGGCGTCGGGAGTGGTTGGTCAAGCAGCAAGGGGCGGTGCAGTGGCTGTATCCCTTGGTGCTGTTTTTGGTGATTATCACTTTATTTCCTTTAGCAGTGGGTAGTGAGCCACAGCTTTTGGCTAGGCTAGGAGTACCCGCGGTTTGGATTGCAGCATTGTTATCTTTGGTGATGGGAGTGGACACTCTATTTAAGCCCACCTTAGACAACGGCACTTTGGCGCAACTGATGGTGGCTAGAGCACCGTTGCCGCTTTGGGTGCTCATTCGATTGGCGATTCATTGGTTATTTAGCAGCGGAATGGTGGCGCTTCTCAGTTTATTAGCCGTGCCTTTGTTTCGCTTATCTTGGCTTGAGGCGGGGGTACTAATGCTGTCTATTTTAGCAGGTAGCCCTATGCTACTCATGCTATCTGCTATCGCCAGTAGTCTGACCTTATCACTCAAAAATGGCGCTGTATTGGTGCCACTGATTGCTTTGCCCATGCAGCTGCCCGTATTGATATTTGCCACTGGCGCTGTGGATTTGTTCGCAACGGGTTTAAACGGCCTGCCTATTTTGGCGTTATTATTAGCCGGTAGTATTGTCTCTGTCCTAATTATGCCTTGGGTGATTGCCATGACCCTTAGAATGGCTTGGCTTAATTAGTATCGGGGCAAAATCTAATGGCCGTAAAAAGCCACTGTCCTTAATTCACGCTTTGTTTTAGTCAGCCATCAGTAGCCAAATAGCTTTCATTAGCGCGGGCATAAAAAGCGACTTGCCAGTAACATGGAGTTACCGGTGTTTTTTGGTATAATAGCCGATTATAGACTTGAAGCCCATTGCCAATTGCTATTAGCCCAATGCCAAGGTTTATTGCCATGCCAAACATAACTCCCGTTTCGACCCCTTCCATTTGGCAGCGTATTTGGCAGGGCTTTTTGATGACGGTAGGCACCAAGCAGTTCTTTGCTATTTTTTCCCCTTGGGTCAAATGGTTGAGCCTCTTATCCCTTATCTTCCTGAGCATAGGCAGCATTTGGGGCTTGGCTTTTGCGCCGCCAGACTATCTTCAAGGCAACAGCTACCGAATTATCTTTATCCATGTCCCCTCTGCAAGCCTAGCGTTATCCATTTACTTTGCCATGGCCATCCTTGGGGTAATTTATTTGGTTTGGCGGATTAAAACAGCCAATTTAGTGGCTCAGGCTTTAGCACCGATAGGATTCATTTTGTGTGTCATTAGCCTAATGACCGGGTCAATTTGGGCCAAGCCCACGTGGGGCACTTATTGGGTCTGGGATGCTCGCTTGACTTCCATGCTGATTTTGGCGTTTTTATATGCTGGAGTGATGGCGCTATTTGCCGCTTTTGAGCAGACCTCAAATCGTGGTAAAGCAGCCGCTATCTTATCCATTGTGGGCGCGGTTAACTTACCTATCATTAAGTACTCAGTGAACTGGTGGAATACTTTGCACCAAGGCGCTACCTTTAGCGTAACCGAAGCGCCTAAGATGTCAGCAGATATGTGGGTGCCGCTTTTATTCATGATTATAGGCAGTTACCTATTGGTCGCTGCACTGGCTATTTATCGCACCAACACCTTGATTTTACGCCGTGATCAAGCCAAAGCTTGGGTCAAAGAATATGTTCGGCAGCATTTTGCACGCTAAGGCAGTCAATAAGGAGACCTGAATGCAGCCCTATTTTTATAGTTTTAGCGAGTTTTTGGCCATGGGCAAGCATGGGGTATTTGTTTGGTCTTGCTGGGCCATTACCGTTGGTATGATGCTAGGATTTATCTGGTACAGTCGCCACCAACGTCAAGCGCTTTTGCAGCAGCTTCATATTCAACAAGCGCGCCAAGCTCAGCGGCCTAATAAAAAGGCCTTAAATACTGAGGTTTCTAATTAAATTACTAGGGCTTGTCCTCAATTAGCTCATTTTAAGTCCATTAAATTTTAGTTTAGCTAAAGGAGGACACGCCCTTACGGTGCTAAATAAATACTATTTGTTTAAACCAACCTTCTTTTGGAATGTGTCTTATCCATCCTTATCTTCATCTGATGAGAACCATAAATGAACGCAGTCCGCCGCAAAAAACTCACTTGGGTAC
>JAUNVX010000193.1 GCA_030540615.1 Psychrobacter sp. | reverse complement strand
ACCGATGAGGGTCTTAAGCTCGTTGAATTGGCTGAGGGCGTGAGCTTTGATGAGCTGCAACAAAAGACGCCCGTCGCTATTAAACAGTAAATAAGTAAGCATTAGACTCTCAATAAATTTTCAGTCAGTTGCGCTATGGTATTTATTGAGCAGCTCAATGCCCTTAATTAATCCCTAAATTAGCTTCATATTTTTTAGAATAAAGCCACTAAAGATAAGGATGAGAGATGGACATGCAATTACAGCAAGACTTGACGGGACAAGTCGCCTTGGTAACTGGGTCAGGCAGTGGTATCGGTAAAGACATCGCCCAAACCTTTGCGCGGGCAGGAGCGGCCGTGGGCATTGCGGATATTAATAAAGAAGCGGCGCAGCAAACGGTCAATTTGATTGAAGCAGCAGGCGGCAAAGCATTAGCGATTGAGATGGATGTCACTTCAGAGTCTGCGGTTAATAAAGGCGTGAATGAACTGGTCAAGCACTTTGGCAGTATTGATATTTTGGTCTCTAATGCAGGTGTTCAGATTATCGCACCTATTGATAAGATGGACTTTAAAGACTGGCAAAAGATGCTGGCCATTCATTTAGATGGCGCGTTTTTGACCACTAAAGCGGCGCTAAAGCATATGTATGATAGCCCTAAGGTGGGCACCGTTATCTATATGGGCTCAGTCCACTCTCATGATGCGTCACTTTATAAAGCCCCTTATGTCACCGCCAAACATGGCCTTCTTGGCCTTTGCCGCGTGCTCGCCAAAGAAGGTGCTGAGCATAATGTACGCTCGCATGTCATCTGTCCTGGATTTGTCAAAACACCCTTAGTTGAAAAGCAAATCCCAGAGCAGGCCAAAGAAAAAGGCATTACGGAAGAGGAAGTGGTTAACGACATTATGCTCGTTAATACTGTGGATAAAGAGTTCACCAAAGTCAGTGATATCGCCCAATTGGCCTTATTTTTGGCCGCCTTTCCGACCAACGTGTTTACAGGTCAATCGATAGTCGCGAGCCATGGTTGGTTTATGAATTAGGGCTGGTTTATGAATTAAGCTAGGATATCTAGGATATAAAGTAGGATTGGTTATGAATGACAGTAGGTTTATTAATTATTAAACTCAATTACCATGTACTTAATTAAAGTTGTATTTACTTCATTGGTTCTCAGTACTCCCATATAGCCTTATAAATATCTTAAGTGACATAACCACAACGGTCTATCAAGGGCGTTGTGGTTTTTTTATTATTCAAAGTCGGCTACACTGAGGTCTATAGTGGCCTGCTTTAGGGCCAATAAGAGTAATAGGGGCGAGGAGGGCAATATGTTTAATTTTATCAAAAAGTCATTGGCGATATCTGATGCAGCTGAAACACCAGAGCAAAAGGCGCGTCTTGATACCGCCGTGGATAAGGTGTTGTTAGGGTACGAAGTCGGCGGGCAAAGTATCGCGAGTATGATTACTGGATTGGCGCGTGACGGCAGCATTATCACACTTGATGTACGCCTGCCGGATGACAGCGACCCTGAGACGATTCATAGAGAGCTGAGCCAGAGATTGCATGGGCATGGCATTAAAGAAGTTAACTTAAATGTGACACTATATAAAGCAAATAAACCTATTTCAAGTGCCCACCCAGCAAGTGCTCTGTCAGAGAATAGGGTCAGTAGCAAGGGACATGAGTCTGTATTGCCCAAAGCGCCTAATCTGCCAAAAACCACTGACGCCATGAGCGGCGCTAATCAAGAGTCAAAGCATACCGATGCTAATGAGCCGCCTATTGCTAAGCGCGCCCCCACCCAAGCCAGTCTATCCCCTCATCCTCGAATCAAGCATATTATCGTGGTGGCCTCAGGTAAAGGCGGTGTGGGCAAATCGACCACCACTGTGAATATCGCCTTGGCGCTACAAAAGCTTGGTAACCGCGTGGGTATCTTAGACGCCGATATTTATGGGCCTAGTATGCCGACGATGCTAGGCGTGGCAGGGGTCAAGCCAGCGTTAGAAAATGAGCAGTTTGTTCCCATAGACGCTCATGGTCTGGCGATGCTGTCTATTGGCAGCCTGCTAGATGGGGACAATACGCCTGTCGCTTGGCGTGGCCCCAAAGCTACTGGGGCGCTGATGCAGCTGTTTAACCAGACCAACTGGCCACATTTGGACTATCTGGTGATTGATATGCCGCCCGGCACTGGTGATATTCAATTGACATTAGCACAGCGCATCCCGGTCACGGGAGCCGTCATCGTGACCACGCCGCAGCACATCGCTTTAATGGATGCCCAAAAAGGCATTGAGATGTTCAATAAGACCAATATTCCTATCCTTGGGGTGGTGGAGAACATGGCACTACACACCTGCTCAAGCTGTGGCCACACGGAAGCTATCTTTGGGGCAGGCGGTGGGGAGAGTATCGCGGCTGAATATCAAGTGCCGCTGTTGGGCCAATTGCCGCTGGCAAGTGCTATCCGTGCTCAGGCAGACTTAGGCCAGCCAAGCGTTATCGCTAACGAAGGCAAGGGCGATGACTACGCTCAGTACTATTTAAGCATTGCTAAGAATATCGAAGCCAATATCGCCAAATTTGCCAAAGTTCGAGATGATGGGCGCATTTTTTAGTATTTTATAATGGTAAGACGGTTACCAATTATCGGAATATTAATTGGTTTTATTTAATTGTGCAGTTAAAGGTAGTTAACTTAGGTAAAATCAATTAGTTATAAAAAATTCATTATTAATAATCATTTGTGAGGATAAAAATGAACACTTCTTTTATGAGACCATCATTAAATAAGCAATTGGCAGTGACTTTATTAACATTAGGATTGTCCATGTCATTGCCGATATCAGCGCTAGCAGTTAGTCCCAAGCCTAGCCTTAGTTTAAGCCCAAATACCAGTTTTAATTCTACAAAAGCATTAGCAGAGCGAGGGGCCGCTGAGGCGCAATTTGAATTGGCCTTAATGTATGATGAAGAAGAGGACTATGTTCAATCAGCCAAATGGTACAAAAAGGCAGCGGACCAAGGCCATATACTCGCTCAGTATAATTTAGGGGTCGCCTATGAGATTGGAGAAGGGGTCAAAGAAGATAAAGCTCAAGCCTTTAAATGGTATCTAAAAGCCGCTGAACAAGGTGACGCTGACGCGCAAGTGCAAGTAGGCTATATGTATGATGAAGGTGAAGTCGTGCCTCAAGATCATGTTAAGGCGGCCGAGTGGTATCTCAAGTCTGCCAACCAAGGGGACGCAGTCGCACAGTATAACTTAGGGGTTGCTTATGAGACTGGAGAAGGGGTCAAACAAGATATAGCTCGTGCCTTTAACTGGTATAAGCAATCGGCGGAGCAAGATGATGTTGATGCTCAGTATGAACTAGGACGGTTATATCTAAATGGAGAAGGGGTGCGTCAGAACACTGCCAAAGCCAAAGAGTGGTTTAGCGCCGCCTGTGATAATGGTAATGAGAAGGGGTGTGAGGAGCTGCAAGATCTTGATTAGGTTAGGGCAGGTAGCTTTATATTACTTAGTAAGATAGCCAAGATATCACCTTGTTAAACTAGCATGGCCAAAGATTGATAACGACTAAAGCGCCGAAGATATATTAATGGGTCTATTCTGTTGGGTAGGCCATTTTTTATACGATAAAAAAGTTTAGTATGTAGAAGAGCCAAGTTAATCTCATAATTTTGATAAAAAAAGGTCTTAGGCATGTCAAATTCAAAATCGTCAGTACGAGTATTTGCTTTGGCTTGTATCTTAAGTCTCTCGTTTTCTACGCTGGCTGATGAACTGGTTATATCTGAAACACTGCTAAAACAAGGAGATAGTACAGCCGCGGTTAATCTGGCTTTAAGTTATGCAAAAAGCAAAGATTTTACAAAAGCTTTTGACTTGTTTGCCCAAGCTGCTAATCAAGGCAATACTGATGCTGAGTATCACCTAGGAATAATGTATAGAAGGGGCGATGGCGTGCCCCAAGACTACGTCAAAGCGGCTAAATGGTATGAAAAAGCCGCCAATCAAGGGGAGGCTAGAGCGCAGTATAATTTAGGAGTTATGTATAGTAGGGGTGAAGGGGTGCCTCAAGACTATGCCAAAGCGGCTAAATGGTATGAAAAGGCGGCCAATCAAGGGAGTGTCAGAGCGCAGAATGACTTAGGGTTTGCATATCATATAGGCGAGGGCGTGCCTCAAGACTATGCTCAAGCGGCTAAATGGTATGAAAAAGCGGCCGACCAAGGAAATGCTGAAGCACAATATAACTTAGGGCTTATGTATGACAGTGGTGAGGGCCTACCTCAAGACTATGCTAAAGCGGCTAAATGGTATGAAAAAGCGGCCAATCAAGGGGATAATAGCGCACAAAATAATTTAGGAATAATGTATAACAAAGGAGATGGTGTTTCTAAAGATTATGGCAGGGCTATAGAGTGGTATCGAAAATCTGCTAATCAAAATAATGCCAATGCGCAATATAATCTAGGTACGATTTATGAGAGTGGGGAAGGCGTGCCGCAAGATTTTAACGAAGCATTACAATGGTACAAAAAAGCAGCGGCTCAGAATCAGCCTCAGGCGCAGTATAGGTTAGAGAAACTATACAGTGAAGGTAAGGTGTCCATAAATCTAGTACACAAGCCAAGCACTAGTACGGGCAAACCTGTACCATCGATGAGCAATTAGGTTGTGATCGTTACAATTTATTGGATAAGTAAGGCTATTAAGCAAGGTTATT
>JAUNVX010000192.1 GCA_030540615.1 Psychrobacter sp. | reverse complement strand
ACCGCCGACATTCTGCGTGTAAGGCAGACGCTCTACCAACTGAGCTAATCACCCTGAGAAGCGTTAAAAAATTGCATGCAATTTTAGCTTCGCAAGAGAATTTGCTTATTCGCAAATTCTAAAAGCTTAATACCTACGCTGAGAGTTCGCTTTTATTTAAACGAAAATCCCTTAAAGAGGATTTTCAAAAGATTATAAACTGTCAAATTTATAGTCTTAGCAAAAATACTTCTTAGAAATATTTTTTAAGCGCTAACCTTGATTAATTCTTTATTTAAAAACTAACTAAGGTCTCGCGCTGTGGGTGTGTATTATATAGATTTGATGTTGCCTGTCAAACCTTTTTTGCAAAAATCATGAATAGACAGTTTATTTACCTCGAATTTGGCAGTCAGGTCCAACTAAATTAAGGCTCATTGAAGCTTTTAGTCCATCTAGAGAGCACGAGCTTGTGAGTGGTTGTGCTGATTATAATGAATGAGATAGTAGAGCGTTAATGGTAGGTTAAGCCATAGCATTTTATGGGTGCTATGATAAGATAAAGGACTGAGCCGCTAAAAGGCCTTGTCCCTGAGATTAGGGGAGTCAAATGGGGATTTACCATAGTTAATGATAGGGTGGGGTAATTTATCATAGAGGTTTATGTGCCCGATCAGGTATTTGAGGCGTGGTCATGGCTGGATTTGGCTGAGCTTGGTTTGATTGCTCATATTCTAGTCATGGTACTACTGACGCTTCGTATATTATCGGTACAACGAAATGTGGGCGTGGCCATAGCTTGGCTGGCTATCTTATATACTTTGCCATTATTTGGCCTTATTACGTATATATTGATAGGAGAGCCGATGATTGGCAGGCGTTATTTGCAACGCACTGAACAAGCTCGAGCCCTGCTCAATGAGATGGCCGAACGTGAGCGTTTGGTATTTGACCAAGGCGAAGAGCTGCTAACGGAGACTTATCGAGGCGTGAGCCGGATAGGAACGGTCTGGACAGGCTTTGGGGTTTATGATGATCATCAAATGCGGCTGCTGGTTGGGTCAGATCAGATATTCTCGCAGCTGCTTGAGGACATAAGCTCAGCCCGCCAGATAATTTTGATGGAGTTTTATATTGTTTATCCCGAGGGTCAAGTTAGGGCCATTTTAGAAGCGCTGGCAGCAGCGGCTAAACGCGGCGTTGACTGTCATTTGGTGGCTGATAGCGTGGGTAGCTTTAACTTTTTTGGCTCGCCGCTTCATAAGGCCTTGATAAAGTCAGGTGTTGAGATTCATCAGTCGCTACCAGTAGGGCTGTTTAGAACGTTATTTAAACGTACTGACGTGCGAAATCATCGAAAGATTGTGGTGATTGATGAAGACATTGGCTATACCGGCAGTTTTAATTTGGTGGACCCCAAGCACTTTAAGCAGAATAAAAAAGTCGGTCAGTGGATTGATGTGATGATGCGCATACATAGCCGTAAGCCGATGAGTGTCATCACTGCTATGACCAAAGTGGTGGCGACAGATATAGGGGCTGAGAGCAATAGCAATTTAGATGCCCTAGACCAACGTATCAATGCTTATACCCGAAAGCTGTATCTGATGAATCCGGCAATCAATGATGTCGATGATACAGCGAATCCTCTAATGAGGTCGCTACGCGCAATGAATCAATCGACTACTAGCAAAGCCATGATTCAAACGCTGCCTATGCCAGCGGTCGAGTCTGTGGTGGCACAATTGATTCCTTCAGCGCCGCAAATTACCGCTCATGTGATTTATAATACCTTGGTGACGGTCATCCATAGAGCCGACCAGCGCATTCAAATCACCACCCCTTATTTTGTGCCTGACGAAGCGCTGCTAGGAGCATTAACGACAGCGGCTAAACGAGGGGTCGAGGTGACGTTAATCATTCCCAAAAAAGTTGATTCTTTTATGGTTCAACATGCCTCGCAAGCTTATTATGCCGAGCTGCTAGAGGCAGGGGTTACCATTGCCTTATTCACAGGCGGCCTGTTACACGCCAAGACGGTGGTGGTCGATAATGACTATTGCTTATTTGGCACCGTCAATATCGATATGCGTAGTTTTTATCTCAATATGGAAGTCAGTTTGGCAATTTATACCCCGCAGATGGTGGCACAGGTGGCCGCTTGTCAGCAATCTTATCTTCAATTGAGTGATATATTGACACAAGAGCAGTGGTCGCAGCGCCAAGGGTATAAGCGATTATTTGATAATGGAATGCGATTATTTAGCCCATTATTATAGGCAAATCAATAATAAGTTGATGGGCATGATAACCTACATGGTTTAGGTGTGGTCATAAGCGTCAGGCTAATAAGTTAGCTGCTCTGGAGGGACTAGGGCGTTAATACAGCAATATTCTCTAGTCAATTCAATCAATATTTGCCATAGTAGCCATTTACCTGTGCATGCACATGTGACTAGGCAGCAGCAACTAGATACAATAGTAATCGAATCCAATAAAATATTAGACAAAATCAAGAGCGAGAATATAATGCAGCCAGCTATCAATGCTAGGGCAGGGGTCAACAGTGGCTTAACGATGGCTTATGAGGATAGGGTAGCCACCTGTCAATTAGATGAGTCATTGGAGAGTCTACGTCGATTGGATTTATTATTGATTCAGATTCGCCATGAGCTTATCAGTGAAGGTATCAGCGAAGGCCAGTTTCTATCTCAGCAGCCCAATCGTAAGTTCATGCTGTACTTGGGCCAATATTGTGGTCAAGTTTTAGCCAAACAATCTGGCCAACCTCTAAAGTGGTTGACGCATCAGGAGCTAATAGCGCTAAAGCAGCAAGCCAGCTCAAACTTGATTAGCGAGCAATCAGTACCGTCGCCTTCTAATGTAGACCCTAATGACTTTTATGAGCGCCTTGCTTGTCTCCACGGCCCTCAAAATAATAATCAAGTTAATTTGGCGGGTAGCCAAGATTATAATCATCTTGCCACAGATTTTGAACGGCTATTCTTAGTGATGCTACCGATTGGGATGCGTTTATTTGGCAGTATGACTCGGCAGTTTTACACGCTGCAAGGGGCGTTAGCAGAGGATGGTCTATTTCAGGCAGTGAGTCAACGGCTGGCTAGCTCTTTGGTTACTAGCTCTTCAACTAACCCCTTAACTATCCCTTCATCTGTGATAACTGAACCTTCTATTTCGACTTTATCTCACGCTTTAGACAATCATCAGCGAAGCTCTGATGCGACTGTGAATAAGACTGTGGTTGATATTGCCCCTTCCACGAACACCTCATCAAGTCAAGTTTCCACCGTTAGCGATACGCTGGTTGACCATGCCGTTGCCAATAAAGCGAGCAGCTCGGTGGATACTACTTCTATCATTAGGATAGCCAAAAAGCCAGCAGTGGCTGCTTTTAAGGAGTCAGACCCATTAGCTATCTTAAATGGTGAGCTCATAAAAGAGCTAAAAACAACCGACTATCCTCAAAGTGCGGGTGAAGAGCTCTATCTAAAAGCCAGTAAAGTGCTCGATATCTTTGAGGGTTATATTAGTGCCAAAAACCAACCGCGAAGTGAGGTTCAGCTCTCTGCCAAGCACGATAATATGCGTCAAGAAGCCGTTACTTGGTTGAGACAATCGGCTGAGGTTGGTAATACAGCCGCCATGATGCGTTTGGCCATCTACAGCATGTTAGGAGAGGGCACGAGTCAAGATATGGAGTCAGGAGTCAACCTGATTCAGAAGGCCGCTAATATGGGAGACCCTAGCGCTCAACGTCTGCTTAGCAAGCTATATTATCAAGGATTGGGCCTAGCGCAAGATATGAAACAAGGGCGCTATTGGTTGGAGGAGGCCGCCAAAAACGGCCACATTGAGTCAATGAAACTGCTGACAGAGTGGCAACAAGCTGAAGCATTAGCCATGGTTCAACAAGAAGACCAAAAGTCAGATAAACGTTATTTAATACTGATTGCTATAGTGATAGTTCTGGCACTTTTGCTAATAATTTTTTTATAACAAAGGGTTGTGTATACAGTATAGGGGAAGGTGACTTTGTTGAAAGAAGGACATAAATACTAAAATTGAGAGGCAATAAGGTGAAATTTTTGTCTTATTGTTATATTGATTAAGATTGCAAATTGGTAACATAAATTACCATTGGTCTTGTTAAATCAGTCGTTAATCAGCAAGATTTAGTTAAATTTTACTTATTTGACTCATGATTAGAATTTATCGCCAAGTGAATTAAAAATTGGCCATGGCTTTAGATTAAAAGGCTTCGCGGAGATTTGCTTACTACTGATAAAGGCTTTATGATGACGTATACAAGTGTGCAAAACATTACACTATAACGTTTTAATTTATCATAAGGTCTCCATGCGCTTTTTTCTATCCTCAGTTGCTATTCTTTTAAGCATACCTTCTTTGGTGTTGTTGTCTTATGCACAGCAGTCTCACCCATTGGGCGTTGATTTAAAGACCCAAGAGAGCATGCATGGCGTCTTTGTGCAGACTCAGAATGACAAGCTGTTAAAGACCACCAATGAGACCTATTTACTATTGGATAAAAATAAGGTGATTGATGACTTATCGGAGTCACAACCAGGGGTGGTGGTTCAGTCTTTTCGAGTGTGTTTGAGTGGTACCCTAATGACTAATACTCAGCCTAATCGCACTCAATATCCTAAAATATTCGTCGTAAAAAATCTCTGCGCCAATTCTTAGGGTTGACGCTCTTAAGGCGATAACTTTCAATTAA
>JAUNVX010000191.1 GCA_030540615.1 Psychrobacter sp. | reverse complement strand
CTTCCATGAAGCCTGAAGCTGGACGAACTTCGATAACCTTTGTATTTGAACCAAAAAATGCTCTAGGGTTCATAATGAGTTGTTTTAATTCGGCTGAAAGATCGTGCATAAAATTTATAAGTAAATTTCTCTGCTGGTTGTCAAGTAAAGGAATTACAACCACCCTAATCTGTTTTGTTGACTTTTTTAAATCAGGTATAGATGAAATATGATCTTTATCGAAATGCGATATAAAAAGAACATCTACTACTTTATCTCTAAATGCATCTTCAACTACAGTTCTTGCTCTTTTTGGAGACATAGTTCCACAGTCATACACAATGTTAAAGTTGCTGTGGCATTCTGAATAAAAGGCACCTTGTCCTACAGGATGAAATGTACGTATCATTGTTTTTCCACCAAAACCCTCTTCTTCCCAGTCAAAAGCTGCTGCATCAAAGCCCTCTTCTCCTGCTGCAAATCAGCAAGCTGCTGCTCAAGTAGCTCAATCTCGCGGTCAGCGTTGGTTAATACAGTGGCTATTTTTTGTTGTTCTTCTAATGGTGGTAAAGTGAATTGAGCATCATTGATACTTCCAACTGACAAGCCAAAACGTGTTGCTCCATTTGCCAATGTGAAGAAGTAATATCTTGTTTTTGGCATAGATAAAAGATAATTAAGATAAGAACCTTCAAGCACCTTTTCATCGGGACGAATAATTGCAAGATGATAACCACAAACTACTCAGCCTAAATCTTCACTCACCAAAGCCGGTATAGCTATGTCCCCAGGAGTTTCAGAGTCTTTTGTAATGATGACGTCACCTACTTGTAAAGTATATTTGTCTATTTCACTTTGTTTCGCAGTAGCTTTCATAAAGGTTAAAGACTGAGTTATTCTGATATTGTAGTAAACGTCTGTATAGTTGCAAAGCTCAACAGGAGTCTCCCCTTCAACTGACTTTTTATTTACAGGACTGACAATAATTTTTGCTACTTGATGTAAATATACATTTTTCCACTCACCCTCAAAACGCACCCCAGAATCATCTAACAAACGCTGATTACCCGTCAAAAGCTGCTGCATCAACGCCTTTTTTTGCTGCTGGCTATTGTCAATCAAGCGCTCGGTAGTACTAATCGCCTTATCCCAAGTGGTTAGGATTTTGGCGATTTTTTGTTGTTCTGGGAGAGGCGGTATTAAAACTGATATTTCTCTAATCTGTGTAGCTGATAGATTAGCCTGCTTAGTTCCTCCAGGTAAAGAATATAATTGTGATAGAAAAATCTCACTTTTTAATAAATTAAGAACAAATCCTTTAGCATCGCTATTTATTGGCTCTATTTTCAAAACTCGTTGATTTAGCAAACAATCTTGAGTTTTTTCAGGGATTTCTACAGCAAAACCATAATCCCTTTTACCCATTGTTCCAGTCATTGACATGACTAAGTCGCCTGACTTTAGCAAAAATCTTTTATATTCAGCAGCGAAATCGCCAGGTAAATATATGGGACTTCTATCAAGTTGAAACTGGTTTTGATATAGATTACCCATTCGTACTAAGGGTATTCCATCTTCTACAAAGTCACTACTTTTAAACGCATATCCCATAACCGTATTAGCTAAATCAGAGACTAAGCCTTTCTTCCATCCCTTAGGCACCATAACCCAACTCCTTAAGATAGCCGTTCATCTCCGCCTCAAGCGCCGCCAATTCCGTCTTTAACGCTAGACGCTCAACCCGAACCGCTTCCAGATTAATCTCCTCTTCTTCTTCAAAAGTATCGACATACCTTGGAATGTTTAGGTTAAAGTCATTCTCAGCGATTTCCTCAAGCGTGGCTAGATAGGCGTATTTATCGACGCTCTCGCGTGCCTTGTAAGTCTCGATTATCTTGGCGATATTCTCAGCGGTGAGCTGGTTTTGATTCTTCCCCGATTTATACTCATTACTGGCATCGATGAACAATACTTTGTCATCGGTTTTATTCTTCTTAAACAATAATATCGCCGCTGGGATGCCCGTTCCAAAGAATAGCTTTTCGGGTAAGCCGATGACCGTATCGAGTAAGTTTTCTTCAATCAATTGCTGGCGAATCTTGCCCTCACTAGAGCCACGAAACAGCACGCCATGTGGCACGACCACGCCCATTCGCCCCGTCTTTGGGTCTAGCGTCTCGATCATATGACTGATAAAGGCATAGTCGCCCTTGGTCTTGGGCGGGATACCACGGCGATAGCGGTCAAACGGATCATTATCCGCGTCATCATGACCCCACTTGCTCAAAGAGAATGGCGGATTGGCCGTCACCACATCAAAATGCAGCAGCCCCGTGCCGTCTTTATTGAGCAGCAGCGGATTGCGTAGGGTATCGCCCCACTCAATGCGGTGATTGTCCTCACCGTGGAGGAACATGTTCATCTTGGCCAGCGCCCAAGTCGAGCCGATGGCCTCTTGACCATATAGCGCGTACTCTTTAGTGCCTGAGTTTTTGCGCACCATCGCCCCGCACTTCATCAGTAGCGAGCCTGAGCCGCAAGCGGGGTCGCAGATACGATCGCCTTGGACAGGCTCTAAGATAGTCGCAAGCAGATCAGACACTTCAGGCGGCGTATAGAACTCGCCAGCACTAGCCCCGCCCTCAGCGGCGAAATGCTTGATCAAAAACTCATAAGCATTGCCTATCACATCGAGGCTACCAACCCGCTCTGCGCTTAGATTCAAGATATCTTTGCCGAAGTCTTCTAACAGATGGCGTAGCAGCTCGTTTTTTTGTTTTTCTTGCCCGAGCTTGTCAGTATTGAAGCTGATGTCTTGAAAGACGTTTTTGAGCTTGGCCCCATTGGCCTCTTCGATAGCGTGAAGTGCTTGATCGATACGCTGACCGTTGCCGGGCTGATGGCGCTGCTCGTATAAATCCCAAAAGCTTGCGCCCTCTGGCAACACAAAGCGCTGCGTGCCCATCATCGCCGTGATCAGCTCAGGATTGTCGCCATGCTCGGCGACCAGCTGGTTGTACTCGTCACGGTACAGATCAGAGATGTATTTGAGGAACAGCATGGTGAGGATGAAGTCTTTGTAAGTATCAGCACTGATGACGCCGCGAAAGGTGTCGCAAGCGTTCCAGACGGCTTTATTGATGTCATCTTGGTTGACCTTGCTTTGATGAGCTTGGTTTTGATGGTCTGAACTGGTGGGCATTGCTTATTCCTTACAAAGTGCTTTTTATTAAAGGCGTCACTCTAAGAGTAGTATGTAGATAGCCATATAAAATCGTGGCTTATTATAAAAGGTAATAATAGCAGCGTGAGCAGGGTAACGGCACAGATATTTGCGAAATAGTGATTAAGTTCATGCAGTAAGCATAATAGGGTTTAGCTAGTGGTGTGTTGACCATGATAAATGCTATTAAGGTCGAATTGGGGAGCGGTTTAGCCTCGACATGAAAAACGTTAAAAAATTGCACTGCAATTTTAGTTTCGCAAGTAAAATTCTCTTAAATGAGAATTTCTAAAGGCTATTCTACTCAGCTAGGCTTCAGAAAATCATAGATTTTCTCTTACGTCGGGGCAAAGGTTCCCCAAACCGTTGCTAATCCCTCTTGAAGGCGGCTAGGTTTTGAGGGGGTATCGAGGCAACAGGAACGCCTCAAACCGTAGCGCCGCCTCGTCTAGCTGGGCCGATATTAGCGGACGGCGAGACTGGCTACTATCAATAGTTAGCTACTATCAATAGTACTAGCATCTTGTAGCCTAGTGCTTCTATTGTTATGCCGATACATACTCATGTCATAGGACACGGTATCAAACGATCTCTGGTTAGCCTTTGCGTCCTAGCCACGTAGCCCATCAGTAGCATAATTGTTGAGCAGCTTCACTTTGGGATAATATTTGCTATATATTGGCAGTTACCTTTTATTCAGCTTTATTTAGCCTTAATAAGCCCAATAGGATCCGCTACCGTATGGACTCAACGATAATTAACGATTTAAGACTGCTCGATATCAGCCTCGCTGATGTCCTACTCACCCTGCACTTTTTGCTACTGATCGCCATTACTTTGCGTATTTTGGCGCGCTACGACTTGACCTCTCCTGCTCGCTTGGCATGGTTTGTGGTGATTTTGGCCCTGCCTTATATTGGGGTGGTGATCTATTGGATGTTTGGTGAGATCCACTTGGGCAAGTACATCACCCGTCATCATAGCGGCGTCATTACTCAGCTGCATAATTGCCATCCTGAAGTGCTGGGTGACCCGCAGACCCTCAAAAGCCATATCGATATCGAGTACCAAGCTGCCTTTGGCTATGCGGCGGCAGTGACGGGCTTTCATACTACCTTGGGCAATACAGCTGAGCTGATGCCGGGTGCAGAGGCGGCTCGGGCAAGGATAATCGCTGACTTTGATGCCGCCACCGACCATATCCATGTGCTGTACTATATTTGGCTGATGGATAAGACGGGTATCGATACTGCCCAAGCATTGGCACGGGCGGCTCGCCGAGGGGTCAAGTGTCGGGCGATGGTCGATGCTATGGGCTCTCGAACTATGGTCGGATCACCGCTTTGGCAGGAGATGAAAGAGGCGGGGGTTGAACTAGCGGTGGCGCTGCCGTTTAATAATATCATCAAGACGCTACTGTTTAGCCGTATCGATCTGCGAAATCACCGCAAGATTACGGTCATCGATGCCAAGATTACCTATTGTGGCAGTCAAAACTGCGCGGATCCTGAGTTTCGAGTGAAGCCAAAATACGCACCATGGATTGATATTATGCTGCGCT
>JAUNVX010000190.1 GCA_030540615.1 Psychrobacter sp. | reverse complement strand
TTTTTTCTGTGTCCTCCCAACTATTCACAGTGTAATCAGCATTTTTAGGAATAGCGATTGCATTAATAATAGAAGAAAATTGTGCGGAAGATGCAGATACTGAGAATGTAAGAACTATAATAGCCACTACTAAAACCAAACCTAAACCTATGATTTTTTTCACCGTCAAATCCTTTCTTAACTTATGGTTAGTAGTTGAAGTAACTTATTATATTCTTAATTGATAATTAGGAGATACTCTAAAATAGACCTTCATTACATGAATAATTATGTCAAAAAAGAAGTTTTTGATTAGAGTAGAGGTATAGGATAATGAGTGATTAAGTATTATTAAGAAATAATGGTCTTAGGAAATTATGATTTTAATCCCAATGCCACTCTAGTCTAGGACTTTTTAATCGCTGCACCAATCCACAAACCTAACCCCACCCACAAATACTAGTCCTCAGTCCCTAACGTAAATGATGCGCCTCAGCTTTAATCTTTTCGATATCATATAAAAAAGTTCGGTTCTTGAGTACCGCCACAAACACCACGCCACCGATAGTATTACCGAGCAGCACCACCGCCAAAAATATCAAATAATTCAATACACCCACGCTGCTGCCATAAATCAGCGCTGAAAACACTTCGATATTACCGACGATACTGTGATGCAGTCCCAAAAAGCCTATTGTGCCTGTGATAAGGGTGACGAGTACAATTCGGCTAATGGTATCGCGTGCTGAAGTGACCAACCATGCGGCCACGCCCATCAACCAACCCGCCAATATAGCGCTACCAAAGATTACCCACCACTCAAAGCCTAAAACATGCTGCGCGTAAACGTCCAAATGCGCGCTCGTATAAAGTCCCATTTTGAGTCCCAGTCCTACCCCTAAAACTGCAAATAAGCAACCGCCCGCAAGATTGCCTAAGATAACGATGCCCCAAAGCCTCAATAGCTTATGAATAGGCTCGATTTTATTTAATACGGGAAGGCTAAGTAAGGAGGTCTGCTCGGTGAACAGTAAAGACTGACCAATGACCACGATGATAAAGCCAATAGGATAAAGGAGCGATGACAGCACCACCGCGTAGTGGCTAGACTCAGCAGGAATAAGCTGACTTAACAAGGCGTAGGCGGCTAATATCACAAATAAGCTAGTGCCAATCTCGAGCCCGGCGGTAAAGGCGCTGGTGAATAGCGACCCTGCCGAGCGATTAAAGGTCTCTTTGGCGTCGATGACCTGCTCGACTA
This sequence comes from Psychrobacter sp., assembly GCA_030540615.1. Classification (GTDB taxonomy): domain Bacteria; phylum Pseudomonadota; class Gammaproteobacteria; order Pseudomonadales; family Moraxellaceae; genus Psychrobacter. The sequence continues at coordinate 3,565 of JAUNVX010000190.1, read as the reverse complement.
AGATACTAGCGTAGCTCTTGGGCTTGCTTAGATTGTCATCTTCAGCGACCTTTTTAATGGTGGCTTTGTCTTCTTCACTGACGTTATCGGCAAAGTCATCATCGCTTAACTGCATGGTCGCGCTAGGGTGATGCTCATCAGAAGCGTCTGAAGCATTTTTAGTCTCAGCAGCTTCAGAGTCATTAAGCACCACGTCGTCTGCGATAGGAGGGTCAGTGATTTGCTTAGCAGTAGATTGGCTTAGGTCAGGTCGGTTGTTAGTGTTCACGAGTAGCTCGCTATGGTTGATATTAGATTAATTATTTAAGGATGGCGGAGGTTGGTATGAATATGGTAGAGGAAATAGGGCGGGAGTGAGGTTATCTTTTGGCAATATTGATAGAGATTATTGTTGTGAGATTGAGTAATAGATAGCGAATCTCAAGGTCTCTAGAAAGCTTGATTTTAACCCAGTTATAAAGTCGCAATCTGATCTCATCCCTCTTAAAAGATGTTATTACCGTATCACTGCCTCATCGACCCTGCAAGCTAACCTAAGATATCTGTCAAAATTCGTCACGCCACCTAACAAAATCCGCTCATCTGCGTTAAAATCAATCTATTGCCAATTTTCCCCTTTTTTAAACTTTCAAACTTTATTAAGACGTCTAATTATGAGCCAATCCAATCTAACCCAGTCCATTCAAGCCGCCCTCAGCCAGTTAGAGAATGCCTATAACCCTAGCACCACTGAACAAGGCATGTACCAAAATTGGGAAGAGCAAGGTTACTTTCAACCAAAGTATGACAGCGATCAATCGTTCTCCATTGCTCTGCCGCCCCCCAATGTCACAGGCTCCTTGCATATGGGGCATGGCTTTAACAATGCCATCATGGATGCGTTGACCCGCTATCACCGTATGCAAGGGGATAACACCCTTTGGCAACCTGGTACGGACCACGCTGGTATCGCCACTCAGATGGTGGTTGAGCGTCGCTTGGAGGCTGAAGGCATCAAGCGCCGTGACATGACTCGTGAGGATTTCGTCGATAAAGTCTGGGAGTGGAAAGAAGAGTCGGGCGGCAATATCACCCGTCAGATTCGTAGACTAGGCAGCTCGGTCGACTGGTCACGTGAGCGCTTTACCATGGATGATGGCCTATCAAACGCCGTCAAAGAAGTGTTCGTACGCCTGTTCGATGATGGTCTTATCTATCGCGGCAAGCGTTTGGTCAACTGGGATCCCAAATTTCAAACGGCACTGTCAGATTTAGAAGTCGAAAACCATGACGAAAAAGGCTCGCTATGGCATTTTCGCTATTACTTCACCAATCAAGGCGTGCAGACTCAAGATGGCAAAAACTACCTTGTCGTTGCGACCACGCGACCTGAAACGCTGTTGGGCGATACAGCGGTGGCGGTCAATCCAAAAGACGAGCGTTATGAGCATCTGGTCGGCAAGACCATTACCTTACCGATTACGGGCCGCGTCGTGCCTATCGTCGCTGACGATTATGTCGAGAGTGACTTCGGAACTGGCTGCGTCAAAATCACCCCTGCCCATGATTTTAATGACTATGAGCTGGGTCGTCGCCATGACATGCCGCTCATTAATATATTCGATGCCCACGCCAATATCCTACCCGCGATGGAAGTCTATCCTGACTTGCAAACTCGTGAGCCTAAGCTTGAAACCACACCTGCTGCTTATGCTGGCATGGAGCGTTTCGCCGCCCGCAAGCAATTGGTCGCGCAAGCTACCGAGGAGGGCTGGCTAGATAAAATCGAAGATTACGCGCTTAAGGCCCCACGTGGTGATCGTAGCGGCGTCATCGTCGAGCCTTGGTTAACCGACCAGTGGTATGTCGCTGTTGAGCAGTTGGCAAAACCGGCGATTGAGGCGGTAGAAGATGGCCGAATCGAATTCGTCCCTGCTCAATACAAAAATATGTATATGGCGTGGATGACTGACCTGCAAGATTGGTGTATCAGTCGTCAGCTGTGGTGGGGCCACCGAATCCCTGCGTGGTACGATGAGGCGGGCAATATCTACGTCGCCCGTGATGAGGCAGAAGTGCGTAGTAAATATAAGCTGGCAGCGGACATCAGCCTACGCCAAGACGATGATGTGCTCGATACTTGGTTCAGCTCCGGACTGTGGACGTTCAGTACGCTAGGCTGGGCTGATGAGTCGGATGTGAAAAAAGTCCTTGAGACCTTTCACCCGACCAGCGTACTAGTCACAGGTTTTGACATTATTTTCTTCTGGGTCGCGCGGATGATTATGCTGACCATGCACTTCATTAAGAATGAAGATGGTACGCCGCAAGTGCCTTTCAAAACCGTCTATGTGCATGGCCTCGTGCGTGATAGCAATGGTCAGAAAATGTCCAAGTCCAAAGGCAATGTCCTTGACCCTATCGACATCATCGATGGTATCGACTTAGAGACCTTGGTGGACAAGCGCACCAGCAATATGATGAACCCCAAAGATGCGGCCAAGATTGAAAAGCAAACCCGCAAAGAGTTCCCTGAAGGCATACCTGCTTTTGGGACCGATGCGCTACGCTTTACCTTTACCTCTTTGGCCAGCACTGGTCGTGATATCAACTTTGATCTCAAACGTGTTGAGGGCTACCGCAACTTCTGTAATAAGATTTGGAACGCCAGCCGATTTGTACTCATGAACTGCGTCGATAGCGAAGGCACAGCACAGGCGATTGACACGGCGGCCAATCCTGAGGTTTGGGAGCTGCCTGAGCGCTGGATTATGAGTCGCCTGAACTCTAGCATCAAAGACATCCATCAGCACTTTGAGCAGTATCGCCTAGATATGGTCAGTAAAGACATCTATGAATTCATCTGGAATGAGTACTGCGACTGGTACGTTGAGCTTGCCAAGGCCAGCCTCAATGATGACTCGGTGTCGGACGAGCGTAAGGCGCAAATTCGCTTTGTGCTGCTGCATGTGCTTGAGACTGCGCTGCGCTTTACCCATCCCATCATGCCATTCTTAACCGAGCAGATTTGGCAAACCGTCGCGCCATTATTGGGTCGCAAAACCACCGACAGCATCGTCATTGCTGCGTTCCCTCAAGTCAATGAGGCGCAAATCAACACCCAGATAGAGGCCGACATGACGTGGCTGCAAGAGCTAATCGCTGGCGTGCGCAACATTCGCGGCGAGATGAAGCTGGGCAACGCAGTTCGTCTGCCCGTACTGCTTGAGAATATTACTAAGGAAGAGACCGAACGTCTAAACCGTATCGAAAACCAGTTCAAAGCGCTTGCCAAGGTCGAAAGCCTGACTATCTTAGGCAGTGGTGATGAAGTGCCATTGTCGTCCTCTAGCATGGTCGCTCAGCTGCGTGTCCTCGTACCCATGAAAGGTCTCATTGACCCAACCGCTGAGCTTGCAAGGCTTGGTAAAGCGCAAGAAAAGCTGCAAAAGCAAGCAGAAGCGTTAAGTCGAAAGCTGGGTAATGACAGCTTTGTGAGTAAGGCACCCGCAGAAGTGGTCGAGGCTGAAAAGGCCAAGCTAGCAGAGCTTGAGGGTCAGCTTAAGGTGATGAGTGAGCAGATGGA
>JAUNVX010000009.1:7186-36145 GCA_030540615.1 Psychrobacter sp. | reverse complement strand
TAGGCAACATCGGTAGCGGCTGGCTCACCTGCCAAGCACTAGGATTGATGACCTGCTGGCTATCAATAACTGGAATAAGCGGGATAAGCGGCAAGTGAACCACTTGCCCGCAATAATTAACGCCATCCTTTATCACCAGACCCAATTTGGCAGCCACCAAGCACAAGGTAATATCTGCTTGAATGGCGCAGCTGTCAAATACTTGACCAGTGGAGGCTACCACACCGCTTGGGATATCTACTGAGACAGCTAACGCCCCAGTCTGCTTAACGATTTGATTAAAAGCCTTAATAGCAGTGGCGAAAGTATCTTTAGGTGGCCTATCAAGACCAATGCCAAATAAGGCATCAATATGATAGTGGGTCCAGCTGCAGTAGAGTGCTAGGCTATCTTCTGTCAAGGTATCAAAGTCGATGACCTTAATGTCTTGCTGGGTGGCTAAGGCTCTGGCCCTTGCGGCATCACTCGAATCGGTCACATCGATGTGACCCACATCAATCACCTTGACGTGCCAGCCAAACTGACTAAGATAATAAGCAATCAGCCAACCATCACCACCGTTATTGCCAAGCCCTGCCCAAATGGTGGCGCTTAACGTAGATGATTGACGAAAGGCTACTTCAAAAGGGGTTTGATTTGATGCTCTAGCAGATTGGGCATGCTTGATAATATACTGGCTTATCTGCCATGCTGCTTGCTGCATCAAGGCAAAACTGTCATAACCTTGATTAAACCAAGCCTTCTCAATCTGATAAACTTGCTCACTGCTATAAAGTGGCTCGGGCTGTGTGGCGAGCCAACTTGGATAATCAAGGGCAAAAGGTTTATTATTATATGGAGCCGTTTTAAGTCTCATGTTAGTTATCCATTGTTATGATGATTATGTTGGTGGTGGTGGTGATGAAGGTTATAAGCGCTATTATCTAGCGTTAGTATCGGGTCTGTCTTAACGGTATACTTTGTTTTATGTTAGCCGCCATGTTTTATAGTAGCAGCCGTTTATTTTACTTGGCTTATCCCTTATCATAACGACATTAAAGCGCCTGAGCCCAATGATTTTGCGTAGTTCAAACCTTTTTGGTAGCCTTTGCTATAATCACGTTTATCCCCTTATAGGTTAATTTATTGTCAACTCTTCCCTGCCAATCTAGTTCTCAATTTGATAAATCATCAGATTTTAGTGATGCTCAAGCCGTCAAGCAATGGATCCATGCCCAGGCCTTGGATTTAGGCTTTTCTGACTGTGGCTTTTTGTCTATTAATCATCCGCTATTTCAACAGCAGATTGAGCAGCTACAAGCTTGGCTGGCTAAAGGCTATAATGGACAGCTTGGTTTTATGCATCATCATCATGAGCAGCGCGCCAACCCTCAGCTATTGGTCGAGGGGGCCAGAACCATTATAAGTGTGCGCATGGATTACCTAACCCAAGCGCCTAAACCGCGGACGGTAGAGGATGATGCTCGCCCTAATCATGCCATTATCGCTCGATATGCCAGAGGCCGCGATTACCACAAGGTGATGCGCAGCCGATTGAAACAGTTGGCACAGCGTATAGAGACCATGTTGCCACACTGGCAGCATTTATCAATTGGGGCTGATCAGCCTTTCGTCTTTAGGCCATTTAGCGACTCTGCCCCTATCTTTGAGCGACCTATTGCTGACGCAGCTGGTCTTGGTTGGACCGGTAAACATACCTTATTAATTAATAAACAAGGCGGCTCATTTTTCGTCCTAGGCGAGCTATTTATGAGCCTATTGCTGCCCGAAGATAGCCCAGTTAGCGCTCATTGTGGCAGCTGCACGGCTTGTATTGACATCTGTCCTACCCAAGCTATCGTCGCGCCGCATCAGCTTAACGCCGCTGCTTGTATCTCCTATCTTACTATAGAGCACAAAGGTATTATAAAGGTTAAGTATAGGCGCGCTATTGGCAATCGAGTCTTTGGCTGCGATGACTGTCAGCTTATTTGTCCTTGGAATCGCTATGCCAAATTGGCTCAAATAGATGACTTTGATGCTAGGAATGGGCTGAATCAAATCACTTTGCTAGAGCTTTGGCAGTGGTCAGAGGAGCAATTTTTGACACTGACGCAAGGTAGTCCTATTCGCCGCACTGGGTATACTGGGTTTTTGCGAAATGTCGCTATTGCTTTAGGCAATGCTACCGCAAGTCAACTGGTTACCGAAGCGCTGCAACAACGTCTTGGTACTCAAGGCGAGATACTCGATGAGCATATCATTTGGGCGATTAATGAACAGCGGCAAAGACTGGGGTTAAGTATTTAAGAGGCAATAGAAAACGCCTTCTAGTGATAGAAGGCGTTTTCTATTGCTTAATATTTAAACTGTCTCTTTTTTAAACTGTGGTTTAAAAGCCCACTGTTAAAGAGCTAGCATTTATAAATTAAGGCTTTGGAATGCGCAGTACTTGACCTGGATAGATTTTATTAGGGTCTGATAGCATTGGCTTATTCGCTTCAAAAATTTTCATGTACTCACTTGATGAGCCATAAACTTCTTGGGCGATTTTAGACAATGAATCACCAGATTTTACGGTATACATAGTTGATTCTGGTGCATCTTCTTCAATGTCGATGTTGTCGATAACTTTAGCAACGTTCTGAATGTTACCCACAGTAATAATCGCTTTTTCGCGGTCAGCCTGGGTCTTAGCAGTACCGCTGATTTCAGCCGTGTCAGAAGCACCATTATACTTAACTTTTAAATTGCTGATATTTAAATGCTGTTGCTGGATACGCTGAAGCAATAAATTGGCTACTGACTGAGCAGAAGGCTCAGTGCTTGCGGCTGGCGTAGCAGAATCTGCATGAGTTTCTTGAGCCGCCTGATGCTTGGCGTCGTCACGGTTAAAGATTTTATCACCAATGTCTTTGGCAAAACTGAAAATTCCCATATTTTATTCTCCTGGTAGGGTTAATTGAATCACTTTATTCATTCTTAGAACGCTTTGTTTATAGATAGCCTGGATGGGTCTACCCCATTCAAAAACTAACTTATTACCAAGTCACTGCTGTTACGCCCATCATTGCCAGACGGCCACTGATTAAATAGCCAGTGAATTCGACTGTGATAAGCTAGCGCAACTTGGCTTTGACTCAGTATAACAAAGCTTTAAACGTTGACTAGCAGCAGTATGTTGAATATTGTTACTCAAGTTTGCTCTACCTGTGAATGATGTTGCCATTCACTAAGCCTGCTCAAAAAAGGCAGCACTTTTTAGAAAATCTGCCAATAAAAAACCGCTCAGCCAGAGAGCGGTTGTAAAGCTAATAGTTTTAAAGCTAATATCATCCGACGTAATGCGCTATAGGTGCGATTTTACGTAATCAATGGCTTTTTGAACAGTGGTTAGCTCTGCTGAGTCTTCATCTGGGATAGTAATGTCAAAATCACTCTCAAAAGACATGACCAGCTCGACTAAATCTAGCGAGTCTGCGCCTAAATCTTCCATAAAAGACGCTTCATTGTTAATGTCTTCGACATTCAGACTTAATTGCTCAGCCACTGCTGATTTTACTTTTAATTCGATATCATTGCTCATACCAACTCCCTACTTATTCATTATTTCTGGATTGTCAAAAGATAAAGCATCATACCACCATTAGATATAAGACTTCATAATTATGGTATGGGCTATGTAATTCATGACGCTAAACTCATCATATCTCAATATTATAGCACCAATAATCATAGTTTACACTTGTACACACTAAATACTGATGGTTTTATGTGATTTTTTGTTTTTGCGGCTTATCACATGTACATGCCGCCATTAACGGCGATAACGGCTCCAGTGATATAACTGGCTTCATCACCGGCCAAAAAAGTCACAGCGGCGGCAACGTCTTCTGGTTGGCCCAATCGCCCTATCGGCACGGCATCTAACATTGAATTGAGCAGCCGCTCATCAAGCTCATCCGTCATGTCAGTCTCAATAAGCCCTGGCGCCACACAATTAATGGTCACTTGCCGCGAGCCTACTTCTCGAGCCAATGTCCTAGTGAAGCCTTCTACTCCTGCCTTGCTAGCAGCATAGTTGGCTTGACCTGCATTGCCCATTTGCGCCACTACTGAAGTAATATTAATGATTCGGCCACGTCGCGCTTTCATCATCCCGCGCACCGCCCGCTTACTCATGCGATAAATAGCGGTCAAATTAGTATCAATGACATTATCCCACTCTTCATCCTTCATGCGCATCAGTAGCCCATCTTGGGTCATGCCCGCATTATTGACCAACACCTGCACAGCGCCATAGACACTTTCAATCTCTTCAAATAGCTTGTCTATCTGCTCTTGATTACGCACATCGAGTACTCGGCCAATGCCGCCCGTATCATGCAGGTACTCATTGATGGCCTCAGCACCTTTTTCGGTAGTGGCCGTGCCAATCACGAAGTGACCTTGTTTGGCAAAGCGTTTGGCGACCGCTTTTCCAATCCCTCGGCTAGCGCCTGTAACCAATACAATAGTTCTACTCATGACAGCTCCTTAAATAACTTATCTAAGCGCATAGGTTTATCAGTGGGGTAACTGATAATAGGCTGCGCTTGACGCTTGGCTAAATTACTCAGCACGTTGCCACTACCGCATTCAATCAATAGCGCGATTTGTTTGTCTGCTAAGATATTCATAGTCTGAGACCAAAGGACAGGCTCGCTTAGCTGCTCAATTAGCGCTTGCTTAATAGCCGCCGTATCTGTTTCAGCCCGCGCATTTCTATTTTGAATGACGGGGATGGTAGGCTCAAAAAAAGTTATTTTTTCTAGCTCTTGCGCTAATGCAGCACTAGCTGACTGCATCAATGCGCAGTGCGAGGGCACACTGACTTTAAGAGGAATGGCTTTTTTGCCCGTGGTTTGGACATTTTCAATGACATTGTCCACCCCCAGCTTATTGCCTGAGATGACCACTTGGCCTGGACTGTTAAAATTGGCCGCATTGACCACTGCACCCTCTATCAAATCGCAAGTACGCTCACATAAAGTCACCACGCATTGGTCCTCCAGTCCCAACACCGCCGCCATCGCTGTCGATGTTTCCGCAACCGCTTGCTGCATCAATTGACCACGCTTATACACCAGTGGTATAGCATCTTCAAAGCGAATGACCCCAGCTGCACATAGCGCACTATACTCCCCTAATGAATGTCCTGCCAAAAACAAGGGTTTGGGCAGCTTAAAAGAGGTCGGTGAAGAGCTTTGGGACTCAGGGTCTATAAAAGTAGGTTGCAAAATTCGCCAAATCGCTATACTGGCCGCCAACAAAGCAGGCTGAGTGAACTCAGTCATGGCGAGTTTTGACTCATCTTGGCATATAGCCCACAAGTCCACCTCTAGTAACTCACTCGCCTTAGCAAAAGTCTGCTGAATTTGTGGGTAAATCTCTGATAACTCTTGAAGCATACCGACAGCTTGTGAGCCTTGACCTGGGAATATGACAGCGGTGCGTGGCTGCCTGGTCAAATCTATTGAAGACGCCATAATTTTATCCATAATGCTATATACAAGTAAGATATTGCCTACTGAAGGTTTTACTCGCGTTTAAAGATTTACTGAATCACCAAAAAGCGACTTAACTTGGTAGGAAGACAATTAACCTTTACCACTTTCTTGCTGATTTTTACCACTTTGTCTTTACCATCCATAAAGTCTGATTAACCTACGATAGTACGGCTAACAGTCCACGACCCTATCTAGTTTATCATAACAAAAAAGCCAAGTTTTTGAGAATCGCCAAAACGATTACTCAACAACTTGGCTCTTATGAATACTATAGAGGCAGAATAATCTGACGGACAACAGTATTAGCCCTATCACGATGCCACAACATAACTATGCTAGAGCAATGCTTAAATGCTTAATCCAAAACGTCTTAATGCCATAGTATTAGTTGGCATGGCCAGCATTAATACTGACACCACCAACGACTAAATCTGTAAAATAATATTAAGCTTCTTGACTGACTTTAAATAGCTGACGACCACGATAAAAACCATCTTTAGTCATATGATGACGGCGATGCTTTTCACCTGTGGTGCTGTCAATGCTTAATTCAGCAACTTTCATATGGTGATGTGAACGACGCATATCACGACGTGAACGGCTTTTACGACTTTTTTGAACAGCCATGAGGTAGCTCCTATAAGATTAGCAATACGTGCCTTAAACCTAACCACTAAACTAACAACCAATATAAATTGTATTGATTGATTAATTTCCAATACTATTAAGCAGTTACGTACCACAAATAAAAAAATAAATCGGCGATGACACCCTTAAAATATAAAATTAAATATTTACTCAGGTGCAATAAACCCGCCATTATACTCGCAATTAGCGAATTAATAAAGCCCAATATAGGTCTCTAGCCTAGAGGAATTTATTCCCCTTTTATTGGGCCATTACAACTTACCTTTGAGGGCCGCTAGAGCAGCAAAAGGACTCTCCTCAGCTATCTCTTCAATCTCCCCAACTTGATCAAGAATCATTTCACAATCATCATGTTTAGGCGAGAGAGGGGCCTGCAGCAATATCTCATCTTCAATCAACCTAGCCAAAGGCAGATAAGTCTCATGACCCTCTTGCTCGACGACCTCATCTAACAGTAGATAATCATCGTCTTCATCGAGCATTTTGGCCTGACTTTCCTCTTCTAATAGCTCAATATGGTAATCATCTGTTAGGTCGATAGCAATGGGCTGTAAACAGCGTTGGCAAGTCATCCAAATCTGACCTACCAATTGAAAACTCAGCTCCAAGACATTACTCACTGTCGTCAGTTGTACCTTAACCTCAATCGCTGACTGCTCATAATCGGGGGTTAATACGGCTTTAAGACGAGTAAAATCATTAGGCTGGATGGTCCCTTGCCAAGTAAAACCAGTGTCGGCCCATTTATCTAAAGATACTTTATTGGGCAAGGTGCTAGGCATAGCTACCAACAGTGTGGCTTGCAAGTTTTGCGGTTGAATTGACATAATCGCCCCTATTCTTAATTAATTTGAATATTGCTATACTATCGAAATCTTGCTTTAGGCTCTAGCAATACCTTGTTACTGGCAGCGATGCTTTTGTAGCTAGGCGCTGCGTCTATACGATTAAGCTTAAGCTAATCTGCGCTAGCTGCGCTAAAAGCTATCTTTATCTTCAATCAATTATGGGCACTGACTGATTAATTTATGACTGACCTAGCTATTTTATCGTCCACTGCCCCTATATTTACTGAACTATTAACTTTCAGTGAAAAAAAGCGCTTATTAACTTATCTTAGCCAGGCCAGTCAATTAAAGCTTGAAGCAGCCATAGGATATACATCTACCCAAGATACGGCAATCTGCTTAATCGACGAAGACTTTAAATCTAATCTGGCAAGTCGTTGGCAGGCATTAGAGCAATTTAAGTTATCTCATTTGTCTGTTAGTGAGTCATCTCTTAATCAGTGCTATGCGGGTCATCCTTCTCGCAATCAGTTACTGCCCACTATAGCTTGCAACTTAGCAGAGTCGGTAAGCGATTATGAGTATGCTTTGACAGATTGGTTCATTGACTTATTTAATGGTTTATTTGCTCCCTATAATGTGCAATTGGTGAGAGGTCAAAATGAGCCTGAATACCTTCCAGCTACTGCCGATAAACCAGCGCAGGTGATATTCGCTCATGGGTTCTTTAGCAGTGCGCTTCATGAAGTTAGCCATTGGTGTATCGCAGGCAAGCGTCGGCGTCAGTTAGTAGATTATGGCTATTGGTATGCCCCTGACGGTCGCAGCGAGCAGCAGCAGCATGCTTTTGAATCGCTAGAGATTAAGCCTCAAGCCATTGAATGTCTATTTTCATTAAGTTGTTATCAGCCATTTCGAGTCTCCCAGGACAATCTATTTGCCAATTTTGACACCAGTCAAAGTACCTTTGCTCAAGATGTTTATCAGCATGTCAAACATTACCTCAAAGCCCCTGATAGCTTGCCCAAAGATGCTCAGCGCCTCCTTAGGCTCCTATTGCAAGTTACCACGGTGGAGCATTTCAGTTTAAACCATCATTAGCTTGTTCCCTTAAACTTATATCCGTCTGCTAACCTGACAAGCTTGCTAAGCTTAGTAGCTTGCTACTCTTCTACTCTGCTTAGCGCCCTTAGTTATGGGGCACCCAAGCTGAAAATAGCATCTTTAATCAAGCCTTTAGCCAAGCCATGTTATGCTAGGTAAGCCACTTAACTTTTTGATAGAGAAGGAGCCCTTATGCAGGTATTCTATATTCATCCCGACAACCCACAGCCCCGTCTCATTGAACAAGCAGCAAATTTGCTAAAACAAGACAAGCTACTCATCTATCCCACTGACACGAGCTACGCTTTTGGCTGCCGTTTGGGAGCAAAGGATGCTTTACTTCAGCTTAAAATGATTCGTCAACTTGATGACAAACATCAATTTACCCTTTTGTGTCGTGATCTTAGCGAGATTGCCACTTATGCCAGTGTGGACAATGCCCAATTCAAACAACTTAAGGCTCTAACCCCTGCCTCTATCACTTTTATCTTACCCGCTACCAAAGATGTGCCCAAAAAGCTGGCTCACCCCAAAAAGAAGACTATCGGTATTCGTGTACCGAGCAACCCCATTGCCCAAGCTTTATTGGCCGCGATGGATGAGCCTATACTCACCAGCTCACTCATTTTGCCCAATGAAGATTGGGTACTTGATGACCCTTTTGAAATTGAAGAGCGTCTTGATGGTCAAGTGGAAGGTTTGATTAATGCTGGGGTCAAAACCATCATGTTGACGACCATCGTCGATATGACAAGCTCAGTCCCCGAAATCATTCGCCAAGGCGCTGGCAATGTGGATGAATTACTGCTGTAATACACTTTAATAATATGATTGATGGGTTAAAAATCGGAAGGTAGTGAAATAAACTTAAGGTAAGTTACTAAACCTAAGGTGAAAGCATTAAAATTTGCCATAAAAAATCCCCAATATCAAATTGGGGATTTTTTATTAGTAAAAACGCTATCTTATAAATTAGTCGCGATCAACCAATTCAACATACGCCATTGGGGCATTATCGCCATCACGATTACCACACTTGATAATACGTAGATAGCCGCCTGGACGGTTTTGATAACGTGGGGCTAAAGTACCAAATAGCTTTCCAACCATATCTTTATTACGCATACGAGCGAAGGCTAAGCGGCGATTGGCCACTGTGTCTTCTTTCGCTAGGGTAATTAATGGCTCGGCCACACGGCGTAATTCTTTAGCTTTTGGCAAAGTAGTTTTAATCAGTTCATGTTCAAATAGTGAATTGGTCATGTTCTGAAACATTGCTTTGCGATGACTGCCGGTACGACCCAGCTTGACTCCACTCTTACGATGGCGCATGGTCAAATATCCTTAAAGTTTAACGGCTACGATAAGAGAAACGATCATCAACACGTAAGTCAGCTGGCGGCCAATTATCTAAACGCATGCCAAGCTCCAAATCTTTAGACGCTAGAACGTCCTTGATTTCGGTTAATGATTTCTTACCAAGATTTGGGGTTTTTAATAGCTCAGTTTCAGAGCGTTGTACCAAATCACCGATATAGTAAATGTTTTCAGCTTTCAAACAGTTGGCTGAGCGAACCGTTAGTTCAAGATCATCCACTGGGCGAAGGAGCACAGGGTCAATCTCTTCCTTTTCTTTGACAGGTTCAGGCGCTTCTTCGGCTTCTAAATCAACAAAGATTGAAATCTGCTGTTGCAAAATAGTTGCCGCTTTGCGAATTGCTTCTTCTGGATCAATAGTTCCGTTTGTCTCAAGCTCTATGATTAGTTTATCAAGGTCTGTACGCTGTTCAACACGTGCGTTTTCGACTTGATAAGCCACTCGAAGTACTGGACTGAAGCTAGCATCAAGCTTTAAGCGGCCAATCGCTTTAGTGTCGCCTACTTCACGACGCTGATTGGCTGGCTCATAGCCTCGACCCATAACCACACGCAAACGCATTTTTAAATGGCCGCGATCACTCAATGTGCCCAATACCAAGTCTGGGTTTATGATATCCACATTGTGTGGCAGCTCAATATCAGCTGCAGTGATGGTTCCTGGACCTTGTTTATCCAAGGTCAAAAATACTTCATTCTGGTCATGCAATGTGATGGCCAATCCCTTCAAATTAAGAAGCAAATCAAGCACATCTTCTTGCAAGCCTTCTAAAGTTGAGTATTCATGGTTAACACCATCAATCTCAGCTTCAATAACAGCTGCACCAGGTAATGAAGATAATAAAATGCGGCGAAGGGCATTCCCTAAGGTATGACCAAAGCCGCGTTCTAACGGTTCGAGCGTGACTTTCGCAATTGTTTCATTAACCGTGTCCACGTTAATGGCATTCGGCGTTAGAAACTCAGTTGCATTTAGCATCATGATGTCACCTCGATATAGTTAACTAATAATATTAGCAATCAATTATTTAGAATACAGCTCAACGATTAAGCTTTCGTTAATTTCAGCAGGTAGATCAATACGATCTGGTGCATTTTTAAACGTGCCTTCCATTTTACTGTGATCCACATCAAGCCAATCTGGAATACCGCGCTGGGTTGCTAACTCAATAGCATTTTTGATACGCAGTTGTTCTTTAGCCTTGCCATGGATAGCGATGACATCACCATCTTGCAACTGGATTGAAGGAATATTCACACGAATAAACTCATCACGACCAGCTTTTTTGACCATAACCGCACGATGACTGACCAACTGACGCGCTTCAGCACGAGTTGAGCCAAAGCCCATGCGATAAACGACGTTGTCTAAACGGCGTTCAAGAGTTTGCAATAAGTTTTCACCTGTTGCACCGCGCATACGAGCGGCTTCTTTATAGTAGTTAGCAAATTGACGTTCTAACACGCCATAGATGCGTTTAACTTTTTGCTTTTCACGAAGCTGAAGTGCATATTCCGAAGTCTTATTACGGCTAACGCCATGTTGACCAGGTGGACGAGCAGCTTTTTTGGTTTTTACGTCGTACGGTTTCACGCCAGACTTCAGACCAAGGTCTGTGCCTTCACGACGTGACAACTTTAATTTTGGTCCAATATAACGGGCCATGTATCTGTCTCCTTAAGCTTTTTATACTTCGATCGATTTTATACATCGATAGTATAAAAGTATAAATCGTATAAAAGCTTCGTCTTTAATATTAGACGCGGCGCTTTTTGGGCGCACGGCAACCATTGTGTGGGATTGGGGTAACATCGGAGATGCTATTAATTTTATAACCCAATGCGCCTAGTGCTCTTACCGCAGACTCACGACCCGGTCCTGGTCCTTTGACCAAAACGTCGACATTCTTTACGCCATATTCCTGAGCTGCTTTACCAGCAACTTCGGCCGCTACCTGAGCAGCGAATGGTGTAGATTTGCGTGAACCGCGGAAGCCTTGTCCACCAGCGGTGGCCCAAGCCAAAGCATTACCTTGACGATCGGTAATAGTAACAATGGTGTTATTAAAAGACGCATGGATATGGGCAACGCCCTCCGATACTGAACGACGAGTCACTTTCTTGCGACTACGAGTGTCTTTAGCCATCTTTTAGCTTCCTGAGTTAATTATCTTTTAAGTGCGCGCGTCGGACCCTTACGAGTACGAGCGTTATTTTTGGTATTCTGACCACGAACTGGTAGATTACGACGATGGCGGATGCCACGGTAACAACCAAGATCAACCAAACGTTTGATATTCATTGAGACTTCACGGCGAAGGTCACCTTCGGTCATAAAGTTCCCAACTTCTGCACGGACAGCATCCAATTGTGAATCATCTAACTGACTGATTTTGGTGGTGGGTTCGATACCTACTGTGTCTAAGATTTTCTTAGCAGTAGTACGACCAATACCAAAAATGTAAGTTAGTGAAATCACAGCATGCTTATTATCCGGAATGTTGACACCGGCAATACGAGCCATTGATTTCTCTCCATTAATGAATCATAAAATTACTAGCATTATCATCTCAATAAGCCGATAACCTTATCATTCAGATTTATTGCTGTTAATACCCTATAGCAAACATAAAGTTAAGTATTGGGGTACAAACCACGGCAAGTGGCGGATGATATCGCATCCGCCCTTGAATATCAAGCGCTAATCTAAATAACTAACAATTAACCTTGACGTTGCTTGTGGCGAGGTTCTGCTTTACAGATAACATGAACTTTGCCTTTACGGCGAACCACTTTACAGTTGCCACAAATCTTTTTAACTGATGCTTGAACTTTCATAGCATACTCCTTAAGAAGTCCCTATCCCGCTAAGATTGGCCTTATTGGGCAGGTGACTGAATTAACGTCTGATCATGATATTGATGGGTCATCAAATGCGCTTGCACTTGAGAAATAAAGTCCATAACCACCACGACCATAATAAGTAATGAAGTACCACCTAAGTGAAACGGCACACCAAAGGAAGATTGAATAATCATTGGCATTAAACAAATCACAGTCATATAGATTGCACCGATAAAGGTCAGTCTATTTAATACATGATCCAGATAACGCTGAGTCTGCTGACCAGGCCGAATCCCTGGGATGTAAGCACCACTTCGCTTAAGATTCTCTGCCACTTCACGCGGACTAAATACCAATGCCGTATAAAAATAACAGAAGAAAATAATCATCGCCCCAAACAGTACTAAATATAGCGGCTGTCCTGGCGACAAAACCAAAGCGATATTTTGCAAAATCTTTTGGATAAAGGTAGGATCAGCAGACTGACCCACCCACTGACCAAGGCTAGCAGGGAACAATAGCAATGAGCTGGCAAAAATAGCAGGAATAACCCCAGCCATATTAATCTTTAAGGGCAAGTGTGATTGCTGCTGTGCATAAATCTTACGGCCCTGCTGCTGCTTTTGGGCATAGTTGACGGGAACGCGGCGCTGAGCACGCTCTATATAAACAATGCCAGCAGTTACTGCAATACCAAGCAATGCAAAAATAAACAGTACAATCAAGTTCATTTGACCTTGATTGACCTGTTCAATTGATTGCGAAATCATGCCCGGGGTCCCAGCAACAATACTGGCAAAGATAAGCATTGAGATACCATTGCCCACACCGCGCTCAGTGATTTGCTCGCCTAACCACATCAAAAACATAGCTCCGGCTACTAAGGAAGTAACCGCAGGGATATAAAAAGTTAGTCCCGAAGTTAAAGTCAGATTCTGACCTATAAGACCAGCACACATACCAAATGATTGAACCAGCGCTAAGGCCAAAGTGCCTTGTCTGGTGTATTTATTGAGTGTCCGCCGACCCGCCTCGCCTTCTTTCTTTAAGGCTTCTAATGACGGCAATACTGCCGACATCATCTGAACTATAATAGAAGCTGAAATGTAAGGCATAATCCCGAGTGCCATAATTGACATTCGTTCTAATGCCCCACCAGAGAACATGTTGAACATACTCAAAATGGTGTTCTCATTTCGAGAAAAAAGGTCTGCTAAACTAACTGGATTAATCCCTGGAACTGGGATATGTGAGCCTAGGCGATAAACAACCAATGCACCCATCAAAAAGACTAATCTGCCCCATAATTCGTCATACTTTTTGATAAAAGCAATTGGATTCAGTGGGACACCTGCTGATGTCATTGATTGTTTAGCCACAGTCTTACTCCTTGTCAGCTATCTCTTCAATCTTACCACCAACGGCTTCGATAGCTTGCTTAGCACCTTTAGTGACTTTAACACCTTGGAAGGTAAAGGCCTTTTTGACTTCGCCTGATAAGATAATGCGCGCGCGCTTCATATCATGACGAATGATGTTGGCATCTCTTAACGTTTGAACGCTAACGATATCACCATCAATTTTGTTAAGCTCTGACAAGCGTACTTCAGCCGTTGTCATTGCCATTTGACTGGTAAAGCCAAACTTAGGCAGACGACGATATAAAGGCATTTGACCGCCTTCAAAACCTGAACGAATGCTTGAGCCTGAACGTGATTTTTGGCCTTTAACACCGCGACCACCTGTTTTGCCTAGGCCAGATCCGATACCACGTCCACGACGTTGAGCGGTCTTTTTTGACCCTGGGGCAGGAGATAGTTCATTTAATTTAAGACCCATTACGCTTCCTCCACTTTTACCAGGTAGTTGATGCGATTCACCATACCACGGGTAGAAGGCGTGTCTTCAACTTCTACAGTATGTCTAATGCGGCATAATCCCAAACCTTTCAAGCACGCTTTATGGCTCTTGAGGCGATGGGCACCTGATTTTATTTGAGTAACTTTCATCGTTTTCATCAATACTCACCTACTTAACTGTCTAAAAAAAGGCTAGCCCAAAATTTCGTCAACTGATTTGCCGCGCTTCGCTGCCATCTGCTCAGGAGTCGACATATCACGTAAACCATTAAATGTTGCGCGAACCACATTAGCAGTATTGGTTGAGCCATAGCATTTGGTCAAAACATCTTTGACACCAGCGACTTCCAATACAGCACGCATAGCGCCACCAGCGATAACGCCAGTACCTTCAGAAGCAGGCTGCATGTATACTTTACTAGCGCCATGACGGGCTTTGATCGGATGGAACAAAGTGGTGTCATTGAGCTCAACAGTGATCATGTTACGTTTGGCAGCTTCCAACGCTTTTTGGATAGCAGCTGGTACTTCACGTGCTTTACCACGGCCAAAACCAACGCGGCCATTGCCATCACCTACCACAGTCAATGCGGTAAATGAGAAAATACGACCACCTTTTACAACTTTGGCAACGCGGTCAACAGAGACCAAACGCTCTACCAAACCATCTGATTGTTCAATTTTAGCCATGATTAAAACTCCAATCCGTTTTCGCGAGCAGAGTCCGCAAGGGCTTTTACTCGACCATGATATTTGAAACCGCTACGATCAAAAGCAACTTTGGTGATACCAGCTGCTTTAGCACGTTCAGCGATTAATGCACCGACTGAACTCGCTGCTTCAATATTGCTTGTAGCACCTGAGCGTAGAGTGGCATCTAATGTAGATGCTTGTGCGATCACTTCACCACCAGTTGGAGAGATAATCTGAGCATACATATGTCTTGGGGTGCGATTCACCGTTAGGCGATAAACACCAAGATAACGGATATGGGCGCGGGTCTTTTTGGCTCGACGTAGACGAGCTTGTTTTTTATCAAACATTTCATCTCACCTTATTTTTTCTTAGCTTCTTTACGAACCACATATTCATCGCTATAGCGAATACCTTTACCTTTGTATGGCTCAGGCGGACGGAAACTGCGAATCTTGGCCGCTGCCTGACCCAACTGCTGTTTATCACTAGATTTTAGGATAATTTCAGTTTGGCTTGGGGTTTCTGCTGTAACGCCTTCTGGTAAGACATATTCGACAGGATGTGAATAACCGACGTTTAAAGTTACTTTGTTACCGGCTACTTGAGCACGATAACCAACGCCGATGAGCTGTAAACGCTTTTGGAAACCTTCAGTAACACCAATGACCATATTGTTCAATAAAGAACGAATGGTACCAGTGTGCATCATGGCTTCTTTAGAATCTACTACAGGTGAGAGAAATAACGTATCATCTTCCTGATTTAGCTCGACCAAATCATGCAGGCGTAAAGACAAATTACCGTTCTTGCCTTTAACTTCGACCTGCCGATCGTTCAAAGTAACGCTGGTTCCCTTGGGAAGCGCTACAGGGGCTTTAGCCACACGAGACATAGGAATTTTCCTTAAATGAATCTTAAAAAATTAACATTACTAATTGGCGAAAAAACTAACAAGCAAATAGCCTGCTAGTTTAGCATAATCGACCAAACTATTGAATAGACAGTAAGTGATATCCTTTCAATATCACTGTAGCCTTAATTGAGTTACCAATTATTAATGTCACAAAACGAAAGAATATTAGCTGCTAAATTAAGCAACAAAGGCAATAACTTCGCCGCCAATACCTGCAGCGCGAGCAGCACGATCACTCATGATACCTTGACTGGTAGAAACGATGGCCACGCCCATACCTTGCTTAACAGTAGGGATAGCATCTTTACCACGGTACTGACGTAAACCAGGACGACTGAAACGCTTGATAGTTTCAATAACTGGCTTACCTTGATAATACTTTAACTCAACAGATAAAGTAGATTTGCCGTTGTCTTGCTCTTCTACAGATGCAGAGGCTACAAAACCTTCTGCTACCAATAAATCAGCGATAGACTTGCGAAGCTTAGAGCTCGGCATTTCAACGGTTACTTTATTTGCCATTTGGGCGTTACGAATACGCGTTAGCATATCCGCCACTGTATCTTGCATACTCATGTGATTACTCCTTACCAGCTAGCTTTACGAACGCCAGGCACATCGCCTTGCATGACTCGTTCACGTAACATATTACGTGATAAGCCAAACTTGCGGAAGTAGCCATGAGGACGACCAGTGATTGCACAGCGATTGCGCAAACGAACAGGAGAAGCATTACGTGGTAGAGCTTGTAGCTCTAACATTGCTTCCATACGCTCTTCGTCACTTGCATTTGAATCACTGATGATGCTTTTGAGCTTAATACGCTTTTCAGCATACTTAGCTACCATTTTTTCGCGTTTTAACTCGCGATTAATCATGCTCTTTTTTGCCATAACGTCTTTACCTTATTTAAATGGGAAGCCGAATGCTTTAAGTAACGCACGACCTTCGTCATCAGTTTTCGCTGTGGTGGTAATAGTGACATCAAGGCCGCGGATACGGTCAATGCGGTCATAATTAATCTCTGGGAAAACGATTTGTTCTTTGATACCCAAAGAGTAGTTACCACGGCCATCAAATGCTTTAGATGAGAAACCACGGAAGTCACGAATACGTGGAATTGCAATGGCAATGAGACGATCTAAAAATTCGTACATTTGCTCACCGCGTAGCGTCACTTTACAGCCAATTGGCCATTCTTCACGAATCTTAAATCCAGCGACAGATTTGCGAGCTTTTGTAATTACTGGCTTTTGACCAGCGATAGCCGTCATGTCTGCCACTGCGCCTTCAAGTAATTTCTTATCTTGAGCGGCGCCGCCCACACCCATATTCAAGGTAATTTTAGTGATTTTAGGCACTTCCATTACATTGGCTAAACCAAGCTCTTGTTGAATCTGCTGCTTGAGTTTGTCATTAAATTGTGTTTTTAATCTTGCCATTACCATTACACCCTTAGTGTCCTACGCAGTCGCCACAACTTCACCAGATGAACGATAAACACGTGATTTCGTGCCATCATCGCCAACTTGATAAGTAATACGATCTGCTTTTTGGGTTTGCGCATTATAAATTGCGACGTTAGAAATATGCAAAAAAGCTTCTTGCTTAACAATACCGCCTTCCACACCAGTTGCCGTATTTGGCTTTTGATGTTTGGTGACAATGTTGATGCCTTCTACTTTAATGCGATCACCTTTTACAGCTTGAACGATCCCTTGCTTGCCTTTGTCTTTACCAGCAATCACAATGACCGTATCGCCTTTTCGTAATTTTGCCATGGGTTACCTCACAATACTTCTGGTGCTAGTGATACAATTTTCATAAACTGATCACCACGTAGTTCACGAGTTACCGGTCCAAAAATACGAGTTGCTATCGGTGCTTTGTTTTGGTTCAACAAAACAGCTGCGTTGTCATCAAAACGAAGAACTGATCCGTCAGGACGACGCACGCCTTTTTTGGTACGGACGACTACAGCATTCATCACATCGCCTTTTTTAACACGGCCACGTGGGATTGCTTCTTTTACACTTACTTTAATAATATCGCCGACAGATGCATAACGACGATGCGAGCCACCCAGTACTTTAATGCACTGAACTCGTCTTGCACCGCTATTGTCTGCAACATCCAGGATTGTTTCAGTCTGAATCATCGCGCTACTCCACACGTATGAGCAAAAAAAGCCATCCGCTGCTGCGGTCTAACCGGTCCCTACTAGCCCATCACAGTGAATGAAACAATCATATCTATACAATATGTTTGTGTCCCTGTGGATGAAACCTAGCATAAACAAGTAGTCCTAAAACCAGCAACCTTAGACTAAAAAGGCGGCTAGTTTAACAGCTTCTGACTTTTATTGCAATTTGCTTATATTTTTTCGGCTGTCTCTAAAACATCTACTAAGGCCCAAGCCTTAGTTTTAGAGATTGGCCGAGTCTCTTTGATTCGAACCACATCGCCTTCTTGGCAAATGTTATTCTCATCATGGGCTTTGATTTTAGTAGAGCGACGAAGCTGCTTGCCGTATAACGGGTGACGAACTTTACGCTCAACCAATACAGTGATGGATTTGTCCATCTTGTTACTGACAACTTTGCCAGTCACCATGCCAACATCTTGGCTAGTTTGATTGTTTTCGCTCATGCGTCGCCTCGTTGTTTCTCGTTAATCAAAGTCTTAATCTGAGCAATCATACGACGATTGCCTTTGACTTCATGGGTGCCACCCAACTGACCAGTTGCTTTAGCCATACGAATGCGAAAAGCGTCTAGCTGCTTCTCATCAAGTAACTGGGTCAGTTCTTCTACTGATTTGTCTCGTAATTCACTGATCTTCATTACATTATCGTCCGCTTAACAATGGTAGTTTTGAAGGGTAACTTGGCTGCTGCTAGCGTTAATGCTTCACGAGCAAGCTCTTCTGAAACACCTTCGAGTTCATATAACATTTTACCAGGTTTGATTTCGCAAACCCAATATTCAACAGGGCCTTTACCTTTACCCATACGTACTTCTAATGGCTTGTTGGTAATAGGCTTGTCTGGAAACACACGAATCCAAATTTTACCACCACGCTTAATCTTACGAGTAATGGTACGACGTGCTGCTTCAATTTGACGCGCTGTCATGCGACCGCGCTCAAGAGATTTTAGACCAATTTGGCCAAACGCAACGGTGCTACCACGATGAGCAAGCCCAGTGTTACGCCCCTTATGCATTTTGCGAAACTTGGTACGTTTTGGTTGTAACATAGTTTACCCTCTGTCTGCGTTTGCTCTGTCAGTATTGCGACGGTTGCCACCACGACCACGGCGCTTTGGCGCACTTGGCTTGTCTTCTTTGACAGGATTATAAACACTGTTCATCCCGTCAAGGATTTCACCGCGGAAGATCCAAACTTTGACACCGATAGTACCATAAGTCGTTTCTGCGCGAACTGAGGCATAGTCAATGTCAGCACGAAGAGTATGTAGAGGCACACGGCCTTCACGATACCATTCAGTACGGGCAATCTCTGCACCACCAAGACGACCAGAAAGCTCAACTTTGATACCTTGAGCGCCTGAACGCATGCTATTTTGTACGGCGCGCTTCATTGCACGGCGGAACATAACACGGCGCTCAAGTTGGCTGGCAATACCATCAGCGACCAAACGAGCGTCAAGATCAGGAGAGGTAATCTCTTCGATATTGACTTGGGCAGGAACACCCATCATTTTGGTCAACTCTTTTTGTAATTTTTCAATATCTTCGCCTTTTTTACCAATGACGATGCCTGGACGGGCAGTCGCAATGGTAATCTTAGCAGCGCCAGTAGGACGTTCAATGGTAATACCACTAATCATCGCATTGTCTAGACGCTTACGAAGAAATTCACGGACTTGCAAATCGTTAATAAGGTATTGTGAATACTGCTTAGGATCTGCATACCAGTTGGCATTATGCTTTTTGATAACACCAAGACGAATTCCGATTGGATGTACTTTTTGACCCATGAGTTATTCTCCTACCTTGATAGTGATGTGACAGGTGCGTTTGCTGATACGATCAGCACGACCCTTGGCACGTGGTAGGATACGCTTTAGCGTAATGCCTTCATCAACATAGATAGTAGATACTTTTAGAGTATCAATATCCAATCCATGATTGTTTTCGGCATTGGCGATAGCTGAGTTAAGGCATTTCTTAACAAAGACAGCGCCTTTTTTATTGCTAAACGTCAGAATATCCAAAGCACGCTCGATTGGTTTGCCACGAACTTCATCGGCAACAAGTCTAACTTTTTGTGCCGAAATGGCGGCACCGCGTAGTTTTGCAGTTACTTCCATAATGAGCACCTATTTCTTAGATTTTTTGTCAATGCCGTGACCGCGATAAGTGCGAGTCGGGGCAAATTCACCTAGTTTGTGACCAACCATTTGCTCACTAACAATAACGGGTACGTGAGTACGGCCATTATGAACAGAAATCGTTAGGCCAACCATTTGTGGCAAAATCATCGAACGACGCGACCACGTCTTAATGGGTTTACGCGAGTTGGACTCTAATGCAGTTTCAACTTTGGCAAACAAATGCGCATCGATGAATGGACCTTTTTTCAATGAACGAGGCATGAAATTATTCCTTTATTTCTTCTTGGCGCGACGGCGACGGATGATCATATTGTCAGTACGCTTATTATGACGCGTTTTAAGTCCTTTAGACTTCTGACCCCATGGGCTGGTTGGGTGTTTACCCATATTACGGCCTTCACCACCACCGTGCGGGTGATCCACTGGGTTCATCGCTGTACCACGAACCGTAGGACGGATACCGCGCCAACGATTAGCGCCCGCTTTACCAAGTGATTTTAGGTTGTTTTCAGTATTCGATACTTCACCAATAACGGCGCGGCATTGAACGTGAACGCGGCGAGTCTCACCAGAGCGCAGACGCAAAATAGCGTAAGTGCCATCACGGCCTAAAAGCTGAACTGAGGCACCAGCAGAACGTGCTATCTGTGCGCCTTTACCAATCTTAAGCTCGATATTGTGAATCACAGTACCGACTGGAATATTCTTAAGTGGTAAGCAGTTACCTGGACGAATAGGTGACATCTCACCTGAATTGACCGTGTCCCCTACTGCTAGCTTCTTAGGAGCGATGATATAGCGGCGCTCACCATCAGCATATCTAAGTAGTGCGATATGTGCAGTACGGTTTGGATCGTATTCGATACGCTCAACAGTCGCTGGGATATTGTCTTTGACACGTTTAAAGTCAATAATACGATAATGCTGCTTATGACCACCACCGATATGACGAGTGGTAATACGACCATTATTGTTACGACCACCAGACTTGCTCCGCGATTCTACTAGCGGCGCATACGGACGACCTTTATAAAGGTGTGGATGTACCACTTTTTCAACAAAACGTCGACCGGGGGAAGTTGGCTTTGCTTTTACGATAGGCATGTTATGAATCCTTATTCGTTGTTCGCTGTTTCACTAGCAGGACTAGTAGTCATTGCTACTTCCTCACCAGCTTCAGCCCCTGTTAAATTTTGAGTGGCGACATCTTGACCAGCTTTTAGAGTCACATAGGCTTTTTTATAGTCATTACGACGGCCAATGTTCTTACCAAAACGCTTGGTTTTACCTTTAACAATCAAGGTATTAACACGAGTCACTTCCACACCATCAAACATCATCTCAACTGCTTTTTTGATTTCGCGCTTAGTTGCTTTAGTATCTACTTTAAATACTTGCACACCAAGTGAGTCGCCGAGCATCTGAGATTTTTCTGAGAAGACAGGCCCTTTTAAGACCTGATATAGTCTTGCGTTATTCATGCTAGTGCTTCCTCAAATTGTTTCGCAGCTTCGACAGACATGATTACTTTATCATAAGCAATCAAGCTCACTGGATCCACTTCGTCAGTGCCTAAGACATTAACATGTGGAATATTGCGAGCAGCTAAATACAGATTTTCGTCAACACTGTTGGTAACGATAAGTGCTTTAGATGCATTTAAGTCTTTAAGTGTAGCAATAAGCTCTTTTGTCTTTGGTGCAGAAACGGTGATTTCTTCAACCAATATTAGACGATCTTGACGCACTAGCTCAGCTAGAATGCACTGCATGGCACCGCGATACATCTTACGGTTGACCTTTTGTGACCAATCCTGTGGTTTTGCCGCAAATGTGCGACCGCCCCCACGCCAGATAGGACTACGGATAGAGCCTGCGCGAGCGCGGCCTGTACCTTTTTGACGCCATGGCTTTTTGCCACCGCCAGAAACTTCGGCACGGGACTTTTGCGCACGGGTACCTTGGCGAGCACCTGCTAGATAGGCCGTAACGACCTGATGCACTAGCGCTTCATTGAATTCACGACCAAAAGCCGTGTCAGAAAGCTCAATCGCCGCACCTGTAACTGTTTTTAAATTCACGTTAATCCCCTTGCTTAGGCTTTGATTGACGGACGTACGATGACATCACCACCAGTAGCGCCTGGGACAGCACCCTTGATGACGAGCAGACCCTTTTCGGCGTCTACAGAGACCACTTCTAAACCTTGGACAGTAACCTGTTTGTTACCCATTTGGCCTGGCATTTTTTTGCCTTTAAAAACTCGACCTGGGGTTTGGTTCTGACCGGTAGAGCCCAATACGCGATGCGATACTGAGTTACCATGAGTGGCGTCTTGCATACTGAAATTATGACGTTTTACACCGCCCTGAAAACCTTTACCTTTACTCTGTCCTGTGACATCAACCAACTGACCAATTTCAAAATAGTCAGCTTTGATTTCACCGCCAATCTCACGACCTTCAAGGTCATTTGACTCGGCACGAAACTCCCAAACACCACGGCCAGCTTTTACGCCAGCTTTGGCGAAGTGACCCTTTTGGGCTGCTGTTACACGGCCATCACGGCGAGTGCCTGTGGTGACTTGAATGGCTTCGTAGCCATCTGTATCAGTAGTTTTGATTTGGGTAATGCGGTTGGCATCGACCTCAACCACGGTGACAGGGATAGAGACACCTGCCTCAGTGAAGACACGGGTCATGCCGCATTTTTTACCGACTAAACCGATCGCCATTTTAAACCTCTTTTATATTCAATTAATGGGTTGGGCTACTGCTAATAAGCAGCTGATTAACCCAAAGCAATTTGAACGTCAACACCTGCCGCTAAGTCCAACTTCATCAGCGCATCGACAGTTTTGTCAGTAGGCTGAACAATATCAACCATACGCTTATGAGTACGAATCTCATATTGGTCACGGGCATCTTTGTTGACGTGAGGCGAGGTTAAAACGTTGAAGCGCTCAATGCGAGTCGGCAACGGTACAGGACCACAAACTTGCGCACCAGTGCGCTTTGCGGTATCGACAATCTCTTGTGCCGACTGATCAATTAATCGATGATCAAATGATTTGAGTCGGATACGGATTCTCTGGTTAGCCATGCCAGCAAGCTCCTAATATGGGCGTTTGTTAGTTCTACTCTGCAGTTAGCTATGTAGATAATAAGCAAAAGCCGTTTGGTTAAAGATTTACTTCAAGTGGCTTAAAATCTTCTTAGGTAATCGCAGAAGCAAGCATACAAAAAGCAAAATAATTTTAAGCCAAGCCTACCTTCCCTAATGTATTGGGAGGCAGCAAGGCATGTCATGTTCAGTGCTAGAATCGATGCTCTAGCTGTCATGGCGCGTGTCCATTTAAGGGGCTGCGCTCATACAATTTAGTGGAGTATATTATACATAGATTTAAGACGATTGCAAGGGTGGATTTAAGCTAAATCCAACTGGTAAACCCGTAAAAGGGTAACTTGGTCAGTTGATAAGTTGATTAATTGATAACTACTGCAAAAGCTGATTAACTTTAAGCTCGTTTGCTAATTGCGCTTCTATGGCCGTATTAAGTTGCTCTTCATTATCAAAGCTGCTTAAATCCCTTCCATACCACTCTTGAAGTTGGGCTTTGGTTAATCTGACTGTTTGATCACCAAAGTTCAAAGTTACCCAGTCCGCATTACGAAGCAGGCTCATCAAATAAGTGGCGGTATAGACTATAATCCTTGAACGCTGTTGAGGTGGCTCTGAGCCATCATAATTGACCGTGAC
This sequence comes from Psychrobacter sp., assembly GCA_030540615.1. GTDB lineage: Bacteria > Pseudomonadota > Gammaproteobacteria > Pseudomonadales > Moraxellaceae > Psychrobacter. The sequence goes on along the minus strand of JAUNVX010000009.1, from coordinate 12,273 downwards.
GCCATAAGGCTCAGTTACAGTCGAAAGCTCAAAGTCTTTGGAAGAAGAGGAGACAGGCAATCGGGTCAAGATATTGCCTACCGCACTATTGTCACCTACATAAGCCCCTTTATACTCAAAAGTATCTTGATGAGTGGCTTTTGTGCTTTGATCGGTTGCTGTCTTATCCAAGCTTTCTGTATTATCTATGCCTTTTGGCTGACAACCAATTATCAACCCACTAAGGAGAATACCTACTAAAATAGTAGAGGCTTTATTCAATGTCATCCCTTAATCCCTATCAATAACCTACGTTATATAAAAGCGTCCCTAACCCACAATCATTCAACCGATATAAACGTTTCATTGTCACGTTAAATGGTCTATTTGTTGGCTGCATTAGCAGTTTAATCCATAACTTAGGTTATTTAGGGCGTAAATTTGTGACCTTATATTACGGGATTAAGACTAAACCTTCTCTTAATCTAGCACAATGTCGTATTGCTCTTGTGTATAAAGATTTTCGACTTCAAAGGTAATCACTCGCCCCAGCAAATACTCTAAGTCGGCAACAGTATCTGCTTCTGAGGTTAATAAAAGGTCAATTACTGCTGCGTGAGCCACTACCGTGAACTTTTTAGGCGCATTATAAGTACGGGCGCAGCGCATAATCTCGCGAAATATCTCAAAGCAAACGGTCTCCGCTGTTTTAACAAAGCCCCTACCCTGACACGTGGCACAAGGCTCACATAACTGCTGCTCAAGAGACTCACGAGTGCGCTTTCGGGTCATCTCTACCAGTCCCAAGTCACTCACTTGAGTAATATTGGTCTTGGCATAGTCTTGAGACAGCTGCTCTTGTAGACTCGCTAAGACATCATCTTTGTGCTCTTGCTCAAGCATATCAATAAAATCAAGGATAATAATCCCGCCCAAGTTGCGTAGACGCAGCTGACGAGCGATGGCATGAGTGGCTTCAAGATTGGTCTTATAGACGGTATCCTCCAAAGAGCGGCCACCAACGAATGAGCCCGTATTGACATCAATGGTGGTCATGGCTTCGGTCTGATCAATGATTAAATATCCACCAGATTTGAGGTCCACTCGTCGTTTAAGCGCATCACGCAAGTCCTCTTCGACTCGGTGAACGTCAAATAAAGCTGTCTCTCCTGCGTAGTGAACAATCCTAGGGTATACAAACGGCACAAACTCTTTGGCAAACTGACAAACTTGCTGATATAGCGCTTCATTATCAACGATGACCTTTTCAGTGCCCGCATGTACCAAATCGCGAATAGACCTCAAAGGTAGCGACAACTCCTGATAGAGCAGCACCCAACTATGACCATGGCAAGCTTCTGCCCGTCGAGCCATGATGGTGCGCCACAGCTGTAATAAATAGTAGATATCCTCTTCAAGCTTATCTACAGGTACTCTCTCAGCGGCGGTTCGAGCAATAAGGCCGCCTTGAAGATTGACTGTCTGCATCAAATTACTCAGCTCTGACTTAAGTCTGGCTCGCTCTTCTTCACTGTCAATTCGCTGCGAGATACCTATATGTTCGCTAGATGGCAAGTAAACCAAGTAGCGTGAAGGCAAGGATATATTGGTGGTTAACCGAGCACCTTTGGTACCCAGCTGGTCTTTGGTCACTTGCACCAAAATACGTTGGCCTTCATGCAGCCGATGCTGAATCAAGTCTTGCTTGGCAGGCTCAGTGGTTCGCCTTAATGAGGCCGGTTTGGAGCTGAGCGCATCTGTACTCATCTTTAGGCTGTTGGGCACAGCAGGCGTCTTGTTTCTGATAGGCGTAGATAAGCTCGGAGCAACCGATAAATGAGGTTGCTCCTCTCCTGAATTAGAAAGTGGTCTGATAACACTATCAACATCATCAATGCCTAATGTAGATTGCTGACTGGCAGTAGTAGACGGCGCATTATATGGGCTAGTATTATCAAGGCTAACCTGATTTGGTTGTGCCAACTCTTCAGCTAAACTAGTGGGCTCAACCTGATCGATTGAGTGAGGCTGGGAATATAAGCCTTTATCCGGCTCTTTAATCTGGGTACTAGGACTTGCTGTGGTGGCTTTACTCTCTGTGGCTGTAACCGTCTCTCTGACAGTAGCGCTGATAGCCTCTACTTTATCACTTGTGTCAGTTGGTTTGGGCGGACGCTGCATATCATTGACGTGCAAAAAAGCCGTTCGCGATTGGCCAATATCAATAAAAGCAGCTTGCATACCCGGCAAAACCCGGACCACCGTGCCCAGATAAATATTGCCTACCAGACCCAGTTTATGATGACGCTCAATATAAATCTCACTGAGCACCCCATTATCTAAGACGGCAACTCGCGACTCCATAGGACTGATATTAATCAGCAGCTCTTCTGACATAGTACTCTTCTATATAACGATAACGTTTAAGGGATAGTGTAGCAAAAGCCATCGGACTCTGCCTAGACATCAGATGTAGGTGATAGCAAAGGTAGGAGATATAAGAAATTAATCCTAAAACTACTTATTAAGACTCATTAAGAAGAGCAACCAGTCTTTTTTATTATTCGTTATCAGTGGGTAGCGACCGACCATTAGCGATCAGTCTTGCCTCTTCAATTAATGCCAAAGTTTGCGCTAATGGCAGTCCCACGACATTGGTATAGCTACCATGAATACTTTCAACCCAAGCAGCAGCTCCGCCTTGGATGGCATAGCCCCCCGCTTTGTCGCAAGGTTCACCACTTGACCAATATCGATGCATCTGCTCTTCAGTCAACTCCACAAAGGTCACCTCAGTGCTGCACTGAATCGATTTTTTCCAACGAATCTGAGGCATTACATGATGCGTTGATTGATTGATAGGGGCAGTAGGAGCTACTGAAACTAGGTCAATTAAAGTCGCTTGAACCGCACTACAAACTTGATGGGTACTGCCAGACATTTGCTGCCACATCATTAATGCATGCTCGTAATCCTCTGGCTTGAGCAAGATGGTCTTGCCATCAGGTAATATGCCAATGGTGTCTGCTGTTAATAGTAAAACGGTATGGTCATCTCCTAGGGTTTGCAGCGGCGCTAATGACTCAGCTTGAGAGTACTGGTCTGATATCAAAGAGATAGCCACTTTTGCCTTGCTCTCTACCATACGCTCGATATAATCTTGCGGCGACTCCTGATTGAGGGTTCGCTCATCAATATCTGCTCGCATTACTGCAAATTCTACTTTAGCTAAGGCCAATAACTCTCGACGTCTAGGCGAGCTTGATGCCAATATAATTTTCATAGTTTTTCATAAGATGAATTATGGATATAGTAACGAGGTAAGTCCTCAATGAATAGGCTCGGCGTCTCGCGAATCAATGCGTGTAACGGCGTAGTGCTATTAATACCAAAGGCCAGCAAGCCATACTCATGAGCATGGCCATCCCTGCTTGAGGAACAAAAATATTTTGGGTGATAAATTGAACAACCCAAAGCGTTAACTGAAAAACAAACAAGCAAAAACAGGCGAGCAGCCAAGACCCTAAGGTGGTTAATTGTTTGATATAAATACTGGCCACTTTAATCACCAGTGCCATAACCACTGCGGCAAAGGCCTGCTGACCAAGACGGGTGTCCAATATCAAATCACCAATTAACCCAATGGTAAAAGCCGTGAATAATCCAGTGTACCTCGGCTGAAACATTAACCAAAATATCAACACCATAATCATTACTGAAGGTCGAATTAGCGCCATATCAGCGCTTAACGGATAAACATTAAGTGATGACGCTAATATGAAACTCAATAAGATAGCAACGACAATCTCAAAGGCAGAATGGGTATCGCCAGCGTTGGACATAACAATCTGGCCTTATGGTTGGGTTAAGCTATCTGAGCCAGAGGCGACATTGACCGAATCTGGAATAGACTCAGAGATGATTGGCGGGGCTAACTCAGAGGACTGATTAGAACGCGCTATGGCTCGCGCAGACTTATCTTGTAGTATTAAAACGTAGGAGTTGTCAATAAGGTTGGCGGCAGGTGTTACCTCAATATGCATAAAATTGTCACCCTTATTGGGGTCGACATAACGCACTTTACCCACTTGATAGCCCGCAGGAATACGCCCGCCAAGACCTGAAGAAATCAATTGATCGCCCACCCGAACATCGGAGGTTTTGAAGACGTAATTAAGTTTTAAGGTGGTTGGCGTTCCCTCACCCGTAACAATCGCTCTTTGACCAGTGCGTTTTACTGTGACGGATACGGACTGCAGCTCATCGGTGATTAATAGCAAGCGGCTGGTGTTGGGATAGACATTAATGATTTGCCCTAATATACCTTGTTCATCAATCACCGTTTGACCCACTTGAACGCCGTCTTCTTCCCCTTTATTGAGCACCACAATTTGCTTGAGTGGATTGGTATCTGTGCCGATGACTTGGGCCAAATTGAGATCGAACTGCTCTGGCCTAGTGGTCGATAAAATACCTTGTAATCGAGCATTTTGTGCCAAGATGTAATCTTGCTGCTGCAGCTTGGCCTTTGCATGAATCAGCTCAGACTTCAGCTGAACGTTTTCACGGCGTAGCGACTCTTGAGACTCTAATCGGCCCGCTGACCAATGCTGGGCAAAACTCGGCAACAAAGAGAACTCATAAATAGGCTGCATGGCGGCATGACTGGTGCTACGAATGGGCGCAAACCAATTAGGGTTTTTGCTATCAAACCACATAAGTACCATCGCCACGATAAGCACCGCAGCTGTTTTTCTAAAAGAGAGGGGTTGCCGAGCAAAGATACTAGGATTCATTAAGCACCCAAATCACCGAACCAACTTGTCATACCAAGCATCAACATCTCTCCTAAACTATCTGATAGCATTAATAATGATTTGATAGCACGCATGAGTAGATACCCAAAACCCTAAAGGACTTCTATCAATCATCAGCATGACACTCAGCCGTCCTACACAGTCATCCTATAAAAGGCTTTGGGCAACTGCCGTAATCAATCATAACACCAATAGACTGATTAACAAGCCAGCCAGCTAAAGAATAGCCAGTTATTAAGCCGCTATTTAATCAGCTCATCAAGCCCTTATAAGGTGAATTGCCACTTTAAC
>JAUNVX010000009.1:2677-7086 GCA_030540615.1 Psychrobacter sp. | reverse complement strand
AAGCCGCTATTTAATCAGCTCATCAAGCCCTTATAAGGTGAATTGCCACTTTAACCCTCTCATTAACTTAAAAGATTAAACAAATATCATGTTCAAGCTTTTGTTGTTAATGAAGTCTAAGGCCATACCACCGCCGCGGCTGACGCAGGTCAATGGATCTTCGGCAACCGTCACAGGCAAGCCCGTTTCTTTAGAGAGGAGTTTATCAAGGTTACGAAGGAGAGCGCCGCCCCCTGTCAAGACAATACCACGCTCAGCGATATCAGAGGACAACTCTGGCGGTGTTTGTTCAAGGGCGGCTTTGACAGCGCTAATGATGCCACTTAGGGGGTCGCTAAGGGCTTTTTGAATCTCTTCTGAATTGACAGTGAAGCTCTTAGGCACCCCTTCTGCCATACTACGACCACGGACTTCTACCTCAAGACCTGCGTCTTCATTGAGCGCTGAGCCGACTTCTTGTTTGATACGCTCAGCCGTTGTCTCACCGATGACGCAGCCATGAGTTCGGCGAACATGAGTGATAATAGCCTCATCAAATAAGTCACCGCCAATGCGAATAGACTCTGCATAGACGCACCCTGATAGTGCAATGACGGCAATCTCAGTGGTACCACCACCAATATCGACTACCATAGAGCCACTGGCTTCATGAACTGGCATACCAGCACCTATAGCTGCTGCCATAGGTTCCTCAAGCAGCAATACTTTATTGGCTCCTGCTGAGGACACCGCTTCGCGAATCGCTTTACGTTCAACCAAAGTAGACTTACATGGCACGCAAACTACCACGTTAGGCTGCGCCATAAAACGCTTGGCCTTCACTTTGGCGATAAAATGTTTGAGCATTTTTTGCGTCACTTCAAAGTCAGCAATTACGCCATCTTTGAGGGGCCGAATGGCGGTAATATTCGCTGGTGTTCGACCTAGCATTTGTTTGGCGTCTAAACCAACTGCAGCGACCGTTGGGTTTTGGGTACGGTTACTTCGTAGAGCCACGACTGTTGGCTCATCAAGCACCACCCCTTTATTTGGAATAAAAATAAGGGTATTGGCAGTGCCAAGATCAATTGCAATATTATTTGATAAAAATCCAAACGGGTTCATGACTATATCCAGCGTCTTACTAATGGGGGCGAATGGGAGAAGGTATAAGCGAATCGTATTAAGCAATATCATACCGCTTAATAATCTATCTAATATATTCTAAGATCAACGCTCAACCCTGCGAATTTATGTCATCAATTATGCCAGTGTTTTGGTTCAATGTTGGTTAAGCTTTTTGCTCAGCGCTAGAACCCAGCGGCAAAACAGCGCAAGTCTTTAAAGATAGAGGCAATAATGATTAAAATAACGCTTTGATAATCGTTACAAAACACCATTAAAAGCCTCATTATAGAGGAAGGCGCTGTCTACTCTAGCTTCTGACTCAGTCAGATAATCAAAATCTGGACTGAGTCATTAATAGTTACCCTAGTTTGCTCGCGATGTACCGCTCAACCCTAAACTAAGCAAATGTGTTTTAAGCGCCGCTAATATTGGGTTGATTTTCTCTCAATATAAAGGAGAAATCACCCCAATAGGCACACTAATGACATACTAGGCGCACACTGTAGCGAAACTTAAGGCTAGCAACAAGCTAAAACCGGCTTTATTTTGGTCAATGACATAAATTTCGCTAAATTATACCGATTAAATTACCAAAAATCACCGATTAATGGGGTTTTATAACAGTTGGCAGCACTTAAGATTAATTGTAAGTAAGTTTGACCAACTTTAGCCCAAGGCATTTATTTTTGGCTTAAGGCTGTTAAGGTCAGCTCAATGTTTTTAAGGTCAGCTCAAGGCTGTTAAATAACCCAATAAATAAGGGTAGGCAAGCCATTGAGAATAGAAATGCTATTGCTTGGCTCTACTGCCTAACGTAATCCCTAATCCCTCATCTAACCAAAAAAAGCATGGGCTTAGCTATAATAACCAATTAAAGCTGTCAGAATCTTACAGCTTCCTATCTGTTTATCCTGTTTTTGCTACCTTACGACTACTTAATCAGATTTATGTTCATTGATAGCTGTTTTTGATAGCTAATCTCTCAAATGTGGCAGCTGTCAGTACTGCAAATACTGAGGTTGTCTTTAGCGAATTTCTATAATCTAAATTTGTGATGATAAGTTGCCTATGACTATATTTGTAAAGTCTACTAAGTCCCTCTGTAACTGGCTCTCAAATACTGCTTTAGATGCTTTATAATACTGTTATTTACTAACCATTCGCTGAGACAACCCTTTTAGGCTAGAGAAACCTATTCTTAGCCAACTAGCATCTCTCAGCCAACTAACACTGATCGACTGGCTTTTTAGATTTTATAAGCTTTATTGTTTATTAAAGATGTTTAACCAACTGTTTTTGGAGTTTTTATGAGTGAGCACATTACCCCTGCTACCGATAGCGTTAGTACGGCAGATATTTTGGAAGTGGCTAAATTAGCAAGGCTGGGTATCGATGAAAGCACAGCCAGCAGCTATGCTGATGATATCGATAATATATTGGGCATCATGAAGACCATTAGCACTGTCGATACGGACCATCTCTCCCCCCTAGCCAATGTCCATGAGGCTTGCCAAGAGCTGCGTGCGGATATTTCCAATGCGGATATCGACCGCGAAGCCAATCAATCAATTGCGCCTGCGGTAGCTCAGGGCTTATATTTGGTGCCACAGGTCATCGAGTAGCCCTACTCTTTAGCCCTACTGTGACGCTGGGTTTTTATCGTCTTGTATTCTTATAACATCTCGTTATTTTCATCCTAATTTATGAGCTCTCATTATGTCTGACTTACATACTTTATCCGTTGCCCAATTGGTTGATGGTCTCAAAAATAAAAAATTTAGCAGCGCTGAGCTGACCAATCACTTTTTGAACCGTATTGAAAAATTAGACAGTAAGGTGAATAGCTTCATCACCGTTGATGCGGACAATGCACGCGCTGCCGCCAAAGCTGCTGATCAAAAACGCGCTGCCAGTGATAATAATACGCCGCCGACACTTGGTATCCCCATGGCACATAAAGATATCTTTTGTACCAAAGGGGTGCTGACCACTTGTGGCTCCAAGATGCTCTATAACTTTGTCTCACCTTATGACGCTACTATCGTCAACCATATCCGTGAGGCTGGTTTTATTAGTCTTGGCAAACTCAATATGGATGAGTTCGCAATGGGCTCAGATAACGAAAGCTCTTATTATGGTGCGGTGCATAACCCTTGGGATCTTGACCGTGTCCCAGGTGGCTCCTCTGGTGGCTCAGCAGCAGCGACCGCAGCAGGGTTTATCCCTGTTGCGACTGGTAGTGATACGGGTGGCTCTATTCGTCAGCCTGCATCATTCTGCGGCTTGACAGGGATTAAGCCCACTTATGGCCGCGTGTCACGCTTTGGCATGATTGCCTATGCCTCAAGCCTTGATCAAGCGGGTAGCTTTGGCCGAAGCGCCGAGGACTGTGCTTACCTTTTGCAGCCGATGGTCGGTCATGATACTCGTGACGCTACCTCTATTAAGCACGCTGTCCCTGATTATGTCGCTGATATGCGCCAAGCTGTTAAAGACGCAGATAGCAGCAAGCCCTTCGCGGGTCTCAAAATCGGCGTCGCTAAAGAATACTTTGGTAAAGGCCTAAATAGTGAAGTCGAGGCTCAGGTACGTGCCGCGCTTAAGCAATATGAAGCACTAGGTGCAACCATCGTTGAAGTGCATATCACTGACCCTGAAATCACCCTAGCCACTTACTATATGCTCGCCCCTGCTGAGGCCTCCTCCAACCTATCACGCTTTGATGGGGTGCGCTTTGGGTATCGCTGTGATGATCCCAAAAACCTAGAAGACCTTTATACCCGCTCACGCTCAGAAGGTTTTGGCCCTGAGGTGCAGCGCCGAATATTGATGGGCACGTATGCACTGTCCGCAGGTTACTTTGATGCTTACTATACCAAGGCACAAAGGGTGCGCCGCGTCATTTTAGAGGACTTTGAAAAGGCCTTTCAAGAGTGCGACTTAATCGCCAGTCCCACTGCGCCAACAGCAGCCTATAAATTGGGGGAAACCCTAGACCCCGTCAGCATGTACTTAGGCGACGTCTATACCATCGCGGTAAACTTAGCGGGCCTTCCTGCTATTAGCATGCCAGCGGGCTTCACTCAAAATGGCTTGCCTGTCGGTCTGCAGCTCATCGGCAATCATTGGGATGATGGCAAGCTGCTCACCACTGCTCATCTGTATCAGCAGCATACCAATCATCATACTCAACTGTCTGATGTCGCGAAGATGGGTGTTTGATTTTTTAGATTTCATTAGACCTAATAGGCTGTTAACGAAAAAGCTATTAGCCGATTAAATGGTACATAAGATTCACCTTA
>JAUNVX010000009.1:0-2577 GCA_030540615.1 Psychrobacter sp. | reverse complement strand
TGATGGAAATGACAGAATTTGCAGTGCGTGAGGAATTGTTGGTCGATGGCTATGAGGTCATTATTGGGATTGAAATACATTGCCAGTTGAACACGGACAGCAAGATATTCTCAAGCGCTCCGGCGGACTTTGGCAATGAGCCCAATACTTTGGCCAATATCGTCGATTTGGGGATGCCTGGGGTGCTGCCGGTGTTCAATGAGGGGCTGATTGAACGGGCGCTAAAATTTGGCTTGGGGGTCAACGCTGAGCTGGGATTGCACAATACTTTTGACCGCAAAAACTACTTTTATCCAGACTTGCCCAAAGGCTACCAAATCACTCAGATGGCCAACCCTATCGTGGGCAAAGGCTATATCGATATCCTCGTCAATGAGGGCGAGGCCAATGAGTATGCCAAGCGTATCGGTATCACTCGAGGGCATTTAGAGGAAGATGCGGGCAAGTCGGTGCACGACGCGGTGGACGGCATGACGGGGGTGGATTTGAACCGCGCTGGCACGCCGCTAATCGAAATCGTCTCTGAGCCAGATATGCGCTCAGCAAGCGAGGCGGTGGCGTATATCAAGGCCATCCATCAGTTGGTGACTTGGCTGGGTATCTCAGATGCGGTGATGGCTGAAGGCTCGTTCCGCTGCGATTGTAACGTGTCGGTGCGAAAGCCTGGTGGCCCGTTGGGAACGCGCTGTGAGCTGAAAAACCTGAACTCATTCCGCTTTATTGAACGCGCCATCAACCGTGAGATTGAGCGTCAAATCGATATCATTGAGGACGGCGGTAAAATCGTGCAAGCCACACGTCTATATGACCCTGAGGCGGATGAGACGCGCGCGATGCGGACTAAGGAAGAGGCCAATGATTATCGGTATTTCCCTGATCCAGACTTGTTGCCTATCCGTATTGACCAAGCTACGGTTGATGCTATTCGCGCTGCTATGCCTGAGCTGCCAGTGGCCCGACGTGACCGTTTTGAGAAAGATTTAGGGCTTTCTGAGTACGACGCTCATGTGTTAACAGGAAGTCGTGAGTTGGCCGATTACTTTGAAGCGGTGCTGGCTCAGCTTGGGGCGGGTCATGCCAAGCTTGCGGCAAACTGGATCATGGGTGAGCTGATGGCGGCGCTCAATAAAGATGAGAAAACCATCGTCGATACGCCCATCAGTGCTGAGCAGCTCGCAGGACTGCTTAAACGCCTTAATGATAATACTTTGTCTGGTAAGCTTGCCAAGCAAGTCTTTGCAGCGATGTATGAGGGTGAAGGCGGTGATAGTGCCGATGCTGCTGATAAAATCATCGACGCTAAGGGCCTTAAACAAGAGACGGATACTGGCGCGATTAAGGCGATGGTTGAAGAGGTCATCGCGAACAATCAAGCGATGGTCGATGAGTATAGAGGCGGTAAAGAGAAGGCCTTTAATGGTCTGGTCGGTCAGGTGATGAAGGCCAGCCGTGGTAAGGCGAATCCTCAGCAAGTTAATGAGATTTTGAAGGGGCTTTTGGGGTAGTAAGAAGCCTTAATAATCCCTTGTTTAATAAGCAAACTCCTATAGGCAATCGGCACTGTTATGACGCTATCTGATAAACATTTAAAAACACTTGGTTGGCTTGTCAGTCTATGTGCCATTGCCATGTATGTATCGTAAGATTATCACTTACTTCCCTGTAAAAACTATATTTATACAGTCAAAGAAATGAGTTATGAATAATGATGTAGTAAAACTAAATAAAAGTATGGATGAGTTTGTTAAGGCAACTTGTTTACTTGTGGTTCAACATTATAGGAATATTATTAAACTTAGAGAGGATACAGGGTTAAATCTTGGTTATCATTCAAGATTATTAGAGCGAATGTTACATCCAGAAGAGAAGTTTATTTTAAGAGGTATATCAAAACGTGCAAAAGAAGAAAATAGTAGACACAAAGAGCATATTGTTCCATTGACATATTTAGCCGATGAAATGTGGAAGGTTTTAGAAGAAAATAAACTTAATGACCAAGAATGTGCTGACTTATTATATAAACATCTCGGTATTGTTATCATTACTCCTGAAGAATCAAGGATAATTGATATTGACAATAAATTAAAAATAAACATGCCTGATGGGTGGGGATTTGGGAAAGACAATCCTCTAGATAGACTTACTTACTGTGGTATTGAATTGATTGAACATCCATAAAACAATACGATGACGCTATCTGATAAACACCTAAAAACACTTGGCTGGCTTGCCAGTTTATGTGCCATTGCCATGTATGTATCCTATATTGACCAAATTCGGCTTAATTTATCGAGGCAAAAGGGTCGCTAATTTTGCCTTTGGCAACCGTAGTAGACTGTATATTATGGATTGGCTACAACTGGCTTAGGGATAAAAAAGACTTTCCTATTATAATAGCGAACTTGCTAGGGGTAGTGTTAGGGGTCATGTGCTTTGTAAGGACTAGTATTGCAAATAGCTCTTGCAAATTAAGCTAAAGTCGGTAAAATAGTGGCTCTTCGGGGCGTAGCGCAGTCTGGTAGCGCACTACACTGGGGGTGTAGGGGTCGCAGGTTCAAATCCTGCCGTTCCGACCAA
>JAUNVX010000189.1 GCA_030540615.1 Psychrobacter sp. | reverse complement strand
GTCGATTGGCTCGGTAGTTTGGTTAGAGATTGATAAGTCATGGGATAAGCTAATTCTCTATCACGAATTATCAAGGTTATTAGCTATCAAAGGTATTAATTAATAAGGTCATTAGTGAACAAAGGATAAGCTATACAAGCTTTTTATAATATTACGCCAACCCAGATAGTGGTACTGTTTAAACTGTGTTGATAAAAACTCAAAGATTGATTTTAAATCGATTCAGCTATTACTCTGTCATAAACTTCACCCATAAAAAAAGACACGCCAAGCATGTCTTTTTTAAATAGGTAACTCTAATAGCTAGCTAGCAATAACTTAACTATCAATGCTCACGTGTATTGCTAAAGGTAATCTCAGGATAGCGCTCTTGCATGAGCTGCAAGTTCACTCGTGATGGCGCAAGATAGGTAAGATAACCACCGCCATCGAGTGACAGTTGGTCATGGGCTTTTTTCTTAAACTTTGCGAGTACCGTCTCATCATCACACTGAATCCAGCGCACCGTCGCGATAGAGACTGGCTCAAAAGTACATTGAACCTTGTACTCTTCTTTAAGCCTATGCGCCACCACTTCAAACTGAAGCACCCCCACTGCGCCCAAGATTAAGTCATTGTTAATCTGCGGCATAAACACCTGAGTGGCACCCTCCTCTGAGAGCTGCTGCAAACCTTTTTGCAGGGCTTTGGACTTGAGCGGATCTCTGAGCACCACTCGGCGAAATAGCTCAGGAGCAAAATGCGGAATGCCTGTAAAGTTAAGGGTCTCGCCTTCTGTGAAGCTATCGCCAATAGAGATGGTGCCGTGATTGTGCAGTCCGATGATATCACCGGGATAAGCTTCCTCTAACGCCTCGCGGTCTCCCGCCAAAAAGGTCAAAGCGTCTGAGATGCGCACTTCTTTGCCAAGGCGCACGTGGTTGAGCTTCATACCCTTCTCATATTTGCCCGAGCAAACCCGCAAAAAGGCGATGCGGTCACGGTGACGAGGGTCCATATTGGCCTGAATCTTGAATACAAAGCCGCTAAACGTGGTCTCTTTGGCCAATACTGCTCGCTCTTCTGTGGGATGGTCTTTGGGCGGCGGCGAGTATTTAATCAAGGTATCGAGTACCATATTGATGCCAAAGTTACCGAGCGCCGTACCGAATAATACCGGCGTCATCTCCCCCTTCAAAAACGCCTCAACATCAAAGTCCTCTAGCGCCATTTGTACCAGCTCAAGCGACTCTTCAAAGGCAGCAAAGGCCAGCTCGCCTAGTCGCGCTCGCACGTCTGGATAGTCATAGCCATCTCGGGTCTCAATCTCAGTAATCTCGCCGCCATGACCTTTTTGATAAAAGTAGGTCTTGTCCTCTAATAGATGATATACCCCCACAAAGTCTTGGCCCATACCAACAGGCCAAGTCAGCGGCACGCACTGAATCTTAAGAACTGCTTCAATCTCGCTAAGCAGCTCTAGCGGCTCACGAATCTGCCGATCTAGCTTGTTGACGAACGAGATAATAGGGGTGTCACGCATGCGGCACACTTCCATCAGCTTGATGGTTCGCGCTTCCACACCTTTAGCGCCATCAATCATCATTAGTGCACTGTCCACCGCGGTTAGGGTTCGATAAGTATCCTCACTAAAGTCGGCGTGACCTGGGGTGTCTAGTAGATTGACGATGTGGTCTTTATAGGGGAACTGCATGACGGAGGTGGTGATAGAGATACCGCGCTCTTGCTCCATACTCATCCAGTCCGAGGTGGCATGGCGGTCTGACTTTCGGCTCTTGACCTCGCCTGCGACTTTAATGGCTTGGCCCCATAACAGTAGCTTTTCGGTCATGGTGGTCTTACCCGCATCGGGATGCGAGATGATAGCAAAGGTGCGTCGTTTGGCCACTTCTGTATTTAAGGTCTTTTGATCTACGCTCATAATTTAAGGCTTCAACTGTCGTTAATCACTCATAACTCGATAATATCTCGATGATAAGAGGATCATCAATGAATAAAAAATATATAAAATAATGCGCGTATTGTAGCGGATTTCACGATTGACTGCATAAGATGTTCATAACCGCCACTATCCACTTAATAACCTAATAAATCTCCCTCTTTATCCGCACAGCTGGCTGTTTTATTTGCGCGGCTAACTCATCAGCCAGTCAGCTTTTAAGTTACAAACCCTCATTATTCGTTTACCGAGTCTTGACGCTAGCCAAAGGATAATTTGGTAAGATAAAGACCTAGCAACACCACTATGCTAAAGACAACACTAACAACAACGATAAGGACTTCTTATGAAAACTCTATATTCCACTCAAGCTCAAGTCACTGGCGGCCGCACGGGTAAAGCCACGCTCAAAGACAGTGACCTCACCATCAATATGGTAGCACCAGGCTCTGGCAAAAACGGTAACAACCCTGAGCAGCTGTTTGCCATGGGCTACGCCGCCTGCTTTGACGGCGCTTTAGGGGTGGTCAAGCAAATGGAAAATGTCAGATTTGACTCTACCACTCAGGTCAGCATTGAGCTACTATCCGGTGGCGAGCATGACTACAGTATTGGCGCTAAAGTGCACGTCGTCGCCGAAAACACGGAGCTAAGCGCGGAGCAAATCCAAAGTTTGGTCGAAAAGGCCCACGAAGTCTGCCCTTACTCAAAAGCCACTCGCGGCAATGTCGATGTCGCTGTGACGTCAGAAATCAAATCTTAAGTCCAATAAGCCCTGCTATCTCTAGGGCAGGCTCTAATATATCTAGACTCCTTACTACTTCCAAACCCAAGCCATCTCGGTTTGGGTTTTTGCTGTCAATCTCCCCCATTGGCTAGGCGGATTTTGGTTATAATGAAGGCCTATTATTTATACTAATTATTTCCATTTTTTAACCTTTTAATCCCTTATACTTTACCTATTAACCCTCATTGACTCCCAGATTGAACTCTTTAACCCTCCATAACATTCATAAATTTAAGTGACTCTTATGACCAAAAAAACCGCCAAAAGCCAAGCTGCCGATAGCACCCCTGACCTGTTTTCTGACCTAGAAGAGCATGGGCTTAATGAGAGCAGTAGTTCGCCGTTATCAGATGACACTGCTGCTGACAGCAAAGCAGTCGCGATAAAACCTAATGAAGAGCCAGCGCCATTAGCGTCTGATGCCAAAGCTAGTACGGCCACCAAATTAGACAATGAGAAAGCCACAGCAGACAATACGGCAGACAGCTCAGTAGATACTAAGGCCGACACCTCACACGAGGCCATTGACCCTCATGTCTTGCCAAAGTTCTCTGATATGGTCGATGTCTCAATGATGGACACCAGCCATGTCAATAAAGACACCCCGCCATTTATCTTAGTCGATGGCTCCTATTATCTATTTCGTACCTATCACGCTCTGCCCAAGACCATGACGACCACCAAAGGCCTGATGACCAATGCGGTTCGCGGTACTTTAAATGCGCTGTTGAAACTCATGCGCCGCTATCACCCCACACACATGGCGGTGTGCTTTGACACCAAGTCACCGACCTTTCGTCATGCCCTCTCCCCCGAGTACAAGGCCAACCGCCCAAAGATGGACGCTGAATTGGCTGAACAGATTCCCTATATTCACCGATTGGTTCGCGCACTCGGTATCCCCTTGCTCCGTATCGAAGGCGCAGAAGCCGATGACATTATCGGTACACTGACTTGCCGCGCCGTTGCCGAGGGCCATCATGTGGTGATTTCAACCGGTGATAAAGACATGGCGCAGCTGGTCAACGACTGCGTGATATTAGAGGACAGCTTTACCGGCGTTCTCACTGACGTGCAAGGTGTAATCGATAAGTTCGGCGTGCGCCCTGAGCAGATGGTCGACTACCTTACCTTGATGGGCGACTCGTCTGATGGTATCAAAGGCGTGCCGGGTATCGGCAAAAAGACTGCTGAAAAGCTACTCAAAGAGTATGATAGCTTAGGCGGCATCCTTGCCAATGTAGAGAGCATCAAAGGGCGCGTCGGTCAAAACCTCATTGAGCATGCCGACGATATCCCTATGAACTCGCAGCTGGCCACCATCGTCACTGACTTGGATATCGGCCAAGATTGGGAAGACTTGCGCGTCGATACCGATGCTAGCAAATATGTCGATGAGCTGCGTGAGCTGTATACCACACTTGAGTTCAAAAACGAGCTGGCCTCCCTTGACCACCCCAATCATCCTGCCAATATCGAGGCCGATGCCAGTACTAGCGTCAGTAGCAGTAGAGCAGCGAGCGAATCGCAAGCACAGGTGACCAAATCGGTTCAGGCCAGCAAGCAAGCCTCGATTATCGAGCATATTAAGGCCAGTCAAGACCATGATAAGGCTTGGCATACCATCCTAGACAAAGCGGCCTTTGACACTTTACTTAAGGAGCTGCAAGCGGCGAATCATTTCGTCATCGATACTGAGACCACCAGTGTCAACTGGCGTGAGGCTGAGATTGTCGGTTTGGCTTTTTCGCTCAAAGCTCATGAGGCTTATTACTTGCCCCTCAGCCATCAGTTAGAAGGTGATGAGCTAACCGCCAAACAGCTTGATCGTGACACAGTAATGAGCAAACTAAAACCAATCTTGGAAAATCCTGAGATAGGCAAAATCGGTCAGCATCTCAAATATGACGCGCATGTGCTCAGCAACTACGATATCGACCTTAATATCGAACCAAAGAATTGGGCGATGGATACTATGCTGGCCAGCTACGTGATTAACGCAGCGATCACCCGTCATGGTATGGATGACCTCGCCCGCCATTACCTGCATACCCAAACCATTACCTTTGAAGATGTGGCAGGTAAAGGCGTCAAACAAGTCACCTTTGATCAAGTCGCCATCGATATCGCCAGCGACTATGCTTGTGAAGATGCCGATATCAC
>JAUNVX010000008.1:25282-36269 GCA_030540615.1 Psychrobacter sp. | reverse complement strand
TCGGCCCGCACATGGAGCAAAAGTGCGCTGACTTGTGGGCGTCTTTGGGCAGGGTCTCATCATGATACTCACGAGCCGTATCCGGATCTAAGGCCAGATTGAACTGATCGTCCCAGCGGAACTCAAAGCGGGCTTTGGACAGTGCATTATCCCGAGCTTGTGCCCCAGGATGACCCTTAGCCAAGTCAGCAGCGTGGGCGGCAATCTTATAAGTAATAATGCCGTCTTTGACATCCTTTTTATTGGGCAGTCCCAAATGCTCTTTAGGGGTTACATAACACAGCATGGCCGTGCCAAACCAACCAATCATTGCAGCGCCAATGGCACTAGTAATATGGTCATAACCGGGAGCAATATCAGTGGTTAATGGTCCTAGGGTATAAAAAGGGGCCTCAGAGCAGATTTCAAGCTGTAAGTCCATGTTCTCTTTAATACGGTTCATCGCCACGTGACCTGGCCCTTCAATCATCACCTGAACGTCGTGCTTCCAAGCCACTTGGGTTAGCTCTCCAAGAGTGCGAAGCTCGCCAAATTGCGCTTCGTCGTTGGCATCTTGTAAGCAGCCCGGACGCAGACCATCACCCAAGCTAAAGGCCACATCATACTGCTTCATAATCTCGCAAATGTCTTCAAAGTGGGTGTATAAAAAGCTCTCTTTATGATGCGCCAAGCACCACTGGGCCATAATAGAGCCACCACGTGAGACGATACCGGTGAGGCGCTTCGCCGTTAAAGGCACATAGCGAAGTAGTACCCCAGCATGAATGGTGAAGTAGTCAACACCTTGCTCAGCCTGCTCAATGAGCGTGTCACGAAAAATCTCCCAAGTAAGGTCCTCAGCGACGCCATCAACTTTCTCTAATGCCTGATAGATAGGCACAGTACCGATTGGAACAGGGGAGTTTCTGATAATCCATTCACGAGTTTCATGAATGTGCTTGCCAGTTGACAAGTCCATGATGGTGTCAGCACCCCAGCGAGTGGCCCAAGTCATTTTCGACACCTCTTCATCGATAGAGGAGCCAAGAGCCGAGTTGCCTATATTGGCGTTAATCTTGACCAGAAAGTTGCGACCGATAATCATCGGTTCTGACTCAGGATGGTTGATATTATTGGGAATAATGGCGCGGCCAGCGGCAACCTCGCTTCGCACAAACTCAGGGGTGATAAGTTTAGGGGTCTGGGCACCAAAGGTCTCGCCATCGTGTTGGCGCATGTCTGTCAGCTCATGCTGCTTTTGAGTCTCTCGAATGGCGATATATTCCATCTCAGGGGTAATGACACCTCGACGCGCATAATGCATTTGCGTGACGTTGCCAGAATAGCCTGAGCCTGTTTTGGCTCGGCGTGGTCTATCAATATGACCAAAGCGTAGATTGGCAGTGGTGATATCACGGGCACGCTCGCGGCCATAGTTACTAGATAGCCCTGCTAGCTGCTCGGTATCAGCGCGCTCTTCAATCCAGTGCTCACGCAATTTGGGCAGGCCCTTGGTCAAGTCAATCTCGACATTAGGATCGGTATACACCCCTGAGGTGTCATAGACATAAAAGGGCGGATTGTATTCAGCAGTCTCTCGGCCAAAGCCGCCAATAGGGGTATCCGTCAGACTAATCTCACGCATGGGCACTTGAATGTCAGGGCGTGACCCTTGAACATATACTTTACGTGAGGCAGGGAGGCTGCGGGTCAAATCGCGCGACTCTTCTTCAAAACGAGCGTCAGATACCTTTCGATGCGCAGGGGTTTTATGAGGATTGGCTTTGGGTGGCACGAAGGCTTCTAAGGGAGGGGTAGCGGTGCTGGTGGTCATGGCGAGTCCTATTTATAAAATTATCAAGAAGATATAAATATAAGACTCGGATAACGGCTCATTTATGGTTAGTTTTGATAGTCTAAAGGTTAGGCAATTGGAAATAGACCGTAACTAAGCAACTGGATATCTGAGCAATGAGCTAAGCAAAGAGCTGATATCTAAACTAAATCAGCAACGCTTAGTGATTGGTCAACAGAATAAAGGAGCGAATTCGACTTCCCTACGGCAGTACTAACTGCGTCAGGTTCGACGGGTGATGTCTCAGCAAATGCTACTTGATGTTCATAGAGTTTAGATAGGACAAATATCTTGACCTAACCATCATAGCTTATATCACAACAGCTATAGCTCATATCACAACCGCAGATTTGCACCCCGAGTCTTAAAGATTAATGCTGGCTATTATCTTAGCAGAGTTTAGACAGGTTGCCTAATCTATCAATATTTGTGTTATTTATTATGTAAAAGCGCACATATGTATAGTAGAAATAATAACCATAAAGCTAAATGGTTAAACCTTTCTATAAGCCGCACTCTTTGTTACAACAATTTTACATAAAACCTCAAATTTCATCAAACTGTCATATTCAAGCGTCAAAATACGCCCAGAAGCATTGAGGGTATTTTCCCAAAGCATTTTACTCTTTTAAGGTGCAAATATAGGTGCAAAGGGTGTAAGCCTAATTGATAGCACTAAAATCTAAATAGATAGCAGAATCCATTAGAAAGCTACCTCTATTTAATATTGATTATTTATTGAAAAATTATCAGGAGATCTAAATGCGTTATTCATTACTAGCAGTCGCTGTGGTCAGTGCTCTTACTCTATCAGCTTGTAACAAAAAAGAAGCGACCAATACTGACGCTCCGGCAGCTGATACCACAACCGCACCTGCTGATGCGAATACAGCAACTTCAGGCACAGCCACTGCTGCCCCAGCAGGCAGCTTTAAATCTGCTGAAAATGTCTCTATGAGCATCACAGGTGCAGGTGCTTCATTCCCGCAACCTATCTATGCCAAATGGTCTGCTGACTATAATGCTACTACAGGCGGTCAAGTTAACTATCAATCAATCGGCTCATCAGGCGGCATTAAGCAAATCAATGCCAAAACTGTCGATTTTGGCGCTTCAGATGCACCATTAACGCCAGAAGAGCTAGATAAAGCGGGTCTTATCCAGTTCCCAACCGTTATCGGCGGCGTAGTCCCTGTGGTCAATATTGATGGCATCAAGCCAGGTGAGCTTGAACTAGATGGCGAAACACTTGCCAATATCTACCTTGGCAAAATTAGCAAATGGAACGACCCTGCTATCAAGGCCTTAAACCCAAATTTGACCCTTCCTGATGCCCCTATCACCACCGTATTTCGCTCTGACGGTTCTGGTACGACTTTTAACTTTACAGATTATCTAGCCAAAGTTTCAAGCGCTTGGAAAGACACAGTGGGTGTGGATAAAACGGTTAAATGGCCAACGTCAGCCACGGGTGCTGGTGGTAAAGGTAACGAAGGCGTGGCAAGTTACGTCAACCGTATGAAAAACTCAATCGGTTATGTTGAGTATGCTTACGCTAAGCAAAATAACATGTCACATACATCGCTAAAAAATGCCGCTGGCAACGTCGTTCAGCCTTCTGCCGAAACCTTTGCTGCAGCGGGTGATATTGACTGGTCACAACAGCCAGGGTTCTATAAAGTCATCACCAACTCTGACACCGATCAAGCTTGGCCGATTGCTGCTGCCACCTTTATCTTAGTCCATAAACAGCCTCAAGATGCCAAGCAGGTCGCTGGCGTGCTTAACTTCTTTGACTGGGCTTATAGCCAAGGCGATCAAGATGCCATGGACTTAGATTATGTGCCATTCTCTGACAAAGCCGTTGCCTTGTTTAAAGCTAAGTGGAATGAAGTCGTGGGTCCTGACGGCAAGCCTGTCTATACCCCAGCTCAATAATAGCTAAGAGTACTTAAGCTAGCAGTTAATATAAATTTTTGAGTTATTCGGCAAAAAAGCGCTGATAGGTTAAACCGGTCAGCGCAGTATTGAGTAGAACAATTCCGCCAAGATTCTTGGCGGCGATTTATCACAGTGATTGTCTAAAGCTATCATCTATAACCGATTTGCTATGGTTGATTTCTGACTTATGGCTGATTTTGACTGAGGTTACTGTGCTAAAGCGCTAATTAATAAAACGTGCTCGGCAAAATGACGGTTTCGAACCCCTAAATCGCCATTTTAGTTTACCTGATAATCATAACATCTATTTCTCAATGAGGCCTTTATGGCAGACCTACACTCACAGCTGGCCAAGCAAAAACGCTATGATGCCGTTTTTGTTACTGCAACCAAGGCCTTTGCGGTCTTAGTTCTGTTATCCCTTGGCGGTATTTTAGTCTCTTTGATTATTGGTGCTTGGCCCAGTATTCAGACCTATGGTCTTGGGTTTTATACCAGTAATAATTGGGATACGGTCAATGATCAATATGGGGCCCTAGCGCCTATTTATGGCACTGTCGTGACTTCAATCGTTGCTATTTTGATTGCGGTCCCAGTGAGTTTCGGTATTGCTATCTTTTTGACTGAGCTTTGTCCTGCTTTCTTAAAACGTCCTTTGGGTATCGCCATTGAGCTATTAGCGGGTATCCCTTCTATTATTTATGGTATGTGGGGTTTGTTCGTCTTTGCGCCCTGGTTTGGGGACAATATCCAGCCATGGTTCATTGAGCATGTCAGCCCTATCCCTGTTATTGGTCGATTATTTACAGGTGCACCAATGGGATTGGGCATGTTTACGGCGTCACTAGTGCTGGCGATTATGATTATCCCTTTCATTGCTGCCACCATGCGAGATGTCTTTTCTGTCGTTCCAGACTTATTAAAAGAGTCAGCGTATGGCATGGGGTCAACGACTTGGGAAGTGATGTTTAAGATTATTCTGCCGTATACCAAGGCAGGTGTCGTCGGCGGTATTATTTTAGGCCTTGGCCGTGCTCTTGGCGAAACCATGGCCGTGACCTTCTTAATTGGTAATGCCTTTAACCTAAGTCCTAGCTTGTTTACCTCTGGCGTCACCATTACGTCTGCTTTGGCCAATGAGTTTGCTGAAGCCTCCAGTGAGTTGCACTTAGCGTCTTTACTACATTTAGGCCTTATTCTCTTTGTGATTACCTTTGTGGTGTTGTCTATCTCCAAGTTCATGTTAATGCGTATTGACCAAAAAGCAGGCAATTAATCTGTAGGCAATAATGGCATCGATGACCTTTGATAATTAGATATTGATAAGTGAACTTTAGTAATTAGACCTCGTTTATTAGGAAAATTAGTTTATGACTACCACACCAGCTGATTCGGCTATGTCAGATATTGGAAGCTTTGACGATCGCTATAACAAGAGCTTGTATAACAAGCGCCGTCTGATTAATAAGATGGGATTAGGCTTTGCCATGTCGGCCATGGTGTTTGGCTTATTTTGGCTGGTGTGGATATTGATTACGCTATTCGTCGAAGGTTTTCAGGGCATGGTAGAGATGCCAATATTTTTGGCTGATACGCCGCCACCCATGGGTGAGGGTGGTCTACGTAATGCCATTGTCGGCTCTATTATGTTAGCTTTTTCTGGCTTATTTATCGGGGCTCCTATTGGGCTTATGGCCGGAATCTATTTAGCTGAGTTCTCTCAAGGCAGCAAGCTTGGACACGTTACTCGCTTTTTAAATGACATTTTGCTCTCTGCGCCCTCTATCGTTATTGGTTTGTTCATTTACGCCTTAATGGTAAAAGGCAACAGTTTCTCAGGTTGGGCAGGCGCGTTGGCCTTAGCGCTCATCGTTATCCCTGTCGTCGTTCGTACCACTGAAAACATGCTGAATCTGGTGCCTAATACATTGCGAGAAGCGGCCTACGCGCTTGGTACCCCTAAATGGCAACTGGTCAGCAAAGTGACGGTCAAAGCGGCCAAAGCTGGCTTAACGACTGGTATTTTATTAGCCTTTGCCCGCATTACTGGTGAGACGGCTCCTTTACTATTTACCGCCCTCAATAACCAGTACTTTAGTACTGACATGAGCCAACCAATGGCTAACTTGCCCAACACCATCTATCAGTTTGCCATGAGTCCTTATGACAACTGGCATTCTCTAGCTTGGGCAGCTGCATTGCTCATTACCGGAGCAGTATTGGCTCTCAATGTCTTGGCGCGCTTCATCGGTGGCCGAGAGCAAAAATAATTGATTGGCTCAAAGAGGCAGTGGCGCTATTACAGCATGACCTCTTAAGCATTTAGACCCTTTATATAAGGCTCAACTAATAGGCGACTCAATCCTTACTATCAAAGCAGTCCTTATTATTGAGCCTACCTTATAGACCACTAGATTTTTATATCGCTAGCATAAATTGGATACGATTATGAATGATGTCTTAGATAGCACCAAAGCTCGCACCAGTGACCCAGTCGGCAGTGATGCCAGCCTGCTTAAGCAGCCCATGTCAACGGCTGGTCAAATTGATCAGCCAGATACGGCGAGCTTCAACAAGCAAACCTTAGATGACATGCCAAAGGATATGCCGCCTGCCAAGCTACAAATTCGTGATTTGAGCTTTTATTATGGCGATTTTAAGGCGCTCAAAAACATCAGTATTGATATTCCCGAAAAAAACGTCACGGCTTTTATTGGTCCCTCAGGCTGCGGTAAGTCAACTTTACTTCGTACCTTTAATCGGATGTATGATTTATACCCTGGTATGCGTGCTGAAGGCGAGATTAATATGGATGGCAAAAATATCTTAAGTAAAGATGTCGATGTCAATTTGCTTCGTGCCCGTGTCGGCATGGTGTTTCAAAAGCCCACTCCTTTTCCTATGTCCATTTATGACAATGTGGCTTTTGGGGTCAAGCTTTACGAGCGTCTTAGCAAGTCTGAGCTTGATGATCGGGTAGAGTGGGCGCTTAAAAAAGCAGCGCTTTGGCCTGAGGTTAAAGACAAGCTAAAAGCTTCTGGACTGTCGCTATCAGGTGGTCAGCAGCAGCGCCTTTGTATCGCTCGTGGTGTGGCGACTAAGCCTGAAGTACTATTGCTAGATGAGCCAACATCAGCGCTTGACCCAATTTCTACTGGCGCTATTGAAGACTTAATCGAAGATTTAAAGCATGATTATACCATTGCGATTGTTACGCATAATATGCAGCAGGCGGCAAGGGTTTCAGATTATACGGTCTATATGTATTTAGGTGATATGGTTGAGATGGGTGAGACGGATCAAATATTCACCAACCCATCGCAAAAAGCCACTGAAGATTATATTACCGGTCGTTATGGCTAATCATTATCTTTATGGCCGATGATAATGCTACTAGCGATATTATCCCAGTGACATTAATCTTAAGTTGAGAGTCAGGTTTGAGCAGAAGCGATTTAATCCAAGTATATGAGCAGCTAGGCTTTATGCGCTCAAGTGACCGTGAGCGCAGTGCATGGCCGTTGTCTAAACGCCTAGGAGCACGATCTATGAACTTACATGATAAGCATACTTCTAAAAGTTTTGATCAAGACTTGGATGAGGTTATAGGCCTATTTTTGCAGATGGGGGATAACGTCGCCACCCAAGTGGCCAAAGCCATTCATGCGTTAACCGATGGCGATGTAGTTTTGGCCAAAGAAGTCATTGCGGCAGATCATGAAGTCAACCGTTTGGAGATTACGATTGATGAGCGGATATTACTGTTGGTTGCCAAGCGTCAACCCACCGCTATTGATTTAAGGTTGGTCATGTGTGTCAGCAAAGGAGTAGTGGATTTAGAACGCATCGGTGACGAAGCGGTCAAAATAGCTCAGATGGCCAGTCAAATTACCACAGCAGATAATTCTCCACGTGGTTATGCTGAAGTTCAGCACTTGGGCAATCAGGTACGGCTCATGGTGCATAATGCGCTAGATGCCTTTGCCCAGTTAAATGCAGATCAAGCTTTTGAAGTTATGAGAAATGACGGGGTCATCAACCGTGAGTATCAATCTGCCATTAGATCTCTTATGACCTATATCATGGAAGATCCTCGCCATGTCTCTAACGTTATCAATATTATGTGGGTGCTCAGAGCTTTAGAGCGTATTGGAGATCATGCGCAAAACGTTGCCGAACTAGTCATTCATTCGCTCAGTGGTAAAGATGTTCGTCATACCGACTATGAGCAAGTGGAACAAGCTGTCAATAAGGCCAATGAGCAGATAGCGGCTAGAGAAAATGAGGCGCAGCATTCATTGGGGTCAAAGACTGCTGCGGTCAAAGATCAAGACAACACTAAATAATAGTCCAATGTCCTAAAAAGTAGAGCGTCATGCCAAAAACTGGGTGGGTAGTCTGACGCCATACCTTATATGATTAATCATTCAAAACGCGCTAATATTAGCGCGTTTTTTGTGTCTTATTGAGCCAGATTTATTTATAAGCCATAGCGCTCAATGATATCGCGGTGCGGCTGAGTATTTACCTCGGCTTCTTCGGCCAACCTCAACCAACATAATTTATGCGGCCACTTTGCGGTATGCTCGGTCAAAAAAGCATCGATTTGCCGAGCGGAGACGCCAGTCGGGGTGGCGATGGTCATCATAATTCCCTGTAATGGCATGCCCTCATGGGTAAGGTCATCGCCATATTCACTGTTATCACCACTGTCACTAAAATGACTGTCCATATTATTGTTATTGACGATACCGCTATCAATAACCTCGTAATCAGAACTGCTATGTACCCAAAGCTTCCAGTTTTGCTCACGGCATGTCGCTTCAAAGGCTTCCATAGCCTCCTCGCCAGGATGAACCCCATCTATAAACACACTATTACGATAATCACCCTTCTCTAAAGTATGCGCTATAGCAAAAGTGGGTATGAAATTCTCTTTTTCTTCAGCATCCTCGGGCGGCGGTATCAAAACTTGGGCATCAAAGATAACGTAGTCGCCGACATGCTGAGTACTATTTGGCGAAGCATTTTCGGCAATGATGGCGCTAACAGGGCCGGTACGTTTGGCAAAGTAGTCTTTGACATCGCCCTGCTCTAGGTAGCGAATGATAATCCAGCCCCACGCTTCGTTAGGGCGTTCGTTTGACCGATTATCTGTCATCTCCATGCCTAAGCTGCTGGCTATCTCTCTGACAGCGAGCCAATCTTCCGCGGCACTTGAGGCGGTCATAAAGTCCCATTTGTAATCATTGTCTTCAGGATTGGCTGTTATCAAAGCTTGGTATTGGTCAGCAGCCTTAGCGAACTTTCGCTGCCGCATGAGGCTCCGAGCCAACATACCCATAGCGCCATAAGCGTCGGATTGATGCGTCAGTAACTGACGGCAGTGGCGCTCTACGCCTTCCCAATCAAGCTGCTGATAAGCCAGTTGCGCCAAGCTCCACTGGGCAAATACTGAATCGCCTGCCTCATCAAATTGTTGTGCCAAAGCTTCCACGCCCGTATCATCGCCATTCTCTAACAGCAACTCTAATAAGATAAAGCGAATATTGCTGTCATCATTAGGGTGCTTTTGCATAAACGAGCGTAACAGCTCAATCGCCTCATCATTGGCTTGGCAAGCCTGCATGGCACTGGCAGTTTGAGCATGCAAGTCGGCATCATCAGGCTGCTCTAATATAGCGACCAATAGCCACTCAAGCTCTTGCTCTGGGTTTCGCTCTTTGATGGCCGGTTCAAGCTCTTTTGAAGATTCAGTAACCGCCTCATTATCACTGTTATCATTTTCATCAATGTTGCGGTCGCTATTATCAGTGTTGCTATCATTGCCGCTATCAGTATTGCTATGACTACTATTATCGCTACTGCCAATATCGTTACCAACGTCATCAAGCCATGCCAATAGCTCATGGGATAGCACGGGCAGTGGCGAGGCAGGCATTTGATTTATCTGCTGTTGCAGATGCTCTAAAGTAGCACAAGCACCAGCATCGATACGAAGCTTGGGCAGATGCGAGCGTGCCAAATCCAATTGACGCTGAGCGCTCCAGCGAGCACCGCGGGCAATGGCCAATTGAATGGTAATGGCGGCCAGATTTATCACTCGGCGATGTGCCTTATTGTCTGACAAATGCTTGAGAGCAGCCTGCAAGCGACTGGCGACTTGCCAATTGTTCAAATCGCTTTGGCGTAGCATGACAGGATAAATGGCGTCTATCCAACTGAATATATCGCCTATGTTCATCTCACGTAGAGCAGGCAATGCCTCTAAGGCGTCATCGTCGCGCTCAAGCCGAGCCAAAGCATGAGCCTTTTGGATATTTCTAGGTTGAGAGATGTTTTTCCACTCACCATATTCTGGCACCGCTAACTCTACCTTTTGAATACGCGCCAATACCTCTTCATATTGGCCTAGCGCCATTAACGCATCGTTTTGTATCTCTAAGATACCAGGCCCAATGTCTTCTCCGGCATCTGCTAGAGTAGTGGCAATCTCATTGAGATAATCCAATGCCTCTTGCGGTTTTTGTTGGTCAATGATGGCCAAGGCTTTCTCACCGCTTAAGCATTGATAGCAGTTCCAACTCGGGTCGATTCGCTCTAGGGTCTCTTCACTGACGGCAATGCGCTCGTTGGCCCAGCCCGGCCCATCTATTAGGCTATAGCAAGCAGCCAAATCTTGAGTGACGCACACAGATTGCGGGCAATCTTGGGTGTCTTCTCGGTGGGCCAATTCAAATAAGGCTACGGCATCTGCTAGTGCCGACTCTCCCTCTTTTTGGTTGCCTAAGCGGTGGCGCATTTCCCAATGACCGACATACACAGACAGCCAAGGATTCTCAAGCGTTTTACACAAGGCTTTTGCTTCAGGCAATAACGCCTCAACCTTCTCCACTTCTTGATCGGCGCAGTAAGACGAAATGTTTTCAATCAATCGAGCGTTATGAGGCTGACCTGCTTCTGCCAAATCCGTCTGAAGGGTGTTAATCCATTGCCAAATATTCATTATTTCTCCTGGTTAAAGATAGGCGAATTTAACTGGGTAAGTCGCTATAGCTCAGTGTTTGTCGTTTAATGGCTATCGTTAAGTACTAATAGCTCTATAGCTATAATGAAAGTACCCATTAAGCAATAGCAGTTAATAACAAGCGGCTAGGGGCCGTCAGGCGGGGTAGGCAATAAATGCCCAATACTGCTGGCCAAATCTGCTAG
>JAUNVX010000008.1:0-25182 GCA_030540615.1 Psychrobacter sp. | reverse complement strand
GGCCGTCAGGCGGGGTAGGCAATAAATGCCCAATACTGCTGGCCAAATCTGCTAGCGCTTGTTGTAATCTCTCCGTGTTATGCTCTGACCCACTTGGGCCAATGAGCAAGGTTTTAAAGGCACGAAGCAAGGTCACGGCCGTCAAAGCGGCTTCACTGTCATGCTCGATGGTGGCCAATAAGTCCAGTACCGCAGCGTTATCGATATTCAAATAGAGTTTGGCAGGCTCGCCCTCTTCAATTTGATCGGTAAAGTGCCGCGCCAGACTTAAGGCCGCCAAAGAAATCTTTTTATCTTTGTTGTCCTCTGCCAAGCGTTTTTTTAGCGCTTGCTCTCTATCGGCCACCACAATCAGCGGTAAACTCGCTGGGGCGAAGCTGGCAGCAATGAGCTTCTCATCATGACATAAGTGCTGTTGTAGCCACTGCCTTTGATGCTCTGACAGCGCTTTGGTTTTGAACAGTTGACGGTTGCCAGATTGGGTGCCAAGCTCAATCAGCCTAAGGCCCTTAATCTCGACCCAGCGCCGCAAAAAGGGCACCACAGCATAACGATTACCTTGAGCCACGGGGATACCCAGCGCCCTAAATAACATATCCTCAAAGCCTGCGCTATTGTCTAGTACCACATGGACAGCGCCTTTAGAGACCAGTTGCTCAGCCAATAAGTCCCCTTGAGAGGTGGGCACATGCAGACTATCCATTAATAATAAAAACAATCTATCATCACATAAAGCTGCGCCTAATAGCGCTTCATTATGGCGTCTAAGTACCCGTCGCCATGCTTCTGGTTGCTCTTTAGCCAAGCTAGAGAGTCCCGTAATTAAAGCCTCAGAGAGAGCAAACCGAGTATGGTCAAACTGCTGGTCGCGTTGTAAATCCTCTCGGCTAGCCGTTGGGGTGAGTTGCTGCGATTCAATCACCCCGCCAACGAATCCGGCCCAGTGCGGCAGTAAGTCGCGGGCATCGTCATCGAGGAGCATTCCCCGCAAAAAAACGGACAGGTTTCGGTTGTCACTGCTGCCATAAGTGCCACCATCTTGAATCCATAGCAGTCCTTGGGCATCGCTATCAGATTGAGGATGAACGGCAATGGTACAGATGGGTTCAAAGTTCTTTTCAAAACGGCTAGCAAAGGCTAGGGCTTGCTTGCGAGCAGCCGCTGGATGCAGGGTCTGATGGTCGGTGCGGCGCCAAGGGGGTGGCTCTGGATTGATAGCAATGGCGGACGGGTTACGCTCAGTGGTGTCAGTTTTTAAATTGCTTTCTCTATCATTCTCTAGGTCTATTTGGTTGAAGCTCTCAAGGCTATCAAACACATAGATGGGCTCAATGAGCAGGGCGCAATAATGCGACAGTACTTTGCGCAAATGCTTGGCATCTAACAGCTCATAAAACTCATCGTTGAGCTCAAGTAATACTTCTGTGCCAACCGGCCGAGGGTCAATATGAGAGACGGCATAATGCTCGGCGTCGGTGGAGACATAGCGGCAACCAAGATTGGGGGACTGATAAGAAGTGGTCGATACCACGACTCGTTTGGCCAATACAAAGGCAGATAAGAACCCCAAACCAAACATGCCTATTAGCCCTGTTTGGTCTTGGCCCGATTCGCTCCCATCTTTTTGTCGAAGCTGACGGGTATAACCCACTCCGACAGTCGCTAAATATTTATGGATCTCCTCTTCGGTCAGTCCAGCACCTGTATCAATGATACGTAGCTGTTGGCGCTTGGCATCTGGGATAATACTAATCCGAGAAGGCTTATCCCACGAGGGCTGCTCAAGACGGCGGCGTACGATGGAGTCATGGGCGTTTTGTACCAGCTCTCGGAGGGCGACAGTAGGGGTAGAGTAAAGATGACGACTTAAGACTGACATTAGGCCATTGAGATCGACGCCCGCTTGACGTAAAGCAGTGGTATTATTTGACATTTTGACTCTTATATTGGCTTATCAAATTAATGAATTGTCTTAGTTCAAAAGATAAGACGTTATTATCGCGGTGATATTGTTAAAGTTTGATGACATTGACTATGGTTTATAATTTAGCTTAAGTTAGCAGCTTTGCAAGTGGTTTCTGAAGTTTTAATAGCTTTAGCGAACAGCGGCATAAAAAAACGCGCTAGATAATCTGAGCGCGTTTTTATAAATAAAATTTAAAGAGGAGTCGAGCTTAAACCCTTTTTTTATGTTTAATAGTCTATTTTTGCGGCGTCCAGCCTTGAGGGCGCTCATAGTCGGTATTGTCTAAGAATTTATTGCGCTGCTCAGTCAAAAATTTCTTGGCTTCAGGGTCTAACATGCTTAAATGATTTTCATTGATTAGCATGGTTTGATGCTCAAGCCACTCATCCCAAGCTTTTTTGGAGACCGTGTTTTGAATCTCTTCGCCAGCTTTGTTAGGGAAGGGCGGATGCGGCATTTTGGGCAAATCTTGCTGATATTTGCGGCAAAATACCATGTTGGCTTTGGGATTAAAGGTCTCGGTCATGGTATATTCCTTATCGCTCGATACAATCTAGCGAAAATTAAGCATCGGTGAATGAGATAATGTCATTATTAACTATTAGTAATGTCGCTTTTAGTAACGGCGCTTTAATATAGTAATACTTTAAATAGCGACGTTTTAAACAGTGGCGTTTTGAGAGATGATGACTATGGCCTTAGTCTTTATTAGCAAATCGCTTTAAACGCTCGCGGCCGCGGCTGACCGCCTGAAGCACTTGATTGGGCGCTGTGCCACCGAGATGGTCACGAGCTGCTAATGAACCCTCTAAGGTCAGATACTCAAAGACATCATCACCAATAGCATCACTAAACTGTTGCAATTGGGCCAATGACAGTTCACTAAGGTCAACGCCTTCTTTGATGCCTAAGGCCACGGCATTGCCAACCACTTCATGGGCATCTCGAAATGCCACACCACGGCGAACCAAATAATCAGCCAAATCAGTCGCCGTCGCATAGCCTTTCATAGTGGCCGCGCGCATGTTGTCTTTATTCGGCACGATGTTGGGGAGCATATCTGCAAAAGCGAGTAGCGAACCGGTCACGGTATCGACACAATCAAATAGCGGCTCTTTGTCTTCTTGGTTGTCTTTGTTGTAAGCCAGCGGTTGGTTTTTCATCAAGGTCAAGAGCGTAATAAGCTGACCAAATACTCGTGCTGCTTTGCCACGGACTAGCTCAGGCACATCTGGGTTTTTCTTTTGCGGCATGATAGAGGAGCCAGTACAAAAGCGATCAGGAATCTGCACAAAGCCAAATTGAGCCGACATCCACAAGATAATCTCTTCGCTCATGCGCGATAAATGCATCATCAAAATAGAGGCTGCCGAGGTAAACTCAATCGCAAAGTCCCGATCTGAGACCGCATCTAGTGAGTTTTGACAGATACCCTCAAAGCCGAGCAGCTCAGCCGTGATGTTACGATCAATAGGGAAGGTGGTACCAGCAAGGGCCGCACTCCCAAGAGGCATTTGATTAATTCGGCGACGGGCATCTACCAAGCGCTCTGTATCACGATAGAGCATCTCAAACCATGCCATAACATGATGACCGAAGCTGACCGGTTGAGCGGTCTGCAAATGAGTGAAGCCTGGCATGATGGTATCGGTATGCTGCTCAGCCAAGTCTAATAATCCAGACTGCAAGCGCAGCAATAGAGCAATAATATTATCGGTCTCTTCACGAAGCCAAAGTCGAATGTCAGTGGCCACTTGGTCGTTGCGACTGCGGCCAGTATGCAGCTTTTTACCGACGGTGCCAATGAGGTCGGTCAAGCGCGACTCAACATTCATATGTACGTCTTCAAGGGCAACTGACCAGTTAAACTCTCCGCTATCAATCTCTTGTTGAACTTGTTTTAGCCCATCAATGATAGCCGCAACTTCTGGTTCAGTCAGAATGCCGCAGCGCCCTAACATGGTCGCATGAGCGATAGAGCCTTGAATATCTTGACGGGCAAACCGCTGATCAAAGCCGACGGAAGCCGTAAAAGCAGCGACGAAGCTGTCGGTTGCTTCACTAAAGCGGCCACCCCACATTTGCTGGGGAGCAGAAGATGAGATAGAGGCTGGATTATCCTGCTGTTCGCGCTTAATTGATGTGTTAGAATCAGCGGATACTGAGGCAGAAGAGCTAGGATCGGTGGCAGGTGAAGAAGAGATGGAAGTCATATCAGTCAAAGTTAAGTCATGAGAATAAAGGCAGTATAGCAAACGATGAGGCCTCCTTACTAGCTGAGCGCTTAGAGTTTTTTGTGCCCAAGCTTTTGAGCTTATTTAAGCCTGAGCAGTGGGTGATGTTCCTGAGCGCTTGGGCGCTTTTTTTGACGATTCTACAGCGTCATGAATTCTCAAGTTGGGTAAAATTTATTCAGCATTGCTTGGTTGATTTGTCCATTACGGCCTTGACGCTCATTCCTGCTATTATTGTGGTGGATTATCTACGACCGAGCTTAAAGCGTCTTAATACGATTAATGCTGGCGCGCGTATCGTTATGATATTTAGCTTATTTGCCATCTTTGCTCAGATTCTAGTTATCTTGGTCGAAAACACGATTGGTTGGTCCTCTTATACAATCAAACAGTTAATTGTAGAAACGATATTTACCGCCCTTATTGTGGGCGGATTTACGTTTGTATTCTTGTGGTATTGCTCCCATCGTCACCAACAGTTGGTGGCCTTAAAGTTAACCTTTGATCAAAAGCTAACCGCTCAAAACGATTTGATTAAAGCTCGAATTGCCCCGCATTTCTTCTTTAATACCATTAATACTTTGGTGTCTTTAATTGAGTCCAATCCTACTCGGGCATCAGCTTTATTAGAGCACATCTCAGCACTGTTTAGAGCCAGCTTCAGTGGCTCAAAAGAGATTAGTTTTGAAGAGGAGATGGCCTTATGCGAGCATTACTTGGCTGTTGAGTCTTGTCGATTAGCAGATAAGCTGCAAGTAGATTGGCAAGTGCCCGATGACGATACCATGTACGATATGGTCATTACGGCTTTGACCTTACAAAGGGTACTCGAGCAAATGCTACTGCACGTGGTTGAGATGACCACTGAAACGATATTTATGATGATTGTGGTGAATTGGAGCCATCACCGGGTGACCATTCAGGTGATTGTTAAGCTGCCCGTTAAGACTTTATTTATTAAATATAACCTCAACCGTCAAATCGATTTTCAAGTTCAGGCGCAGCGGCTTCAAGTTCATTTTGGTCAAAGCGCTTATATTCAAAGCCAAATCAATCAGCATCAGATTGAAACTATTATTAGCTACCCATTGCATGACGCAGGGTTATAATGAGTCAATCAGTCAGAGATAAAATACTTTTTATTTCCTAAGCCAGTAAGCTATTGAGTCACTAAACAGTTAAACCTTTGATAGAATATTGTTGAATTACCCTAGCAATAGTAAGGTTTTAATATCTAGACTTATGGTGTTAAATAATTGACTGGTTTGTGGCAGATAATGCCTGTATGGCCGCTCTTATTATAAAAGTGCTTATAGAATAATCTTGGGTTCAATGAAAATTTTAGACAGGCAAGCCACTCGGTATTGATAACTGCCTTTTGAAGTCCTACTTCAAAGAATACTTAGTGAAATGGTGATTGGTTTACCAAACATTAATCAAGAAGCCTTGCTTTACAAATTCACTGTGATTACTTGAAAATCATGATAATATGTCATGAATGCACAAATGTTATTGATAGCAAAAAAAGGAGTTGTGAATGCGAATTGTGGTTTGTGACGACGAGCCATTAGCGCGTGAGCGTTTGGCCAGAATTGTTCAGGACGAAAAACATGAAGTTGTGGCTCAGGCCATGACAGGCGTTGAAGCGATTGCTGCGGTCAAGCAACACCAACCCGATGTTATATTACTAGATATTCGCATGCCAGAGATGGATGGGGTGCGTTGTGCTCAAGCCCTTAATGAGCTTGATAACCCGCCTGCTATTATCTTTGTCACTGCCTATGATCATTATGCCATCACTGCATTCAAAGCCAACGCTATCGGTTATTTGCTCAAGCCAGCTAATAAAGATGAGCTTCTAGACGCTCTATCTAAGGCCAAAAGCTTGAATGCTGCTCAGTTAAATGAGCTGCGTAAATTAGAAGACCCCACTGCTCATGCGCCTAAACGTCAGCATATTGCTGCCAGAACGCATCGCGGTGTTGAGTTGATTCCTTTATCTGACATCTATTATTTTACCGCGGATCAAAAGTACGTCAAAGTCCGTCACAAAGACGGTACTGTGCTAATTGACGAGACCTTAAAAGAGCTCGAAACTGAGTTCGCTGATGAGTTGTTTCGCGTGCATCGCAATGCTTTAATCAATCTTGATTATCTTGATTTGTTAGAGACAGTAGACTCCGGTCAGTATCAAGTGCGGTTTAAAGGGATTGATGAAGCCTTGGCCGTGAGCCGTCGTCATCTACCTGTGTTACGTGATAAAATTCAAAATATGTAACTGTTTCGGTTTAATTTATGCTTATGCAGTCTTGGTAGGTGACACGGTTGTTTAATGAGATTTGGTGACCCTAAGTGAGGCAAGCCCTTCACGCTGACTCACCATAACAGCAGCATAGGCAATATATCATCTCACCCTTATTTATGATTAAATAGGGGTGTTTTTTTATGGTTAATAAAACTATTTTGGATGTAAAGAATTCAATGACTGATTATGACATGAGTGGCAAAACCACTGGCATCACCACGCTTAATATCGCAACGCGTCAAAGCCCCCTAGCTCTTTGGCAGGCTGAACATATCAAAGATAGGCTTATGACCCTCAATCCTGGACTCACCGTCAATTTGGTCAAGATAGTGACCAAAGGTGACAAGATATTAGACACGCCATTAGCGAAGATAGGCGGTAAAGGGCTGTTCGTTAAAGAGCTTGAACAGGCCATGTATGATAGGCAAGCCGATATTGCTGTGCATTCACTTAAAGATGTGCCGATGGACCTACCTGAGGGACTAATGTTAGGGGCCTATTGTAAACGCGCCGCTCCCACAGATGCTTTTGTGTCTAATCGCTATAGCTCGCTTGATGAGTTGCCCCAAGGTGCTGTCGTGGGTACCTCGAGCCTGCGCCGCCAATGTCAGCTAAAAGCCTATCGTCCAGATTTGATAATTAAAACGCTGCGTGGCAACGTTGGCACTCGCTTGTCCAAGCTAGATGCAGGCGAATATGACGCGATTATTCTGGCCACTAGTGGGCTACAACGCATTGGACTCGATGAGCGTATTCGCAGTGAGCTTGATATTGATATTAGCTTGCCAGCGGTAGGTCAAGGGGCGCTAGCGATTGAATGTAGAGACGATGATTCTGATATTTTAGCCTTGTTGGCATCGCTTAATGATGACGATGCTAGGATTCGCCTGATGGCTGAGCGTGCTTTAAATCGTCATCTTGAAGGCGGCTGCCAAGTACCCATTGCCGCTTTTGCTGTTATAGAGAAAGCCCAGTCAGGCCATCGTGAGCTATGGCTTCGAGGGCGAGTTGGCGCGCCAGATGGCTCTGTATTATTAAAAGCAGAGCAGCGGGTACAGCTGGAAGATTCGCTATTGGAAGACGGTGAGACTTCAAAAATACAGATTCTCAATGAACAACGGGCGAACGAATTAGGCATCAAGGTAGCTCAGCAGTTATTAGACAGTGGTGCTGGAGAGATTTTACAGCGTATTTATGCCAATCAATAGAGTGGCAATATGTGGTCACTATAAAGCGAGAAAGGAATGACGGCGGCGCAATCGATGTCCCACTCATCTACCCGCGTGGTAATCAATACTCGGCCCACTGAGCGTGCCTATCCTTTAAGTCAAGCGCTCAAGGCGGCTCACTTTGAGGTGGTAGAGTTACCACTGCTCAAGCTTGAACCCCGCTCGTTGACTGCCCATGACCACCAGCTTATGCAGCATTGGTTAAATGGTAAATATGAGGTAACGGTGGTGGTCAGCCCTACGGCAGCCGCTTTAGGCATTGACTACTGGCAAGCTCAGGCCAAGCCCTGTGAGCATGATTTATCGACTCAGCTTCCATCTCAGTTATCAGCCCAGCCCCAGCCACACTCATCATTGGTTGCTGTAGGTAGTGCAACTGCTGCCGTGCTATCGAGTCATCATCTTACATGTCAGATGCCATTAACGGCCAATAACGAAGGCATGATTGCGATGCCGCTGATAGACCAGTTGTCAGTAGGGAGCCGCGTTTTGATGTGGCGCGGTCTTGGGGGTCGACGGCTGTTAGTAGAGACACTAAGGCAGCGCGGAGTACAAGTGGATAGTGTGGCTTGGTATGAGCGGGTTTGGCCGACTGATGCTAGGCTGCAGTATCAGCAATGGCTCAAAAATTATTTGGTATTAAATAGCGAAGCTAAAATGATTCCGCAAGAGCCCTCTATTTGGTCTCAGTCTCCTATTGTTATCATTAGCAGTGGCGCTGCCTTTGAGCATTGGCAACACTTGCTCTCTTCACCCCGTCAAGGAACAGACATAAGAGCGGTTAATGACTGCATGAACGAGAGTGAACTCACGACTGAAAGCGTGGCTAAAAATCAGGCGGAGATAATCGTTCAACCCCAATTGGCCGATTTTGTTTATGTTGTTTTGGGCGAACGATTGGCCAAGCTATTGGCTCAATTACAGCTTGATTATGTGCAAGTAGAGAGTTTGGATGTTGATGAGGTTATGAAAGCAGCTGGCCAGCTAGCCCGATAACTGGGCATTATTAACTGGGTCTCACTGAGGGTCAGATTAGACTAACTGTCCCTCTAAACGGTATATAACCATGCTATTCACTCACCATTTTTTGTAGATAGGATTCGCTGCCATGTCCCTTGAGCCGCTCTCAGATGATAATCTTCTAGTAGAACCTGAGACAGTTTTGACCCCAAAAGAGCAGCGCCGTAAAGCCAGCCAATTACTCATAGTGCTGCAGTGGTTACTCATACTCATTAGCATAGCGATGATGTCATGGCTTTATGTCTCACAAAAGCGCTTTGAGCAAAAGGTAGACTCGCGGCTACAAACAAGTGAGCAAGTGACCTCTCGGTTGAACGAGATGGACGATAAGCTGCATTCAATCAGCCAACAGACCATGCCGTCGCCAAGTACTGATGCCGCAGGTCAAGCACAAAATCAGCTCGACTTGCTGCGACTACAGTTGCAAGCAGCCGAACGGCTGTTAGAAGATGACCGATATGAAGACAGTATTTCATTGCTTCGAGGGGTGCTCTGGCAGTTATCTCAACCTAATAACGAGATAGCGCCGGCATTGAGCATTGTTCTAAAGCAAAGCCTAGAGCAAGATATCAAGCGCATTCAAGCTCAAAGCTCGCAGCCCAGTGCTTGGCAAATTCATAATTTAGCCATTGTCGATGTTCAGGGATTCTTACGTAATGAGGTCGGGCAGCATCGCGCGCTAGCGACCCATCAAATGGCCAATCAAAAGAGCAGCCAAACGCCCAGCACTGCCCCCTTAACCGCCAAAGATATAGTCTTACATGAGACTATTATGACTTTGAATCTGGCCATGCAAGCTGGCAATATGCGAGACCAGTCTTTATTGATTATGTATTTGCAGCAAGCCAAAGAGCAGCTTAAATCGGTACAAGTTATGGCAAATGATGCACAAGCCTCTCAATCTAAGCCTAGCAAGCCCATGACATCTCAAACCGAGCGATTGACAAAGGCAAATGCCAACATCAAGGCTAATACCTCAAGTCCTTCTACACCCCCACCGCCTTCTGTACAAAGTAATCTCCCCACCTCTACTGAGATGCCAGGGAAACTTAATACCCTTAATGATGCTATTGTTTGGTTGGATAAGCTCATTGCTTCGCCGCCCGCCCAAGCGCCTTTATTAACCGCGCAAGTGTTAGATAACAAAGCTCACCAAACTAAGTAGAGACAGGTTACTAGAAGTCTTTTAATAAAAGCTATGTGCCATGACATTAAGAGAATTTGAACGTTATGAGAGAAACTATCGGGCAACCACATAAGCCAACTTTAAATTCGGTTAAAGGCGATGATTTAAGTTTGAACCAATATGGGGTTCCGGTTAATGCCGCCCATCATTACGACTTTCTTCAGCAGCAGCATAGCTTTATCCAAGAGCAAAAAGTCGCTTGGGGTGAGATGGACGCTTTTAATCACCTGAACAACGTCATCTATTACCGCTATGCCGAGTCGGCCCGTATTGGCTACTTACAGGCCTTAGGCTTATTTAGTGAGGACATTCAAGTGGTCTTGGCTCAGTCAAGTTGTCAGTATTTGCAGCCTGTCACTTTCCCAGACACTTTGCAGATAGGGGTGCGTTGTCGACATCTGGGCAGTAGCAGTATGGTCACCAGTTATGCTTATTATAGTGAGGCTCAGCAAGCCATCGTCGCCCAAGGTGAGGCGGTATTGGTGCGACTTGATGCTCAGTCGCAGCAAAAAGTGCTTTGGACTGATCAAGAGCGTCAGCAGATTCAGGCTTTTGATAGGACTTGACGCTCAAGAGCATACATTAGCTTGCGACTTACGCCCTCATTTAATAATTTAAACAGACGTAAGCCCCAATCCTTTTAACGCATCAATCTCAGGTTACTTAAATAAGCATACGTCTTAGTTCACTTAAATAAGCGTAAGTCCAATTTACTATTTTCTAGTTCAGCTAAGCCAACCTATTATTGAGATGGCCCTGTGACAAAGTCAATCACGTTAAGATCAAATCCCGATAGGGCATGGAACTTCATGGGGGAGGACAACAATCTCATGTCACGGACCCCTAAATGACGCAGAATCTGAGCACCAACGCCAATGCTTCGATAAGGCTGCTGCGTGATGGTGGTCATCGCTTGGTTGTCAGCGTTTCTATCCAAAGCTTCACCGATATCAATGGGATTATGATTGCCAATCCAAACCAACGCGCCCCGCTCTGAAGCACTGATTTCTTTAAGCGCTGCTTGAACGCTCCAAGCACTGCGCCCCGTCTCTCCACCAGTGGCCGCAAATAAGTCACGTAATGGGTGAAAGCCATGAACGCGAATGGTGCTAACGCCGGCGCTTAAATCACCCTTTACCAAGGCTATATGGGTATCTTCTGCCCCAAACTCGCGAAAGCGGTGCAGCGTAAAAGTCCCAAAATCAGTGTCAAATGCCCGTGTCTCAACTTCCTCTACCGTTTGCTCATTGGCTATACGGTAAGTGATTAAATCAGCGATGGTGCCCATCTTAAGACCATGCTCTTTGGCAAAGATTTCAAGGTCATCACGGCGGGCCATCGTGCCATCAGGGTTGATAATCTCTACGATTACGGCCGCCGCCTCAAGTCCGGCCAGTCTGGCCAAATCACATCCTGCCTCTGTATGACCTGCACGGTGCAACACCCCGCCCTTTTGCGCCATGATAGGAAAGATATGACCAGGTTGAACGATGTCTTCAGGTTTGGCCGCGGCCGCTACCGCGGCCTGAATGGTTCTAGCCCGGTCAGCAGCAGAGATACCTGTCGTCACCCCTTCAGCCGCTTCGATAGAGACGGTAAAGTTGGTGCTGAACTTCGCTTCGTTTCTATCTGACATCAAAGGCAGGGCAAGCTGCTGACAGCGGTCTTGGGTTAGGGTCAAGCAGACCAGCCCACGGGCATGAGTAATCATAAAGTTGATATCCTCAGCACGAACGTGGGTGGCGGCCATGATTAAGTCGCCTTCGTTTTCGCGGTCCTCATCATCCATCAAAATGACCATTTTACCGGCTCGAATATCGTCAATGATTTCTGGAATGGTGTTAAGGGGCATTTTATTCGTTGTCATAGTCCGTCTCTATCTTATGGCTATTAAAGGGATGAAAAGTGGCTATCAAAGGAAGTTAAATATAAGGAGTTAGCCTTAATCTATCAAAAGTGAAGATGTATAAAAATACGCTTAGAAGGATTGTAAGGGTTTAAGGCGCTACTGCCCACCCTCAAGCGCAAACTTAGGAGTGGTCATAGACTTTGTGGGCATGGCGTATTGAGCCCTACGTTAAACCTTAAATAAACTCTTCGCTAATTATGTCTTAGCCTGATATTGATGAATAGAGCTGTTTTTACTATTACCGATTATTATCCATTACTAATTATTAGCGATTAGCAATTAGCGACTAATCATTACTGGCAGCCTGAGATTTTAACCACGCCATAAACTTTTGACTGTGCTGTTCG
Source organism: Psychrobacter sp. (assembly GCA_030540615.1). Classification (GTDB taxonomy): domain Bacteria; phylum Pseudomonadota; class Gammaproteobacteria; order Pseudomonadales; family Moraxellaceae; genus Psychrobacter. The sequence continues at coordinate 12,986 of JAUNVX010000008.1, read as the reverse complement.
CGTTGATTGTCCCCAAAGTGATAAAACTTCGTGCCGAGTAATTGATCAGGAAGATAGGTTTGCGGATAATAATGATTGGGGTAGTCATGAGGATAGACATAACCTTCACCGTAGCCTTGAGACTTCATCAGCGCCGTGACCCCATTACGCAGGTGCAGTGGTACAGGAGAAGCATCGGTCTGGGCAAGCTGCATGGCCGCATTAATGGCTTTATAGCTGCTGTTACTCTTAGCGCTAGTGGCCAAATACACCACCACTTGGCCTAAGATAATCCGAGCTTCAGGCATGCCGATAGATTGAACACTTCTAAGCGCTGTATCGGCCAATAGCAAGGCATTGGGGTTGGCATTACCGATGTCTTCGCTCGCCAAAATCACCAGTCGCCTAGCAATAAAGTCCGCTGGCTCGCCGCCAACCAACATCCTAGCCATCCAATAGAGCGCCGCATCAGGGTCAGAACCGCGAATGGATTTAATCATGGCGGACACCATATCATAATGCTGCTCACCGTCCTTGTCATAGCGAATCAGCGCGCTTTGAGCGACGCTCGCTATCAAGCTATCATCGACGACAATAGGAGACTGGCTATGGTCAGCCGTTTGAATGGCAATCTCTAATAAGTTAAGGGCCTTTCGAGCATCCCCGTGCGCCATTTGACTGATAAACTCAGTAGCCAAAAGCTCAATTTGATAAGTCTTTAACACCACGTCTTGTTCAATGGCTCGGCGCAGCACTTGCTCAATCTGATTCGTATTTAAGGGCTCTAATCGGTAAACTTGGCAGCGTGAGAGTAGGGCGTTATTGACACTAAAAGAGGGGTTTTCAGTGGTAGCCCCAATCAAGGTAATGTCTCCTGACTCCACGGCCCCTAGTAAAGCGTCTTGCTGGGCTTTATTAAAGCGGTGAATCTCATCGATAAACACCACGGGCGGTGCAAAGCTTAAGCTTCCGGAGGCCGAGTTGCCAGTTTCTAGCACCTCACGAAGCTGTTTGACCCCAGTGGTTAAGGCCGATAGAGCATGAAAAGGTCGGCCCACGGCATCTGCGAGTAACATGGCAATGGTGGTTTTACCAATACCCGCATCACCATGTAAGATAAGAGAGGGCAAATGAGCTTGTTCAACCAGTCGCCGCAGCGGTGCTCCCTTGGCCAATAAATGGGATTGACCAATCACTTGGTCTAATGACTGAGGCCGCATTCGGCTGGCTAAGGGGCTGTCGGCATTCGGATGGGACATAGGTCACCTAAAGCAAAAAAGATAAGCTTAAGTAACTCCTGCAGTTTTTGCAATTTAGGTTATGTTATTGCGCAAAATAGTTTGAAATAGGCCCTATTGTCACAGGGTCCTATTGATTCATAAATTATGTTAAGCTCCTAGTGTTCGCCTCCTAAAGCGCTAAGCATCATTGCTATAATAAGTGAGATTTGAGCTGTATGACCTTGGGTTATCTAGACTAACTTTTAGGCTGGTTCTGAGACTGTCGTTTAAATGACTCTTTAAAAAACTGGGAAGGCTTTTACTATGTCATCATTTTTACCCTCTACGATTTGGCACAAGCTCAACGAGAGCTACCGAATCAAGTCTGCTCCAGCAAAGTCGCGGCCCTTGACCGCTGGCGAGATTGCCTTAGCCCGCGAAGTCTTTGGAGAGACAATTAAGCTTGATGAGGTTCGACTAAAAACAGCTTGGTGGGTCCTCAGGCACTATGCGGTGAGCCCTAATGGCAATATATACTTTCATCCAGCAGACTGGCGTGAGGACTTTAGTCAGGCAGCTTTAGGTCATCAAGGTTGGCTGATCCATGAGCTCACCCATGTTTGGCAGCTGCAGCAAGGTCTCAAAGTCATTCGCGGCGCTATGATGAATCGCCGTTATGAGTATGCTTTTGAATCGGGCAAGACCTTTTTTGCTTATGGCATTGAGCAGCAAGCGAGGATGGTTCAGGACTATTTTATTCGCTCTAAACGTGGTGAGGATTGCCGAGCTTGGCAAGATTGTATTCCTTTTTTAGCGGCTGCTCATGCTAATGCCTCAAGTAGTGATGTTTCAAGTAGCAGTATCTCAAGTAATGAGGCTTAATGACAAAAAAACCCGCCAACCTAACCGTCATTTATGTAAGGATAGCCTTTGTGATGAGCCGTTTACAGCGATTGGCAGCACCCCCGATACCGCTCCTAGGAGAGGTTGGTCCTAGTTTGGCGATAAAAGCCATGACCACGAGCCTGTTAGCAAGTTTGGTACTAAGTGGTTGCCAGCCCAAGCCAGCTCCTGACGCTGAACAATCAGCGACTACGCCTCAAACTAATACGCAAAAGGAGGCGCTTAAGCCTACAGGCCCCAGTGCGATATCGCCCAGTGCAGAAGTCACGGCTAGGATTGAGGCTTATGAGCCAAAATTTATTGAGCAAATGACCCGCCTGCAGGAGCGATTGCAAGCAGAATATGAAGCGCTTAATGTGGCTGACGACGACTCATCTGCTGGGCTATCTACCACTACCAGCGACAGTCAATTAGATGGCAATCAAGCAGCCACTCATCAGGCCGATACCAAAGCCGCTAACAACATTGAGGATAAAGAGAAGCTTAATCAATCAGAATCTGCTGAAACTAAGCCTGTTCAGGCCAGTGAGACTCAACCTGCTTTGATAGAGGAAATCGTTAATGCTAATCCCTCAAAGCCGATTGACATCGAAAAGATAAATGCCAATACTCATGATTTGACGATTTTAAAGCAGGTGAGCTTGGAGCCAAGAGCGCCTGATATATTAAGCGAAAGTGAAATTAAGCGCCGTTATCAAGCTGCGTTTTCTGAACTATATTCTAGTGAGCCTCTATCTTCTGAGGGCACCAACACCATCATCGATATTATCACTTTGCTGCCTGATTTGTTTGAGCAAGCGGAGCTAGCGGCCAGACTTAGTGAAAAGAGTCCGGCTTTGGCGCGATTAATTGTTCAGCATCAAGTCTGGCGTCAGATTGAAGCTCAGCAAGTGCTGGATATGCAAAAAATGAAGCTAGAGCAGCAAGCAGAGTTTGAAACCCTAATGACCAAATTTAATGAGACCATTAAGGGCTATGATGAGCAAATCGTTAAATATGAAAAAATGTTAAAAGAGTATGCGAAGAAATAGCTTTAATGAGCATAATTTAGAGATGAAGCCCAGTTAGGTTAACAAGGTCTTAGGTGGTTAAGAGCAGCGATGAGCCTGGACCAAAATCTTAATAACGAATAAATAATAACAACATCAAAAATCCCGCCAATTGGCGGGATTTTTGATGTTGTTGACTCATTCATAACTAACGGTAGCTATTTACGGTCTTCAAGTTTAACAAAATCACGATGCGTCTCACCAGTATACAATTGGCGAGGACGGCCAATGCTAAACGGTGCACTGTGCATCTCAAGCCAATGACTAATCCAACCAGCGGTACGGGCTAGAGCAAAGATAACCGTAAACATAGAGGTTGGGATACCCAATGCTTTTAGGATAATACCCGAATAGAAATCAACGTTTGGATAGAGGTTACGCTCAACGAAGTATTGGTCTTCAAGGGCGATTTTTTCAAGCTTCATAGCAAGCTCAAGCTTAGGATCGTTGATACCTAGAGCAGCTAAGACCTCATCACAAGTCTCTTTCATCACTTTGGCGCGTGGGTCAAAGTTTTTGTAGACACGGTGACCAAAGCCCATTAGCTTAACTTCTTTACGCTTAACCTTTTCCATAAACTCAGGAACGTTCTCTACCGTGCCGATTTCATCTAGCATCTCAAGCACTGCTTCATTAGCGCCGCCATGAGATGGTCCCCAAAGGGCGGCAATACCAGCAGCGATACAAGCGTATGGGTTCGCGCCTGTAGACCCTGCTAATCTAACCGTTGAAGTCGAAGCGTTTTGCTCATGGTCAGCATGTAAGGTAAAGATTTTGTCCATGGCTTTAGACAGCACAGGATTGTCTTTGTAGTCGACATCAGCTGGCGTAGCGAACATCATATATAAGAAGTTCTGCGCATAGTTAAAGTCATTGCGAGGATACATGAACGGTTCGCCTTTTGAGTATTTATAACTCATCGCAGCGAGCGTTGGCATCTTGGCGATTAGGCGGATAGCAGTGATTTCACGATGACGCTCATCGCTGACATCTAAGCCTTCATGATAAAACGCTGATAGAGCGCCGACCACACCCACCATGATAGCCATAGGGTGAGCATCACGGCGGAAACCTTCAAAAAACTTGCGTAGTTGGTCATGGACACCTGAATGCTTGCGGATTTTTTCATAAAAATCAGCTTTTTGTTCAGCATTTGGCAAATCACCATGAAGCAAAGCATAGCAAACTTCTAAATATTCGGCATTATTGGCCAATTCGTCAATAGCATAGCCACGGTGTAAAAGCTCGCCTTTACCGCCATCGATATAAGTAATTTTTGATTCAACAGGGGCAGTAACTTTAAAGCCTGGATCGTATGTCCAATAGCCAGCTTCTTGAAAAGCAGCGACATCGATGACTGGGCGACCAAGGGTACCTTTGATAATTGGAAGCGGATATTCCTTACCATCGACGGTTAACGTCGCATTATTCTCAGACATAAATTCCTCTCGTTGTCATTAAAACATTGGGTGGGCAAAATTGGCAATCATAAAGATTGTTTGAGACTATAACAAAATAATCTTTTTCGAATCAAAGTATTTAAGAGTAAGCAGTATTGTAAGAAGTTGCGGGTTTATTCAAGTCAAAACACCCCGAAAATAATTCAAATTGGTCTCATTCACCAATTATAGCATGAGGATAATAGCATAAAGTCGCCTCATTTAAGAGGTGGCTTCAAATTTTTGGGCCAATTAGGCCGTTCATTCAGGGGGCATTAATCAATTATATTAACAGTTATTTTGAAAATTTTGAAAAATTATTTTTGCGAAAGCGAAAGCTTATCTTCATCCAAAGGCTTGTTGAACATGAGTTAGCGGTAAAGAGGTGGTTAATATAGGAAGACTATGTCATCAACCATAATCCTTAATATTGTTGCTACTGCTTAAAAGCAACTGACATTGCTGCAGAAAGTTTACAGACAAGTTTAAGTAATATGTTTGTAATTATACGCTAGCCCTTTTATAATTGAGACCATTGACCGTATAAATAGGGCAGATATGCTTTGTTTATATGTGCTAAAGAATCGATTGAATTGGGTGTCAGTGTTCAAAAGTCATACTAGCGTAGTTCGGTCCCTAAAGTTTGGCGCTGATAGGGCCATTTATCTATGGGTGTCAGCTTGCAGCGTGTTTGAATAACAGGCAAAGTATATAATGACACTACAGTTCACTACGAAGTCTTAATGACGATAAAATCGCCCCATTATTTTACTTTAGCAAAGTCAGCTAGCTCTTCCTTACACCATTCGTCGTTTATGCAGCACCTTAGAGATTGGCCCAAATGCTGTTTCAATGCTTTGTTTGGCCAAGCTCTTTGCATAACCGTCATAACCGCAAAAAGGATGCCCGCTGTGAAAAGCAACCGCCCGATTAATCTACCCCTCAGCCAAGTGATCAGTGTCAACCGATCACCAATGGCTATCGCGTCTATTTTACACCGTATCTCTGGCATTATTCTTTTTTTAATTATCCCTGTCATGCTATGGCTGTTGCAACGATCTTTGGCTTCTCCTGAGAGTTTTGCCAACGTTTTTGACAGCGTCTTAGTCCGCTTTATTGCTTGGATATTCGTGGCAGCGATTGCTTATCATTTTGTGATGGGTGTTAAGCATTTATTCGCCGACATGGGCTTTACCGAAGAGCTTCAATCTGGTCGTATGGCATCAGTAATTTGCATGATAATCGCTGCGGTGCTCATTGCCGTATCCTTTGTATGGGTGATGTTCTAATGATAAAAAATAACTCAGGTGTCAAAAGTGCCACGGGCTTGACTGGATCAGGCTCTCGTGACTGGATCGTTCAGCGTCTTAGTGCTGTTGTTCTTACCTTTTATAGCCTAGTGATGTTAGGCTTCTTTTTGACCCATGGTCATGTGAGCTATATAGAGTGGGTTAACTTTATGATGAGTTTGCCCATGCGTCTATTTAGTTTGGTAGCCATCATCGCGCTTGCAGGCCATGCTTGGGTTGGTATGTGGACGGTATTTACTGACTACATCACCAAAGGTAAGCTTGGATCAAAGGCTTCAGCGATTAGATTGCTGCTTCAGGCTGCTATGATTATCGCCATCTTAGTGTATCTATTTTGGGGAATCATGATTTTTTGGGGCATCGGTGTGAGCACTGTTGTGGTGTCTTAATCTTTTTGACGCTCTAATGCGAGTCAAGCCTTGATTTCATCAGTGGTATTTATAGTTAATTTATCGCTTAATGACCGCATCAATGAGCAGTGAAGACAGATTGGCACGTACCAAAAGATAGTTTGACCTTACAGCCCTTATTTTGAATTCATTAGGAACTCGTCATGGCAACTAGACAAGACAATACAATCAGTAATATTAAGACCCTAAACTTTGACGCTGTCATTGTCGGCGGTGGTGGTTCAGGCATGCGTGCCTCGCTACAGTTGGCTGAAGCGGGCATGAAAGTTGCGGTGCTTACCAAGGTTTTTCCAACGCGCTCGCACACGGTGGCCGCCCAAGGTGGTATTGGGGCCAGCTTAGGTAACATGAGCAATGACAACTGGCACTTTCACTTTTATGATACGGTCAAAGGCTCAGATTGGTTAGGTGATCAGGACGCTATCGAGTATATGTGCCGTGAAGCGCCAAAAGTGGTTTATGAGCTTGAGCACATGGGCATGCCATTTGATAGAAACGAAGATGGGACTATTTATCAGCGTCCTTTTGGGGGTCATACCTCAAATTATGGCGAAAAAGCGGTTCAACGTGCCTGCGCGGCAGCCGACCGTACTGGCCATGCTTTATTGCACACGCTTTATCAAAAGAATCTTCAGCAAGGCGCTCAATTCTTTATTGAGTGGATTGCGCTGGATTTAATCAGAGATGATGATGGCAATATCAATGGGGTAGTGGCTATCGAGCAAGAGACAGGCGCAGTAGCTGTCTTTCAGACGCCCATTACCGTACTAGCCACAGGTGGTGCAGGACGTATCTTTGCCGCTTCAACCAACGCTTATATCAATACAGGTGACGGTCTTGGTATGGCAGTTCGTGCCGGTATTCCCCTTCAAGACATGGAGTTCTGGCAGTTCCACCCCACAGGTGTGGCAGGCGCAGGCGTGCTATTAACTGAAGGGTGCCGCGGTGAGGGCGCTATCTTAAGAAATAAAGATGGCGAGGCCTTTATGGAGCGTTATGCTCCCACGGTGAAGGATTTAGCCCCACGTGACTTGGTCTCACGATCTATGGACCAAGAGATTAAAGAAGGCCGCGGTTGTGGGCCTAACGGCGAGTATATTGTGATGGACATGACCCACTTAGGTGTGGAGACCATCATGAAGCGTTTGCCATCGGTGTTTGAGATTGGCAAAAACTTTGCTAACGTTGATATCACCAAAGAGCCTATCCCCGTCATTCCAACCATCCACTATATGATGGGCGGTATCCCGACCAATATTCATGGTCAAGTGACTATTCCTGATTTAGAGGCTGGTCCTAACGAAGAAGGTCTTTACACGGAAGGCAAAGTGGTCAAAGGCTTATATGCTATCGGCGAATGTGCTTGCGTTAGCGTGCATGGGGCAAACCGTTTGGGCACCAACTCTTTACTTGATTTGGTAGTGTTTGGCCGTGCTGCTGGTAAGCATATCGTTGATGAATATCATCATGCCGATCATACTTATAAGCCACTAGACCCTCGTGTCCTTGATTATACAGTTGGCCGTTTGAACAAACTTCAACAGTCTACTGAGGGCTATAATGCTCAAGACGTGGCTGATGAGATTCGAGCCTTGATGCAAAAGCACGCTAGTGTGTTTAGGACTCAAGCTTTAATGGATGAAGGGGTCGAAAAGATTTTGGCCCTAGGTGACAAAATTGACAACATCCATTTGGCAGACAAGTCGCAAGTCTTTAATACGGCTCGTATCGAAGCGCTAGAAGTGGCGAACCTATATGAAGTGGCCAAAGCGACCATGCTGTCAGCGGCCAAGCGTCATGAGTGCCGCGGCGCCCATACCGTACTTGATTATGATCGTCCAGAAGATGATGAGTATGCTCCAAATGGTCGAAATGACAATGACTGGATGAAACATACGCTTTGGTACTCAGCAGACAATCGTATTATTTATAAGCCGGTTCGTAAGAGTCCGTTAACGGTTGATTATATTGAACCAAAAGTTCGCGTATATTAGTCGGTATAGTCCATTGATTTTTGCAAGCGTTTACAGAATGTTTTAAACGCTTGTTACCCCCCTTTTTTATTCTTGGTGATGGTCAGCCAGCAATGAGATTATGGATAGGTATCTATCCTAATTGACAACATTGCCCGCCCGCCTCACCACTGTGTGGAGTTAAGCATTATGAGCCGAGGTACTCGCACCATCGAGATATACCGCTACGATCCTGATAAGGACGCAGCCCCTTATATGCAGACGTATACGATTGAGCTTTTGGACTCAGATCGTATGCTACTTGACGTCTTACTGCGCCTCAAAAAGCAGGATGAGACCATTACTTTTAGACGCTCTTGCCGTGAAGGTATTTGTGGCTCAGATGGCATGAATATTAATGGCAAAAACGGTCTTGCTTGTCTGATTAATATGAACACGCTACCAGAGAAGATTTCAGTTCGTCCTCTGCCAGGCTTGCCTGTCGTGCGCGATTTGGTGGTGGATATGAATCAGTTCTATGAGCAGTACGAAAAGGTTCACCCTTATCTACTAAATGATCAGCCAGCACCACCGACTGAGCGTTTGCAGACGCCAGAGGAGCGCGAGAAGTTAAATGGACTGTACGAGTGCATTTTATGTGCTTGCTGTTCAACCAGCTGCCCCTCATTTTGGTGGAATCCAGATAAGTTCTTAGGCCCATCGGCCCTTCTCAATGCTTATCGATTTGTTGCTGACAGCCGAGATACAGATACCCAAGCACGCTTGGCCAGACTCGATGATCCCTTTAGTCTATTCCGTTGCCGCGGTATCATGAACTGTGTGTCAGTTTGCCCTAAAGGTTTGAACCCGACACGCGCTATTGGTCATCTTCGTAACTTACTGATTGATTTAGCTGGTTAAATTAGTCTGATTTTAATCAGGCTAATTCGCTAAATCCTGTCAGATAGAGTTAGTTAGCAATTAGTACCCATAAAAGCCTTTATCATTGGATAAGGGCTTTTGTACGTTATAGCAATTTAATCGTCTTAATAGATAAGTAGCCACTTGTGCTCATTTTGTCAAGATTGTGGCATTAAACTTGCTCATTAAACTTGTGATTGTCGATGTTGAGGTTGATAGTACGGTTATTATAAATAGTAACTGAGAGTATCTAATAATGTCCAATAGTACCTATAAAACCTCAGAATTAGATTTAAGAGACTTGAAGGTAAGGTCAACTAGAACAATCATAACCAAAAGTACAAGAAATAATAACGGTTATTTACTAGATAAATAGTTACTATTGAACAAACAAACTATAGCTGTTTTGGCGCTCATGTTACCCTAGTCCACAATATGGAGTTTGCTATCTAAAAGGCAATCAGGGCTTAAGGATGAGGTTGAAATTATTACAAGCGGCGCGGCGATGACAGCGTAAGCTTGGTATTGATTCTATGGTTAATTAACCCAACAAATAAATCATTTCTTAAATGGCATTGACCTTAATTTTGCTTAATGGTCAAAATAATAAATATTTTTTAATACTTCTTTAATAAACGTAGCTTTGAATAATCGTAACGGATAATAGGTTATCAATGGAGACTTGAGCATATTAAAAAGAGGTTACCGATAGCCTACATTCAATAGCCCTTATAGCCTTTAAAATTAGCCTTATTCATATACTTTGCACCACCTAACTTCCTGTTCTCTCCTCAATCAAAATAGAAACTATTATGACTACCATGACTACTGATGCCCAATCCTCTATGCCAACAGAGCTAGCAGCAGACAATGCCAGCTATATAGAAGCTTTGTATGAGCAGTATCTGATTGATGCTAGCAGCGTTGATGCTGACTGGCAAAATTATTTTAAACAATATGAAAGCGATCAAGATGAGCTACATAATGTCATCAAGGATCAGTTTTTGTTATTGGCGCGCAATCAAACCGCTCGTAAAGGTGTAGTAGCGGCCAATAGTGAGAGCGACTGCGCCGATCCCAAACAAATGGGGGTGCAAAAGTTAATCTCTGCTTATCGCCGTAGGGGTCACCGAAAAGCTAGATTAGATCCGCTGCAATTGCATCCTCGTAGAGAAGTAGAGGACTTGACCCTTGCTTTTCATGGTCTCTCAGAAGCCGATTTAGACACCGTATTTCCCACCAGTGATCTCAATATTGGCAAGTCTGAAGCCACGCTTCGAGACATCATCGATATTATGGAACGCGTTTACTGTCGTCATGTTGGCGTTGAGTATATGCACGTGACCACGGCAGAAGAAAAGCAGTGGATGGAGAAGTACCTAGAAGAGAATCTAGGTTATATTAAGTTTGATAATGAAAAAAGACTGTCTATTTTAGAGCGTTTGACGGCGGCTGAAGGCTTGGAGAAATACTTAGCGCGCAAATATACTGGGGTTAAACGCTTCGGGCTAGAAGGCGGTGAGAGCTTTATCCCAGCGGTCAATGAAATCATTCAGCGCGCTGGTGGCTATGGGACCAAAGAGATGGTCATTGGTATGGCTCACCGTGGCCGGTTGAATTTATTGGTTAATATATTGGGCAAAAACCCTGCCGACCTATTTGATGAATTTGATGGCAAAGTACAGCCACAAAAAGGCTCAGGGGACGTTAAATACCATAATGGTTACTCATCAAATGTGATGACACCAGGTGGAGAGGCGCATTTAGCCCTAGCTTTTAACCCCTCTCATCTTGAGATTGTATCTCCTGTCTTAGAAGGCTCTGTCCGAGCTCGCCAAGTTCGTCGTCATGATACCTCAGGCAATCTGGTATTGCCTATTGTGGTGCATGGTGATGCCGCTTTTGCGGGTCAAGGGGTGGTTCAAGAGACTTTTCAGATGTCTCAAACGCGGGCTTATACCACGGGTGGTACGCTGCATATCGTCATCAATAACCAAGTGGGCTTTACCACCAGTCGTCAAGAAGACGCCCGATCTACTGAATACTGTACTGATGTGGCCAAGATGGTGCATGCGCCTATCTTGCACGTCAATGGTGATGACCCTGAGTCAGTGGTCTTTGTCGCTCAACTTGCCCTAGATTATCGTCATAAATTCCACAAAGACATCGTCATTGATTTGTTCTGTTATCGCCGCAATGGTCATAACGAAGCGGATGAGCCATCAGCCACTCAGCCGCTCATGTATTCTGTTATCAAAAAATTGCCATCGACTCGCGCTCTCTATGCCAAAAAGCTTATAGAAGAAGGCGTGATAGATGGCGATAAAGAAAAGCTACTCGATGATGAATACCGTGAGTCGCTTGATAAAGGCGAATATGTCGCCAGTGCCTTAGTGCGTGAACCTAATAAAGACCTTTATGTCGATTGGTCACCTTATTTAGGACATGAGCTCAAAGATGACTGGGACACCAGCGTTGATATTGAAAAGCTCAAAGCTTATGGTCGCCGGATGGCTGAGCTGCCTAAAGACTTTAAACTGCAAAGACAAGTAGAAAAAGTCGTTGAGCAGCGCCTAGCGATGCAAACGGGTAAAGAGCCTCTTAACTGGGGAGCAGCTGAGACCTTGGCGTATGCGACCTTGGTTGAAGAGGACTATCTGGTCCGTATTACTGGTGAGGATGTGGGCCGCGGTACTTTCTCACATCGTCATAGCGAACTGTATAATATGACTGATGGCAGTATGTATGTGCCATTGGCGCATATGAGTGAGACGCAGGCTCGCTTTGCGACCTATAACTCGCTGTTGTCTGAAGAGGCAGTATTGGCCTTTGAATATGGTTATGCAACCACTGTTCCTCAAGCCCTTATCATTTGGGAGGCTCAGTTTGGCGATTTCGTTAACGGCGCTCAGGTGGTTATTGATCAGTTCATCTCTAGTGGCGAGACCAAGTGGCAGCGCGTTTGTGGATTAACCATGTTATTGCCGCATGGTTTTGAAGGTCAAGGTCCTGAGCACTCCTCAGCGCGCCTTGAGCGTTTCTTGCAGCTTTGTGCTGAAGACAACATGCAAGTGATTACCCCAACTACTCCAGCGCAAATATTCCATGCGCTTCGTCGTCAGGCCGTTCGTCCTATTCGTAAGCCGTTGATTGTGATGTCGCCTAAGAGTTTATTGCGTCATAAGCTTGCTACATCCGCCCTCGAGGAGTTGGCCAATGGCAAGTTTGAGACCGTATTACCAGAAGTCGATACCCTCCATAATGACAAAGTGACACGACTGGTATTTTGTGGTGGTAAGGTATATTACGACTTGCTTGAACAGCGTCGCGAGCTTGGCCTTGACCATGTCGCTATTGCTCGAATTGAGCAGTTATACCCCTTGCCTGAAGCTAGAATGGTAGAAGAAGTGCAGAAGTATGCCAATCTTGAAGAGATTGTCTGGTGTCAAGAAGAGCCATTGAATCAAGGCGCTTGGTACTACCTAGCACCACATATGTTCCGTGTCTTTGGGCCTCAAGGTGATAAGCCTCGTGTTACCAAAGCGCACGTTGCTGATCCAGTCGCTAGGCCACCTTCTGCCGCTCCTGCTACTGGGTCACCTAAGATTCATGCTCAGCAACAGCGCGACTTGGTAGCTGGTGGTTTAGGTGTTAATGTCGACCAGTTGGCCTAACTTATTAACCGATTTCTCAAGAGTATGATTGATTAGCTAAAAAGTCGTTGGCAGATGGTCTATTGCTTAGACCATCTGCTCATGACATTAATGAATAAAACTTCTTAATATTTTAGGTATTTTATTTAT
>JAUNVX010000188.1 GCA_030540615.1 Psychrobacter sp. | reverse complement strand
ACCTAGATTATATAAATCAAAAAGCGCCTAATAGAATCAACGCTGTAGAATGGATCCGCAAGGTGTGTCATCTACCTGATAATATAAAATCAATCGCTTTTGAGTCTGATATCGCTATTTAGCCAAGACAGTATAGATAGCGTCAAAAAACCTCACCCTAGCGGTGGGGTTTTTTTATGGAACACCCACGGCCAACGCCTACTCAGCCGCTTTAAACTAAAGCAATCTTGATTAACTGAGTAGGTAATATGGCTATCTCCCCAACACCAATAATTTTTAAGATTACTGACGCTGGCAAAAATGCCATTTTAGACGCTGAAAACGCCGGGCTATCGTTAAGCCTAACCCATGTTGCCATAGGTACGGCCCAGTATGCCCCAACTGGCAATGAAAAATCGTTAAAGGCTGAAATAAACCGACAAGTTATTGTCTCAGGCGACGTTGAAAAGCAAAGCCATACGCTACGCTTTAGCGCCATGCTCAACAGAGACAGCATAACTGAGGTTTACGAGATAGGGTTAATAACCAGTAAGAATATATTGTTTGCCGTTGCTAGTACGACTCAATCTAAGCCGCTGTTAACTATCCACCCTGATATCACTTATGTGGGTAGTTTTGGCCTTAGCCTATCAGATATTAACGATACCAATATCAATGTGGTCACTGACCCTAACGGTAGTCTATCACTGGTTATCATGGAGAACCATTTAGCCGCACCTGATCCGCATCCTCAATATTTAAACGCCCAACGATTTCAAATGCTGATGCGAGGGCTTATCCCGATTGGTTATCCCTATTACACACATGATACGGCCAATCCTAAGCCGTTGTTTGATGAATTGCTTGGCTTAGAAACATACTGGCGTCGTATCACGGGTAAGATTATGTTAGCTACCGACCCCAATGATCCTTTCATCAATGATGTTGGGATTGTATTAGGTCAGCAAGGCATGACTGAGCTTGCAAACAATCAACGGCCGCACGTTTATCCTTTGCAGACGACAAATTTATTTGAGCGTTACGACCCATCTAAGGTTATTGAAACAGTATGGAATGTTAAGTCTGACAAAAACAGTGTTAAAGAGGGTGATGCCCTTGTATTTACAATTACAGCTAACAACTTGCCGGATGGGCAGATACTACCTTGGGTTGTAAAAGAAGGCGCTTTAAATAGTAGCAGCAACGATATAACAAGTCCGGATAAAACCGAGTCCGGTACTGTCATTCTTAAAAATGGTCAGGCTATCATCAACTTTGCCACCACGGCTGATGATAACTTAGAAGAGCCGCAAAAACACGTTAGGCTAACCGTTGGCGCACCAGCTAATTTGTCTATCAATGTGCCAATCAATGATACAGGTCATCATGAGACAGTCATCCATATTAGCAAATCCACCTACGATGGCATTGTCTTAGATGAATATTACAAGACGCAAGCGGGGCGCTATCCTAAAGCCAATGAGCTAGTCCGTTTTATTGTTGATGAAGGCGTTGATATTGTTGCCCCCAATACTGGTACCGGTGCAATTGTAGATGGTAGTCATTGGCCCACTACAGCGCAAATCATTATTGAAAACCGGGGTAGGATTTTAGGGCGTGGGGGTGATGGTGGCCGCAGTGCTTATATTGTAGGACTTTATCGTGATGGTGAATCCGATATTGGTGCTAGTGATATAAGACCAGCTAAAAAAGGTGGTGATGGCGGGGTGGCGATAAAATCGACAACCAAAACCATCGCTATTGAAAACTACTCTTTTATTGCTGGCGGTGGTGGCGGCGGTGGCGGTATGGGCGCATGGTTTATAGAGAGCAATTATGTAGCCACGGGCGGTGGTGGCGGTACAGGCGGCGGAGCGCCATTTGGCAAAAAATCATACAACGAGGGCACTTGGCAGGCTTATCAAAACGACCCCACAGCCATAACGCCTCGTTTTAATTTGCCCAATGATACTAGACTATATAACAGCGTCCGGTTAGGGCAGAGAGACTCTACTATACAGGGGCAGTCCATTGTTAATGAAAATTACAGCTACACTGTGCCGCTTGAGCAAACCCGTTCTATATTTATACCGATGGATACTGCTCGCACAAAAAACTATTTGGCCGACTTTGATGGGCCTTACGTTGTCGCCTATGACTCAAGCGTGAGCAAGCCATCCCAAACCCTTCTCATGTCAAGCAATGCCACTATAGATCAAGCAGGGCATGGGGGTTATGGGGGCGGTGAAGGACAGTTTATTAATTTTATGGAATATGACGGTACTATTGATTTATCTGTCAACCATGGCGGCGATGGTGGAGGGTTGGGTGAAGATGGCCAAGCTGGTGTAATTAGCAAATTCTATGCAAGTAAAGATGGCGTTGAGGTAACGCAAGATGGTTTAAAACAATTTTCACCCAGCGCAACAGGCGGCAAAGCTGGCTACGTCTATCAAGGCAATGTAAATATTAATAACTTCTCAGGCGGTCAGACCAAGGGGCGGACGCCATGATTAGAAATAATTACCTAAACGCCATTAGAGCCGATGTTGATTTATTGGTCAGGCGTGGGCGTATGGATCAAGTTATTGTTTGGCACGTTGGCAGCGATGAAAAACACGACCCCACGCTCATTGCTTGGCGAGCATATAGCAACCGGGATTATGCTGATGTTGTCATGGTATGCGCTGGTACTAACAGTATCTCAGAGCCATTGCCGGAAAGTGATATTTACTTACCCACAGTACAATCGCTGATGCGGATTCGTAAGGCTCAATCTAGGGGCGAGGTTATTAACTATGGCCAATAACCCTATAGGATCTAATTTTTTAGAAGATGGCTTGCCAGATCGCATCAGTGACCAGGATCGCAGAGTTGCCAATATGACGCTTGATGAGCTCAGGGAGTGGCGCTCAGATGCGACTAAATTAGCTACGTCAGGCGGCCGCCATGCCTCAACTCATAATCGTTATACAAATCAGGTTGTCAGGGAGATTGAGGAAGGCGTAAGGCTTACCAATTCTGACCTACAAAAGCTCATTAAGAAAGCTAGAAGTAAGGCTGGCATCAGCGCTGGCGAGCTCATAGAGTTTACATTAGGCGATACCGCTAGAAATAACGAGTTATTGAAGTCACTTGATGCGGCAATCCTTAATACTTATCTAGCCAATATTAAGAGAGCATCCCAAGCATTTACAGGCGGCATAACCCCTCAGCAAATCATCAATTTGTCACGCGCAGTAGATATAAAACGCGCCAATCAGCAGATATTCTTAGCCAGTTTATTCAAGCGCAAAGGTAATGTTTTTTACTTCATTACTAATGCCGGCCCGGATAGTAAAGACAAAAACCACTTTGTGACAGTGCAGCTACTGGACTATCCACAGCTATTGGTGAACACCACTAAAGCGCCTTCACCTCAAGTAGTAAGGCAGATTCTAAAGGACGGCAAGATTAAATTTGATTGCGATTGTGGCCGCCATCGGTACTGGTATCGTTATATTGCGACCGTCGGTAAATACAACTTTAATATTGATGAAAACCGTTACCCAAGCACTAGAAACCCTAACTTGCATGGCCTAGGGTGCAAGCACGTATTGCGCGTTATGAACCATTTAACCAGTGGGGCCATGATTGAGAAAGTCAGGGCTATCGCCAAACAAGATATTGCCAAGGCATTAAATCAAACCAAGTCTCACGTTAGGCCAAGCACTCAGGTTGAGCGTGAAGCACAACGCCAAGCGCAAGCCATGAATAACTGGAATGGGCGCTTACACTGGTCACGCAAGGTTAAAAAGATAGTTGATAAGGCCGAAAAGGCCATAGAGCAGGAAGTCAAAAAAGATAGGCAGAAAAATCCCAACAGGCCATCGGCCAATGAGAAAAGGGCCTATAACTTCTTTAAAAATTCGTTGAAAAATGGGGATTTTTTAGACGATGAAACCAAGTCACTTTTTGCCAGTAAGATTAAAGAGTATGAAGATAAATGGGGTAGGGGTTAATTATGTCACTTAGAAAAGAGAATACTCAGGTTGTCGTAGGACAACGGTTGTCTAATCGGATTACAACCATGCGAAGTTTAGCATCAATCCCGGCGTTTGCATTTAGAAAGCAGGTATTACCCCTTAAAGATAAAAGTACAGACAGGCAACGGGATACCTATGCCGGGGTGGGAGTAATTGGTCAGGCGGATGAACACGCTATCGACTACGTGCCCTTGGGCCATGTGCTAATTAGAGTGATTGATATGTTAGGTGGCGCTTTTCACGAGGGGGGTACGTTGATTGTGCCCGAAGAGGTGAGCTCAATGGCCTTGATTGAGCCTTACTTAATGGAGCTAGAAGATGACGAGCGTATCACTAATATGCCGCTATGGCAGCCAAAAAAAGGCGACCTATTCTGTTTTTTGCTTAACGGCTATAAAGAATATCACGAGTGCGTTGGTATCAATGGTAACTCTATGTTGGCAGAGCATGGCAAGCGCTATTTGCTCAATAAGCGATTTGACCTTAAATATCTTAATGTATTGGACGAAAGCAAAATCGACGACGTGGCAACACCTTATAAGTAGCACATATTTTTTTTTAGTTGCTATAATTGGCAGCTACTTACTTTTAACAGCAAGTATTTTAACTTATGTATTCTTAGGTTTATAAGCTTGTCGCCAAGGACTGATAAATATGAATGAGAAGTTGCAGCGAAGCAGTCAAGATGCCATTGAAGCGATAGCTAATGCAAGGGGAGCTATGGCTGATTATCGCAGTCAGCGTAACCTGATGTTGGCAGATTGGATAAGATCAGTTGATAGCCTTGGTGAGCTATCCGACTCCGCTAATCAGATTGAAAAAGAGGATAGGGAGGTGGATGTTATCTTGGTTGGTGAGAATATACACAGACACATACCGAGAGAATTGCTTGAAGTTTTTGAAGTGGTACCGTCATCATTGATACCTATAGATGCTGTTTACGTGATG
>JAUNVX010000187.1 GCA_030540615.1 Psychrobacter sp. | reverse complement strand
AGCGGATAGCAGGATTGGCTACTAATAGGTTATAATGTTGCCTTTATAATGTGATATTGTATGTGGTTATAGCTGACGGTCGTCGGCGTTTTTTGGTTTTGGTGAGGGGTAGCCGCTATTAATAGTAGCAGTTATTGATAGCCGATATGGTCAATGGTACGGCCCTCGTCTTAAGCCACCGCTTTGTTGCTATAGGACCTGTATCAAGGGTATGGATAGCGCTAGCGGTCATAAACAATTGAATCAATTAGGATTACTGGATAATAGATTATGGTTGCGATTACTTTACCTGACGGTAGTGTGAAAGAGTTCGACGGACAAGCAACAGTGATGCAGGTGGCTGAGAGTATCGGCCCTGGTCTCGCTAAAGCGACCGTTGCTGGACGCGTCAATGGCCAATTGGTTGATGCTCATGACCCTATCACCACCGATGCGACCGTAGAAATCGTGACCCCAAAAGATGATGATGGCGTCGATATTATCCGTCATTCTTGCGCGCATTTGCTCGGTCATGCGGTAAAGCAGCTGTATCCTGAGGTGAAGATGGTCATTGGGCCGGTGATTGAAGATGGCTTTTATTATGATATCTTCAGTGAGACGCCGTTCACCCCTGAGCATATGGAAGCGATTGAAAAACGCATGATGGCGCTTATCAATCAAGACTATGATGTGATCAAAAAGATGACGCCGCGTGCTGAGGCAATCAAGATATTTGAAGAGCGCGGTGAAGACTATAAGCTAAAGCTTATCAATGATATGCCGGGTGAAGATGCTTTTGGCCTATATTTTCATCAAGAATATGTGGATATGTGCCGTGGCCCGCATGTGCCCAATACTCGCTTTTTGAAAGTGTTTAAGCTGACTAAGATGAGCGGCGCTTATTGGCGCGGTGATGCCAAAAATGAGCAGCTTCAACGTATTTATGGTACGGCGTGGGCGGATAAGAAACAGCTAAAAGCTTATATCCAGCGTATTGAAGAGGCCGAAAAACGGGACCATCGTAAGATAGGTCGTGCGCTTAACCTGTTTCATATGCAAGAGCAAGCGCCAGGCATGGTGTTTTGGCACCCCAATGGCTGGACCATTTACCAAGTGCTTGAGCAGTATATGCGTAAGGTGCAAAAGGACAATGGCTATCAAGAGATTAAGACGCCGCAAATCGTCGATCGCAGCTTGTGGGAAAAATCAGGCCATTGGGGCAACTACGCGACCAATATGTTCACCACTGCCAGTGAAAGCCGCGACTATGCGGTAAAGCCGATGAACTGCCCTTGCCACGTGCAGGTGTTTAACCAAGGTTTAAAGTCTTATCGTGACCTACCCCTACGATTGGCTGAGTTTGGCTCGTGTCATCGTAACGAACCTTCAGGTTCGCTGCATGGCCTAATGCGGGTACGCGGCTTTACGCAAGATGATGCGCATATCTTCTGTACTCAGGCGCAAATCCAGCAAGAAGTGGCTGACTTTATTAAGCTGACGCTGGACGTCTATGATGACTTCGGTTTCACTGATATTGAGATGAAACTGTCCACACGTCCTGAAAAGCGCGTGGGTAGTGATGAGTCTTGGGACATCGCTGAAAAAGCACTAGCGGATGCGCTTGATAGCTCGGGGCTTGATTGGGAATATCTGCCTGGTGAAGGGGCGTTTTATGGTCCGAAGATTGAGTTCAGCCTTAAAGATTGTTTAGGCCGTGTTTGGCAATGCGGTACCATTCAAGTGGACCCAAATATGCCAGAGCGCCTGGATGCGGAATTCATCAATGAGCAAGGCGAACGTGAAACGCCTATTATGCTGCACCGTGCTATCTTAGGCTCTTTTGAGCGCTTCTTAGGGATGCTCATTGAGCACTATGCGGGCTGGATGCCGGTTTGGCTTGCGCCGCAGCAAGTGGTGGTGATGAATATCACTGACAAGCAGGCTGAAGCATGCCAAAATGTGGTCAGCGAACTGGCCCATGCAGGGTTACGCGCTATTGCGGACTTGCGTAACGAAAAGATTGGATTTAAGATACGAGAGAAAACACTAGAGCGTATTCCCTATATGCTAGTATTAGGGGATAAAGAAGTTGAGTCAGGTCAGGTCAACGTGAGGACTCGCGAGGGCGAGAACCTCGGCGTGATGTCTGTGGCCGACTTTATACAATTAGTCGAGCAAGCCGTCGCCCAAAAGGGACGGTTACAACCCAAAACTGATGAGGAGTAATACCCATTAAACAGTCAAACCGTTTGAACATCAACGAAGAAATCCAGCATAAAGAAGTCCGTTTGGTCAAAGAAGATGGCGAGCAAATGGGCGTTGTGGATTTGGCCACTGCTATGAAAGCGGCCCGTGATGAGAATCTTGATTTGGTCGAGTTGGTTCCTGATGCTGAGCCGCCTGTGTGCAAGGTGATGGACTATAAGCGCTATCTTTATGATCAAAAGCAAAAAGCCAAAGAAGCCAAAAAGAATCAGAAGCAAACTCAGCTCAAAGAGATGAAGCTGCGTCCGAGCACCGAAGAAGCCGATTATCAGGTCAAACTGCGTAAAATCGTGAGCTTCTTAGAAGACCAAGATAAGGTCAAGGTGACGATTCGCTTCCGTGGTCGTGAGATGGCTCACCAAGATATCGGCCGTCAGCAGTTAGAACGTATCATCGAAGATACGGCTGATCTTGCCAACGTCGAGCAACATCCAAAGATGGAAGGTCGGCAGATGGGTATGCTGCTCGGTCCTACTCGTAAGAAATAGGTTGCGCTAGTAGGTTTTATCTTTTGTCTATTTATACTGGTTGACTATTAATATTAACTGATTATCCTCGAGATACACGGTGATATGACAGCCACCAGTTCAAAGAAGATAAAAACTGCGCCATTCTATTTTGGTTTAAGCACTAGAGTATTAACGTTTGAGCCAATCTGAGAGCCACCTTGTTTTAAGGTGGCTTTTTTATGTCTATAATTTAGGCAAAATGTCTCATGATTTGGTCATCATCTCTACTCTGTACAATTGGTTAAATAATTACACTAGATAGGCAAAAGAGAATACAAGATAATGACTCAGCATATAGTGTTATCTCAAGTCATAAGGCTGGCCAAAGCTTATCTGTGTCAGTATTTGTATATACAGATATCAAAAATGAGCACTAAGACTAATGACTAATTTTGTCGATTGATTGCTAGGTTATCGTCTTCATGATAGCGTATAAAGAAAAGATAGCTGCTGATATAGCCAATAACTTTATGTCACCTATTTTATTCGACCTATTTTAATTTAATTATTTCTATTACCTGTTTATTTTAATGATTTATCTTCAAAAGGACATTTTATGGAAGAGCTAACCCCACCGCAGTCTCACAAAGAGCCAACCATCACTCTTGAGCCGCCCAAGCCTGTTCAGGTCATTGAGCAAGATGAAGCGGATCAAATCGTCAAACTCGATGACAGCCAAGTGCCTGAATTAGACAAAAAAGTCGCTGAGTTCGTCAATCATGTGCTCGCCAATCCAGTCAATACCCCAGACTTTGACAAACAAGTTCAGGCGATTCATCAAATGGGTAATGCTGAGATTAGAGCGTCGGCGCAAATGTCCAATCGCATGCTCGATCGTCCTGCCAAAAGCATGAATGCCACTTTGTTCGATCAGTCGCCTATTGCTAAGTCACTCACTGAGCTTCGTGGTATCGTCGAAGACTTAGACCCTAGCAAAAAAGAGCTCATGAGCGGTACCCGTAAATTTTTGGGTATTATCCCTTATGGCAATAAAGTCCAAGACTATTTTCGCCAGTACGAGTCTTCGCAGTCGCATATCAATGCCGTGGTTGAAAGCTTATACAATGGTAAAGATGAGCTATTAAAAGACAATGCGGTCATTGAACAAGAAAAAGTCAATATGTGGGCGATGATGCAGTCTTTGCGTCAGTATATCTATGTGGGCAAGCAAATCGATGCTGAGCTTGAAGGCAAGGTTGACGAGCTAAAAGCCACTGATCCTGAAAAAGCGCGAATCGTTCAAGAAGAGATGCTGTTTTATGTGCGTCAAAAGAACCAAGACTTTTTGACCCAGCTGGCGGTGAACGTTCAGGGTTATCTCGCGCTTGATATGATCCGTAAGAACAATATGGAGCTAATCAAAGGGGTTGACCGTGCCACCACGACCACCATCTCTGCGCTGCGCACGGCTGTCATGGTCTCGCAAGCCTTAACCAATCAAAAATTGGTGCTAGATCAAATCAATGCGCTTAACCGTACCACCAGCAGTTTAATTGAATCTACCTCTGCTATGCTCAAGCAGCAAACCGGTGATATCCATAAGCAAGCGACCGAAAATACCATTGAGGTTGAGCGTCTACAAAATGCCTTTAACAATATCTATGAAACGATGGATATGATTAGTCAGTATAAGATTGAGGCACTTGATAGCATGAAGCAAACGGTCAATGTGTTGACCACTGAGGTTGATAAGGCCAATAAGTACCTTGATAAGGTCAATCAAACCACCATCGTTGAGGTTAGTAAAAGCTTGAATGAAGAGCCTAAGAGACTGGGTGAAGTGCGTCTATAGTGGCTAGCTGCTTTATATGAGCGTCTGTTTATATCAGTCTAGCTTTATATAATAATGACAATTGATTTGAACAACTCAGAAGGGCGTTGGTGTGAACACATTGACGCCCTTTTTGATGGTTCTGCTTGATACATGGCTCTACTTATTACCTTGTCATTATTTATCCCTATAATGTTGCTATTATTGGCTAATCCATTAGAGTAAGGCTTACTTTAAGCATGGTTTTGAGTATTAAGGCAGGTATTGGTTTAACCCATGCGGCTATCATTTACCATGACCATAAAAGCTATTGTTTAAGACCTCCGATGCTTCTATTATTTGTTCAAGAATAGTTAAGCTATCTTGTGGCATTAGGATTTGTGGTAAGATAGCGTGATAAGATAACCCCATTAATATTTTAGTGGCTATTTTAG
>JAUNVX010000186.1 GCA_030540615.1 Psychrobacter sp. | reverse complement strand
CCATTGCTATTATGCCATATTCGAAAATAAGGAAGATAAGGGCAACTGGCCACCATCCTCTAACGTCAACGTTCTCTACCACAAAATATTCATAGGCCAAATATAAGGTATACAAGATTACACTGGGTGAAAAAAGCAGTAAGAATTTTTGACTCATAGTGAGCATTTTAGGTGAATAAGAGTCAGATGATTGAGTCATGTTTGAGTGTCACTCTGTCGTCAAGTCGTAGGTTGAAAGTCAGCTGATAAAGCTTGCAAATTATAGATCGAATGTACTTATGATTTGATTAAAGATAAACAATAATTAACAAAGCTGAATCAATATATTATCTTAGGTAAGTTCATGCATAATCAAACTGGGCTGGTTATCGACTCTTAAGTTTTTGCGACAGATAAGGTAGACCATAATGAACAAAATCCAAGCATGTATTATTGTCAGTAGCGTCCTCTTAAGTGCTTGCTCGCCGCTAGAATCTACCACTAGAGATAATACCGCTGCTATTAACGATCCATCCACTTCTATTGAGACATTATTAAGCCCTAAGCGCACAAGTATCTTTACCTATCCATTGGCAGTCAACGAAGCGCAGTCTGAAATGGGAATCAATGGAGTATTGCACTGGCAAGATGGCTGTTTATATCTAAAAAATGGCACGAGTAAAGTCACGCCAATATTTCCAGAGAGCGTCACAAGCTGGGATGAAGAGCAGCGAATCATTACGTTGAATGGTCATAAGTTTCGCATCGGAGATACTGTTTCAACCAATGGTGGTGCTGGGAATTACGATCCTGATAAGGATAACTACTTTAAGCATCAAGGTGATAGCGCTTGCCTAACCGATGAATTATTTTTTCTGGGCACTCAAATCCAAGTAACCGATACAAAATAAGGCTATGTGATGCAGACTAAATTCTCTTTAATCGCCTTAATGACTATACCTTTACTAGCTTGCAGCACTGCCAAGCAGGAAAAGGGTACTATTGTCATTAATAATAATAGCTCGGTGCTAATCAGTGATGTCAGCGTTGACTATACCAGCGCCAAAAAGAGTGTGCCTATTGGTGAGTTAGCGCCACATGCATCCAGGACTTATGAGATTGAGTACTCAGATGCAGAGGATTCCATCGTGATTCATTACACCGATGCTCAGCATAACAAGTACACGCAAACCGCAGTGCCGTATGCCGCCAAATATGACAAGCAGCGCTATGTGGTGGATATCACGCCTGATTTGATATCAGATAAATCCAAAATGAGCACCCCTCAGACAGAGTTAACTGATAATCCAACCAGCGAAGCGAAAGGTGCTGCTGTCTATGTTACTGCCATTGATGAGACGGCCCCTAGCTCAAAGACGAAAGCAGTGCCAATTAATAGCGCTGAGGCAGAAGAGCTATTTGAAGCAGCCAATCGTACAAACAGTCAAATTCTTTATGTTGGCATTGAAGAAAGCGGTCTGCCAGCATCTGAGATTGCTAAGTTAAAGCAGAATTTTGCTAATTTAAACAGCAAGGGAAGTTATAGTGGCGGGCGAATAACTCATGAGTTTGTCAATACGACTGCGTTCAAAATGGCTTTGGTCAAAAACGGTGGGTTATCTAACATACTCGCAAAGTTGAATTTTGTTCCCACTGATATGGGCAAAATCTTAGGTGAAGATTTCAAGCTGGTTGGAGCAGAATATTCAGGCGCATTGAACAAAGGCAAGTTCAATTCTATTTTTAGATCCTATGAAGGCCCTCACGGGAAAAGATTGGAAGTAAATGAGCTGTATTTGACACCTGATAACAACTATTCGTTAGAGGTTTATAAAGAATCAATAAACTTCAATTTGCAAGGTCATTTGGCTACCCTTCAACACTTAAAAAACGCTGATAAAGATATTTATGACCTAGATTTTAATGTTAATAAAAGAGTGTTTTCTATCAGTGCCGAAGGCTTTAGCTATTCAGAATTTATTGATATAAGCGTAGAGATAGCAGCATTAGCCAGTCAAGCACAGAACTAATTTTGATTTTTTTATAGCCGTAGATAGTATGTGATTGTCTAAAAATCATGGTTAAAACAAATGATTGAAGTAGGTTTAAGGTTAAAGTTGGGTAAGAAAAAGGAAGCATATTGATGAAAATATGGCCGTATGTCCTGATTAGTCTATTGGGCGGTGCGATCGTGCCCCTACAGTTGGCGATCGTCAATGCGTTTCGGCAAAGTACTGAGGCTTCTCAAATCCAATCTACCTTTTATCTATACGCTGGCGGCGCTTTGGCCTCTTTAGTCTTGTCTTATATTATCAGCGGCGGTATTCGGCCACCTTTGATGGGCCAAGCGTCATGGTGGATGTGGACACCAGGATTCCTCGGCAGCTTTTATATCCTATTTATGTTTATCGCTGCCCCAAAGATTGGCGCAGGCAATACCTTGCTCTGGGTGTTTTTGGGTCAGATGTATTTTGCGCTGATTTTAAGCCAGACGGGACTGTTTGGACTATCGCCAAAGCCCATCAATCTTTATAAGATAGCAGGACTGGCCCTAGTGACACTTGGCGGTCTAGTGATGATCTATGGAGAGACCAAATCAAGCTAATCAGCCCCTTTCAACGGCCAATAAAGCGCTGATAGCCTAGCAAATACTCTGGCAGTATCTCCCAAGTCACGCCTTGTATCGAGTATTGATTGGGCCAATGGGTTAGCAGATGGTCGATATCAAAGATTTTTAGCCAGCTTTGCTCAATTTTTTGTTCGATAGCGCTCTTGTCTGTTTCGCCCGCTAAGTAGGCTTCAAAGGCTTGGTAATCTTCATCATTTACAGCATTATAGTGATGGTTTAAGACGCAGTGCCAAGTATCAAAATCGCTAAGTAGCAGCAGTTGCTTTGGGATATCTAGGGTGAGCCGAACCGCTGCTTGACCCTTGGCAACATGACCTCTAGCCCGAAGATCTGGCATGACTCTATCTGGTCCACTCCAGCATTGCCAAACCCAAATAGGATAAACAATGCCCTCAGGGGGTGCTACTTTCTCAGCCAGTTGCCGAGCCATCCAGTGATAGGCGTCAGGCCGTGCAAAATCAGGATCGATTCTACTGGGGTCGGTTCGCAAAGGCTGACCACTGAGTAAAGTATCAAGCTCGGCTTCGGTTCTAATTGACCAGACTTTCAATGGAGATCCTTTCATAACTGTTTATCTAAGCTACTTAGCAAAGCTGCTTAGGATGGCAAGCAATTGGTTAATATGGTAATAGGTGATGGGATGAGACAACAAGCTTGGTCAAGCGCAGTAATCGCTTTATTATTGATAGCCATATCAGTATTTATTTACTGGCTAAAGCCTAATAACTCTTTACTAGGGCAGGCGATATCTGACTCTGATAAGGGTCAAAATAAGCCTTTGCCAAGCCTTACTGGGGTACCTGACAATTTGCCTGTGACAATAGCGACTAGTAAGGGTATCAGTAGTCAGAACAATAAAGCCAGCAATGCCGAACCAGCACAAAAGGGCTTTGTCATGCCTAATGCGGATTGGCCGACCTGTACCCAAAACTTCAATGGCAAGGCAATTACCTATGTATTTGGTCAAGGCAACCCAGCAGAAGTCGCCCTCAACCCAGATGAGTATAGGGGCGACGGTCATTGGCAGGACTATGTCACCCCTGCGACAGAGGCATATCTAAAGGCATTTTTGACCGATCCTAATCTCAAAATATTTATCGATCGATGTGGTCATAAGATGGGATTGGATCAGGATCATTCTATAGCTGATTTTGATATGACTAAAGGTGAGGATTTAGACATCAATGAGCTGTTGTTGATTGATCCCTTAACAGGACGCAAGCTATTGGCTAATGACAGAGTGTTTGCTATCTCACAAGTGCTCGCTTCAGCGTCTCATCAGTTAGATGGCGAAAGCGTTAGTTGGTCATGCCTGAATGGCCGCGAGCTAGAAGGCTTTAACCATTTGCATGATACCTTTGACAAGATGACCGAAAGCTATCTGAATCAGTCGACCGATGGCTTTTATGATCAACATAATCCGAACAGTCCAGGCTATGATATTATCCAGAGAACTCGGCGCGAGATGGGGATTGAATAAGAAATAATCATCACCTTATTTATAGTACCAAATGCGGCCTCTAGCTTAAACACGATACAGCTTAGATATGAGACTCTTTGTCATCACCTTGCTGACCCTAAATTTAATACTCATCATCATACCTTAACTGACTCTCATACTCGGCAAGCTTCTCCTTCAAATCCTTCTGAATATCTAGCAATAACATATAGTCATTAATAATCTCAGATATTTCATCCTCATTAAGCTTGCCAGAGTCAAGCGCTTGCTGCCATGTTTCTAAGCGATGGTTGACGGCATGCAGAAGAAAATGAGTATGCTTCCACGGCATGCTAAATTGAATGTCATTTGAAGTGTCCGTAACTAGCAGTGCCTCCATTATACAGCTCATTTCTTGATTGCTCGTCTGACCATCACTCCAACGCTCAACCAGTTGATTAACGCACGCTAAATCCTGATTTGGGTCACTAAAATAAATATTGAGCACATCCACCACGCCAGATGCCTCATCACCAAATTCTGTGAGCCAGCCAAATACAGGGTGTTGATTCCCGGTACTATGGGTCAATTTGACGGCGCGATTTTTATTTGGACTGATAAAACTCACCGTGTCATCGGTCTCTAGCCGCTCACCATTTATACCGAATTGATTAAAAAAGCTCACCCAATCGGCTTTATCTAAGGGATAGCTAAGGCTGTCCCATAATTGTTGTGATGTCAGTAGGGTCATATGTGCCGCCTGTGCATAAAAGAGATAAAAGAGATAAAGCTAATTGTAAGCCTAGCCACTGATTTATCTATAGATAAATTTGGTAAAATATAGTCAATCTTATTGAAAACTGGTACACGATTACCCGGTCACTGGTATAAATTTTCTGGCTGGCAGTCAAAAGCGGACTGAGGCAGGCGCAAATTCATCCCAGTGACTCTGTATCAAATCCTAAG
>JAUNVX010000185.1 GCA_030540615.1 Psychrobacter sp. | reverse complement strand
GCTATGATCAGGACAATCATCCGATTTATCTAAAAGACATTTGGCCGGATGATGATGAAATCAATGCGCTGGTCAAAGCTCATGTGAAGTCTGAGCAATTTGATGCGGTATATATCCCAATGTTTGATGAAGCAGCAACCGATACAGCGCGCTCAAAGCCATTATACGATTGGCGCGAGATGAGCACCTACATTCGCCGTCCGCCCTACTGGGAAGGCGCGATGGCCCGAGCCAACCGTCTTAAAGGCATGAGGCCTCTAGCTATCCTTGGCGATAACATCACCACCGATCACTTGTCACCCTCTAACGCTATCATGGCAAGCAGCGCTGCTGGCGAGTATCTGACCAAGATGCAAGTCCCCGAAGAGGACTTTAACTCTTATGCCACCCATCGAGGCGATCATTTAACCGCTCAGCGTGCCACTTTCGCTAATCCCAAACTGCTCAATGAAATGGTTCGAAACGATGATGGTAGCATCATTCAAGGCTCATATGCTCGCGTTGAGCCTGAAGGTATTACCATGCGTATGTGGGAGGCAATTGAGACCTACATGACTCGCGATGAGCCACTGATTATCATCGCAGGTGATGGCTATGGTCAAGGCTCAAGCCGTGATTGGGCTGCCAAAGGGGTGCGATTAGCAGGTGTCGAATGTATCGTCGCTGAAGACTTTGAGCGTATTCACCGTCAAAATCTGGTCGGCATGGGCGTCTTACCGCTTCAGTTCAAGCCTGATACTAATCGTCAGACCTTATACCTAGATGGCACTGAGACTTATGACGTGGTGGGTACCCCTAGCGCAGGCGGCGAGATGACCCTTGTGATTCATCGCCGTGATGGCAGTGTAGAGAACGTCGAGGTGATGGTTCGCTTAGACACCGAAGACGAGGTTGAGATGTATAACAACGGCGGCATGTTGCAACGCTTCGCCAAAGAGTTTTTGGCAGGGTCAGTGGCCTAAACTATATTTTAAATATCATTTAATGGCGGATGCTAGGATTAAGTGACATTAAATATTGGTTTTTTAATCAGTACAAGTGCTATGATGGTGCTTGTACTTTTTTATGAATGATGGTTTTTTATAATAAATATTGTCATTAGCTATTAATCCTTACTTATAGCCATCACGCTTTATCCTTAATTTCACAACATACTGAGACTAAAATGACTGACTTAATACGCTCCGATATTTCAGTTAATACAGAAAATACAGATATTAATGATATAAGTATTCATAATAATGCACACCCTGTGAAAGACAACATTCGGCATCATACCGTTTTATTAGGAGCTGGCTTTGCTGGTATTCGCTGTCTTGACCAGCTAACTAAGCACTCAAGGGACCGCGTCACTTTAATTGATCGCAACGACTATCACTTTTTCCCGCCACTCATTTACCAAGTCTCAGCAGGGTTTTTAGCACCCTCTGATATCAGCTACCCCCTACGAAAGTATATCTCTGACTATGACCAAGTATTCTATCGTCAAGGCAACCTGCTAAGTATTGATACCAAAGCCAAAACCATTACCTTAGACACGGGTACTATTCATTATGATAGGCTAATTATCGCTATCGGGGCGGACACCAATTACTTCGGCAATAATGACATCAAGGCGCATGCCTTACCGATGAAGACCATCAATGATGCGCTTAGTATTCGCAATCATATGCTCTCGCAGTTTAATTATGCTGCGTCTTTACCTGTTGCTGAGCGTGAGCCTTATCTTACCATCGTGATCGCAGGGGGCGGCCCTAGCGGAGTAGAATTAGCAGGCGTCATGTCTGAGATTCGCCTTAATATCCTACAAAAAGAATATCCAGAGCTAATGGGAAATGTCGGCGGTATTACGTTGGTGACCGCAGACTCTGTGCTGCTTCCACCGATGAGTGAACTGTCGCAAAGCTACGCGCAATCACAAATGCAGGACTTTAAAGTAGAGCTGGTATTCAGTGACCCGGTAGAGGGCTATGATGGTCACGAGGTTCGCCTTAAAAGCGGTAAAATCTTGTACACTCATAATCTCATCTGGACCGCTGGCGTCATATGCCGCCCTATTAAAGGCCTAAATGAGGCTGATTATGGTCGGGGCAAGCGCCTATTGATCGATGAGCACTTAGCTTTGGTTAACTATCAAGATATCTATGCTATTGGGGATATTGCGCTTGCTATGCATCAAGACGGCTATCAAAACGGCCATCCGCAATTGGGGCAAGTCGCTAGTGCTCAAGGGACTTACTTGGGTAAATTTCTGACTGGCAAAACGGACAAGCCTTTTACTTATCATCATAGTGGTGATATGGCGATGATTGGCAGATTGACAGCGGTTGCGGACATTAAAGGCCGACACCTTAAGGGCTTTATAGGGTGGTTATCTTGGGTCATCATCCATATCTTAGCGCTTAGTACTGCCAAAAATCGCTTAGCCACCACGTGGAACTGGATGATTGCTTTTTTTACGGGCAATCAGTCGTTTCGAATGAGTATCCATCATCCGTATGAAGACACCCCTAAATCTGAGAATAAGCTTGACGAGACGCTAGAAAACTAGTTTAAGCGATAATTCATGCATTTTTCATCATGCCCGCCCAAAGAACTTCTATAGTAAGACCTTATAGTTAAGTTGGGCAAGGTAGGCAAAAATGAAGAAAGCTTGGTTTCTAACGGTTTTAGCAACCACTATCTTAACCGCTATCAGCTGGTATTACTTCAATGCTGGCACGCTTGCCCTGTCAGCGATTAAGCAAGATGCACAGGTTATCCAAACATATACCAGCCAACTGCTTGACTCGGCGATTAATACTCATGACAAAGCCTATAAAACCCGCCCACCCACAACCACTGTCTCTTACAATCAAGCGCAAGCTCAGATAACCAAAGACCGAACAAAGCTAGCGCACGCCTATAAAAAAGCTGCCAACTCAAAAGATAAGCAAGCCATACTAGAGCAAGCTCGGCATAAATACATTGCGGCCACTATTACTTTGTTGCCCTACTGGTACGGCACGTCTTGGGACTTTTATGGCACCTCAACCACCCCGCAGCAAGGTCGCATTGCTTGTGGCTATTACGTCACCACGGTATTAGAGGATTCGGGATTGGCAGTTGAGCGAAATAAGCTGGCGCAGCAAGCGTCAGAAAATATCATCAAAAGCCTCACTGATGAGCCGCATATCAAGCGCTTTAGCAATAGGCCTTTTGATGAATTTATTAGCGAAGTTGATGCTATGGGCGCAGGATTGTATATCGTCGGACTTGACTTTCATGTCGGCTATCTTTGGCATGATGGCGAGCAGATGTACTTTATCCATTCGACCTCATACCCATTTAGAGGGGTCATTGAAGAGCCTGCAAACACCTCACATAATTTAAAAAATTCTAAATATCGAGTCGTGGGCAAAATATCAGACGATGATGCGCTAATTAAAAAATGGCTGTTGCAAGAGTCTATTAGCACCCGTACTTAATGTTTATCTTTATAAGAAAATTTAGCAGGATTTTGGTCACGTCGTATTGATGAGACCAATCGCTTGGTTTATGTAGTTGACGATAAGTATTTGACGGTTATTGCTTGTCGTTATCATTATTAGTTTATAATTTTTGTAGATTCAAAAACTCTTCAATCGAGAGCACCTGTGTTTCAGATCCAATAAAGCTATAGCACGCCTTTGTTTTTTTCCTAAATTTAAAATCAGAAGAAATTAAGTAGTCAAAATGCCATGCTGTTCCCGCGTGCTTTGCATCACGCATAGATGCACTATGAAACCCTTTCTTACTACTATCATTCTGGAATTTGTCTGAATAATAGCCAACCCAATTAAGGAGAAGAAATAAAAACTCTATTTTTGTTTCTATTTCTCTTCCATTTAACTGGAATATATTTATTAAATTAGGATCATAGTTATAGAAATTCTTTATAATTTCTAACATGACTTTTTCAGGCTCAATTTCATTAAGCCTATCATTATCTATTCCCATGCACTTCCTAAATTCCACTGGATTAAAATCTATTAGTTCGTTACTTATACTAGAGAAATAATTTCTTGTAAAATTAATTACTGTTCTTTCTATTGGCTTACTAACTTTTCCAAATTGGGGTACTTTATCTTTTAAGTAAGAAAATGGTATTTTGACTGCTTCTTCTAACATTTGTTCAAAAGTTTCTTTAGTTGTTATGCCTATATCAATACCATTCATTCTCTTAATAAATTTCTCAGCACTATTATTTAGATTCTGACTATTTTTATCTTTACGCGACTTGACAAATATTTTATAAATAGATTCTACATCATGCTCTTGAGGGATGAATATATTATTCCAGTAGACAGCTCTTAAAAATTTTAGAAGCGATAGATGCTCTTTAATATACAATTCATTGTCAATTTTATATATCTCTTCTAATGTAACATCTGAGTAGATTAGGCTATAACTCCCTGACATAAAAAGCTTTAATAATTGAACATACATATAGTCACCTGAAAATATCTTTTTTATCCGCAACTCTGTTAGGACGTTCTGATCAAGATATACAGTTGGTTTTCTATTGCTCATTTATTATTCACTTTTGACAGATAATTAGTTATATAATTACTGATTATAGTTAATAATAAAGAGTTATCATTGTCAATTGAATTTATTAGTTTCTCATATAATAGCCAAATAACTAATGATTACTACTTAAAAGGACTTATTCAAATGATGCCAATTAAAAAAACTTTTGCCCCGCAGATCTCTGTCCCTGCCACCTACATGCGTGGCGGTACCTCTAAAGGAACATTTTTTAAACTAAGCGACTTACCTGAGCGTTGCCAAGTTGCAGGGGCAGCGCGAGACCAATTTTTGCTTCGAGTTATCGGTAGCCCCGATCCTTATGGCAAACAAATCGATGGCCTTGGCAATGGCAGCTCCTCCACCTCAAAGACCGTTATTCTTTCTAAATCAGATAAGCCTGATCACGATGTCAATTATCTATTTGGTCAGGTTAATATTGCCAAGCCAATGATTGATTGGGGTGGTAATT
>JAUNVX010000184.1 GCA_030540615.1 Psychrobacter sp. | reverse complement strand
ACTTAACGCTATGATTTGGCCTAAGGATAGCAATAGCGGATGGATTCAATGTGAAGGAATTGCGGATTGTTGAGTGAGGGTGGATTGTTGAGTAAGGATAGGTGGTTAAGTAAGGTCGGATTTGATGATTGTTGAATATAGTTAGCAATTAGCATTGGCAAACATAACGCCAATCTCAACTTTTTTAGTTTATTACGCGTGGGCTACGGCTTTAGCCCAGCAAATCTTTAAAAAACGTCCTAATTGCTGGGCTAAAAGCACCAGCCTACAAGATATGTTATTAAGTTGAGAGTAACGTAACCACAGTTGGCGGATGTTGCTAAGGAATGGATTAAGGGGTTTAGGGGTTAAAGAAGATAAGCTAGCTTTGACTACGATAGACAGTCGCAAGGACGAGATGTGACCGCTAGCCGTGACTGCCGCGGTATCCTGTGCGCTCGAGCGGGCATGGGGCGCTTGGCTGAGGGTGGTATCGAGAATACAGGAACGCCATCAGCCATTAGCGCCCGCCCGCTCGGGGGTGCAGATACAAGCAGAAGGCGCGATTGGCTCCCACTATAGCCTGCGAACTACTAAACGACTACGGCGTTAGACTCGCTGAGCATATAGTTATATAGCTTGCACTCGTCTGCCTTGTATTCATTTTAGTGTTCTTTGACTATACTTATGCTGCAATGAGTCAATAAAAAGCCCAATCATGACGATTGGGCTTTTGGTGTTTTAAAGACGGCGGTTAAGCATTTTATACATTTTTAAGCATTGGCCTGCTGATTTTCATTGGCAAGCTCGCGAAGCACGTAATGAAGTACGCCGCCGTGACGCACGTAGACGCGCTCTTTGGGTGTTTGTAGCATGACGTTGACCTCAAAGGTTTCGCTGCTGCCGTCAGCTCGGGTGGCGGTGACGGTCGCTGTGCTGCTCTCGCCATCATTGAGGCCTGTGATACTGAGCACTTCTGAGCCGTCGAGGTTGTGCGATTGGATGCTTTCGCCGTCTTTGAAAGTCAGTGGCAATACGCCCATGCCGACGAGGTTTGAGCGGTGAATGCGCTCAAATGAGCCTGCGAGAACGGCTTTGACGCCAAGTAAAATCGTGCCTTTGGCCGCCCAATCTCGGCTTGAGCCTGTGCCATATTGCTCGCCGCCTAAGACGACTAGGGTTCGGCCGTCTTGTTTGTATTTCATCGCGGCGTCATAGATGGTCATCTCTTCGCCGTCGCTTAAGGACGCTTTGTCGTCTTTGAAGTAATAGGTGTAGCCGCCCTCTTTGCCTTTCATCATGAGGTTTTTGATGCGGATGTTGGCAAAGGTGCCTCGGGTCATGATGGCGTCGTTGCCACGGCGTGAGCCATAGCTGTTGAAGTCGGCTTCCATGACGCCTCGGCTCTGAAGGTATTGGCCTGCTGGTGAGTCGGCGTTGATGTTGCCTGCGGGCGAGATGTGGTCGGTGGTGATTGAGTCGCCGAAGACGCCGAGGACGCGCGCGTTATAGATGTCGGGGATGCCTTCGGGCTGCATGGTCATGCCATCAAAAAATGGTGGGTTTTTGATGTAGGTCGAGGCTTCATTCCACTGATAAAGCTGGCTGTCGGGTGAGCTGATGGCATTCCACTCGCTACTGCCCTCAAAGACTTCGCCATAGTTTTTGTGGAACATGTCGGCGTTGATGTTGTGGGTGATAAGCTCGTCAATCTGGGCGGTGGTGGGCCAGATGTCTTTGAGATAGACGTCATTGCCGTCTTGGTCTTGACCGAGTGGGTGGGTGGTCAAGTCGATATCCACTGTGCCCGCTAAGGCGTAGGCCACGACCAATGGCGGTGAGGCAAGATAGTTGGTTTTGACCCGTGGGTGGATACGGCCCTCGAAGTTGCGGTTGCCTGATAATACTGAGGCGACCACTAGGTTGTTGTCCCGAACGCCTTGGTCGATGACGTCTGGTAGCGGGCCAGAGTTGCCGATACAGGTGGTGCAGCCGTAGCCGACGAGGTAAAAGCCGACTTTTTCAAGCTCATCTAATAGCTCGGTCTTCTCTAAGTAGTCGGTGACCACTTTTGAGCCAGGTGCGAGTGAGGTTTTGACCCATGGCTTGGCTTTGAGGCCTTTGGCGGCGGCGTTTTTGGCGACCAGTCCTGCGCCTATCATCACCGCTGGGTTTGAGGTGTTGGTACAGGAGGTAATGGCGGCGATGACCACAGAACCGTCACGTAGCTCATGCTCGGTGTCGTCAATGCAAATTTTAGAGAAGACATTGCTCTGACTGGTGGTATTGCCGCGGTCATCTGAGGTATCGACTTCAATCTCAGGCTCTACGGCTAAAGCATCGGCTTGAGGTTGGTCGCCGCCCTCTTGGTCAAAGCGTACTTTGCCTTTGATTTCAGTGTTGCGGTCGCGGGTCATCTCAGCTAAAGTCTGAGTGAAGCTTTGGTGCATGTCGGTCAGAGCGACACGTTGATGTGGTAGTTTTGGCCCAGCTAATGAGGGCACGACGGTGCTCAAGTCTAGGGCTAATTGGCTTGAGTACACCGCGTTGGGGGTATTGGCATCGTGCCATAGGCCCTGCGCTTTGGCATACGCTTCGACCAACTCGATTTGCTCTTCGCTGCGGCCTGATAAGCGTAAATAGTTAATGGCGACTTGGTCAATCGGGAAGATACCACAAGTGGCACCATACTCAGGGGCCATATTGGCAATGGTGGCTCTGTCGGCCAAGGGCATATTATGCAGGCCTTCGCCGTAGAACTCGACGAACTTGCCGACCACGCCATGCGCGCGAAGCATCTCGACCACGCGCAGCACTAAATCCGTGGCGGTGACGCCCTCAGAGAGTTTGCCTGTTAGCTCAAAGCCGACCACTTGCGGGATGAGCATGGATGAGGCTTGACCAAGCATCGCCGCTTCGGCTTCGATACCGCCGACGCCCCAACCGAGCACGCCGATACCATTAATCATGGTGGTGTGGCTGTCCGTACCAAATACTGTATCGGGATAAGCGGTCAACTCGCCGTTTTGCTCAGCGGCCATGACGACGCGAGCCAAGTACTCAAGGTTGACCTGATGCACGATACCTGTGGCAGGTGGCACAACTTTAAAATTATTAAAAGCTTGCTTGCCCCAATGTAAAAACTCATAACGCTCGTTGTTGCGCTCAAACTCAATCTTTTTATTCAAATCCAGCGCATCTTCGCGGCCATAAACATCGACTTGTACCGAATGGTCGACGACCAATTCACTGGGGATAAAAGGGTTAATTTGCTCAGCATCACCGCCTAATTTGACGATAGCATCACGCATCGCGGCTAAGTCGACCACTGAGGGCACGCCTGTGAAGTCTTGCAGCACCACACGCGCTGGCATAAAGGCAATCTCTTGGCTCGGCTGGGCGGCGGCGTCCCAATTGGCGACGGCCTCGATGTGGTTTTGACCGACGGACAGTCCGCCATCTTCGTTACGCAGCAAGTTCTCTAGCACAATCTTCATGCAAAAAGGCAGCTGATTGATATTGCTGTAGGTTTCGGCAAGTTTTGGCAAGCTATAATAGCTATGGGCCTTGCCCGCGACATTTAGGGTGTCTTTGACGTTGAATACATCACTCATATTGGCTTCCTTATCTTTATTATTTAAGAGTTTTAAGGTGGCTTGAACTTAAGGTGGCTTAAAGTTTAGAGGTCGAGAAGTAATGCTAATTTGATTGAAAATGACTGGTCTAAAAAATTTGGAAGAAAAATATATTGATTGAAGATAAAGTATTTTGGTCGATAGTAGAACGCTTATAAGAGGAAAAATTGACAGTACGAACCCTTATTAACATAACAAATATCGTACTTTTTGTTAAGCGTCATTAGTATGACAATCGTCAGCGATTAGTAACTTATTCCTGCTAGGTTATCGCCGTATGCGTGGTGTGCGTGGTGTAAGGGATATAAGGGATGTTAATAAGGTTAGCCGCGCCGACCTGAGCGAAACACAAAAGTATCGTTATAAAACTCTGGGTCGGCATTATCGGGCCAAAAATGTGGCACGCCCAATATCGGCAAGGGGGATAAGGCTCTTGGCGTCACCGTCTCATCTTGCAATAATTCATCGAGCTTTTGCGACAATCGCTTATCCAAATACCCCATTCTTTCAGTCATCGATAACGTAAAGAAGTCTGACTCTACTGCTAGAATTAAGGTATGAGCGCATAAAGGTTTGCGCGGGGCGACGAGCTGCTCAAGTAGCGCATGGCCAAAGATATAGACAGCGGCTTTGGCAGTTGGGTTTGGCGTATAGGGCTGGGTTAAAAAGCCATCGTCCCACTCCTCTCGCGGCGTTACCAAGCAGTTTTGCCAGTCAAAATTGGTTAGCGCCTCGCCAATGTTAGGATTGGCGGTGACTAATATTGCGCCGTTTTCATCAAAGACAGTGATGGTGTCACGGACTCGGCCACGGCGACCTGATATGCCCTCACTATCAATCGCCTTAGCCTGATAGCGGTTGAGTAGCGCCTTGGACTTAGGAAAGGTCAGCCAAATACTGCCGTTAAATAAATCGTGCAGATTGTCTCGGGTGGGTACGTTACCCGTCTCGGCGATAAAGGTCTCATAGGCCATGCCCTCAGGCAAGTCCTCTTGAGCGACAAAGGTAAGTGACTGACCACGGCCTGAGATAAAAGGTGTTTGCTGGGCATCATTTTTATCTAAGTATTGGCTGGCTAATGCCTCTAACCAAGTCGATAGGCGCGCTCGCACATTCCCCTGTTTAGATAAGCCATTAAGACTATTATCTTGCTCCATAAATTGCTGACAGGATAAATGCTTGAGCCAAGGTGCTTGCCAATTGACTTGCACAAAAACTTCCAAATCATTATTGGCTAAACTGTCACCTACTTGATTTACTGGCTGATTATGACCCATTACTCTCTATCCAAAAAAGTGCTCTGTTTGCGATAATTTTTATGCTCAAACGCTCCTTAATACTACTTGAAATGGTAAGGGCACTGAGAACTCGTGATATTATAAGGCGTTTTTATCCTGACAACAGGCAATAGCCTCTTTTA
>JAUNVX010000183.1 GCA_030540615.1 Psychrobacter sp. | reverse complement strand
AATTCGTAATACTATCTAGACTACGATGAATTGTTTAGAGGATTTTATGAAAAAGAGATTGAAATTTATTTGTCTACTATTTCCTTGTATTGCAATAGCTCAAGTTCCTTACACACCGCCTTTAGTAAAAGCGAATTGTGAAACCTTGCAATTATCAATGGGGTCCAGTGTTGCTAAGGAGATAAGAGTAGTCCCTTTTTGGAAAAATCCTGCCCAATTTCCAGACCCACCAACGTCTGATAGTGCGGGAAAAAGTGGTGAACCTTACAGAATTGAGTGCCCTGAGTTATCCGTTTACGATGATGGGAATGTGGTAGAAATTAAGGCTGGGAAATAAATCTCTACGGACAAGATGGATATAGATACCCATATATCAAAGAAGGATATTGGTTTAATGGATATGCCATCGACATTAAAAACTTCAAATTAAAATCTGGTATTTATGATCTTAAAGACGGCATGGACTTAACTAAGAACCTAACTTTATTAAGCAGTATACCAGCAGATGCAGTTTTAGGTTATCGTGTAGATAATGGGGCACTAAAACCTTTAATTTATGACAGAAAGGTATACCCTTACATCTCTGATTTTAAGAAAGCAAAGGTAATTAATATCTACCAAAAGCTTGATAGTGGAAAGCCAGTAATGGAAAAAATGACTATCGACAAATCAAACGGCATATTACGAATGTACAGATTGAGTGTTTTTCCAGAATAACACTACATATTTAATTGATAGTGAACCCGCCATTGGCGGGTTTTTTAACACTCGAAGGAAAATGTATGGCTACGACATCACTCGGCAGACTCACACTTGATCTTGCGGTCCGCTTGTCCGAATTTTCGGAAGGGATGTCGCGTGCTGAGCGCGAAACAGCTGAACGCGCGCGCAACATGTCAGAGTCGATCCGTACTTTCCGCGACCAGCTCATGGACGACCTTGGTGGCACACAGCTCGGTAGCGTTATAGATGGTCTGTCGTCTAGGTTAGGAGCTATCAGCGGCGGAGGCATGATGGCAGGCGCAGCCATAGCAGGTATGGCAGTGGGCGGAGTGGCAGTAGCTATTGGGTCGCTTGCTAGATTAGCTATCGAGACAGCGCACGCTGATGCTGAGCTGCAAGTATTGGCCAACCGAGCCAAGACCAATGTCGAGACCTTTCAGATTTTATCCAGTGCATCTAAAAATCTGGGCGTAGAGCAAGACGCCCTAGCAGGTATTTTGGCAGATGTACAAGAGA
Source organism: Psychrobacter sp. (assembly GCA_030540615.1). Classification (GTDB taxonomy): domain Bacteria; phylum Pseudomonadota; class Gammaproteobacteria; order Pseudomonadales; family Moraxellaceae; genus Psychrobacter. The sequence continues at coordinate 3,802 of JAUNVX010000183.1, read as the reverse complement.
AGTTGGGCGAGTTTTCGGCCACCGGCGGTGGCGGTGCGGCTGACTTCTTTGAAGCCCTGCAAAACAATACTAGGATGACGGATGAAGAGATTCGTAATCTAGGCAAAACGCTGCAAGGCAAAGATGGCGTTGAAGCGCTACAACTGATTAAAGATAAAATGGATGAGCTTGGGGCTACATCACAAGAGCAACGCTTTGTCTTTGAGAGCTTGGCCGGTGATCTTGGTAATCTATTGCCATTGTTTGCGGAAGGCGGCACTGAGCTTGGTAAATATGGTGACGCGCTACGCGAAGCTGGCGTTATCAAAACTCAAGCAGCTATTGATCAATCACGTTTGCTCGCTGCCCAGACTCAAGCAGTGCAAACTCGATTTGAAGGGTTTAAATCACAGTTAGCTGGGCAAATGATGCCAGTGCTTAACAGCTTGATGTCACATTTTGTGGGCGGGTCTAAGAGTGGCCAACAGTTTGGCGGTGTTATTAAATCCGTAGGCTTTATCGCCCGTAGCGTAGCGTCATCGATAGTCGTGTTGGCGTCAGGCGTCCAAGCGTTTATACAGCTTATCCAAGGCATGTATAAATATGCCTACTATGTGGGGGGCACTATTGGCAGCGTTTTAGATGCCGATGGGCTTGCGGCCAAAGCGCAGGCGCTACGCCAAGGTGCTACTAATTTGGCTAACATCAGTGGCCAGACCACATTAGATATCGTAGGCACAGCAAAGGCGGCGCTTGCTAGTCTTAACAGCATTAACACTACCACCACGGGTGAGTTAGATACTCTCGCTGATTTTTATTACAAAGTTGGTGATGCAGCGGACTACTCGGCGCAGGGCCTGCGGATTAATACGAAAGAGGCCGAAGCCAACGCGCAAGCGTCTGAGAAGGCGGCAAAAGCGGCTGCTGCACAAACTAAAGCGACAGGCGCACAAACCAAAGCTATCAGCAATCAGATGATGGTTTACAAGGCTTTTCGGCACGCTGGGCTATCTGACAACCAAGCGCGTATTATTACTGCTGAAGTCGGCCGAGAGGGTGACTATCAAAGCAAATACCTATTTGGTGGCCATAGCGACCCTAAGAATGGCAAATATAATTTAGGCATGATTAGCTGGCAGAAAGAGCGCGGCAAAGAGCTTTACGATTATCTTAAGCAGCTAGGACTTATTCAACACGGCCAGATTGTAAAGAGTCAAGAAGCACTAAATGCTCAAGCTATGTTTGCTATCAAGGAGATGACTACCAAAGGCCGCTTTGCTAAAACTAAAAATGAATTTCTAGCAAATCCAGATGTTAGTTATCAGAAAGGTACCGAAGTTCTTGGTAAAAACTATATCGCTTGGCGTTACACGGACCCTGCTTATAAGCACCATCACGGACGCCGTGACAGGTATTACAACAAGTTAAATGCCGAGCTTGGAAACTCGAATGTTGCGGGTGAGATAGCCCAAGATAACAAGGCAGCTGAAGAGGCCTTACGAGCACAAGAACAGCTCTTAAAGCAGCAGCAATCTATTGTTGCTAAATATGCTACTGCCCGCGAAAAGATTGAGCTTGAGCATAATCAGCGCGTCTCTGAAATTGAGAAATCATTCGCCAAGGGTTCCGCTGAATATACAGAGTATATGGCACGCGAAGACCAGCGCTATCTTGAAGAGAAGAATGCCGCCGCATTTTCTGTCATGTCTAAATATCAAGATGAACGCGAAAAGCTAGAAGAAGATCACCGCAAAAATATTGCCTCTATCGAAGATACATTCGCTGAAGGCTCACTCGAGCGTGAATTGTACTTGGCGGCTGAGCAAGAGCGCTATCTTGAGCAAAAGAATGCCAAAGCTCAATCAATCATGCTCAAGTATATGAGCGAAGAAGAGAAGCTAAAGTATGATCATGAACAAAAGCTAAAAGAGATCGCTGAAGCGGGCATTGAAGATGACGAAGTCCGCCAAAGGTATATCGACGCACAAAATGAAGCTTATCAAAAAGACTTGGCAAACTTTAAATTCGTTCAAGAGCAAAAGGCCCGCGAAGCGGACAAACTTTATCAGTCAATCGCACAGAAGATGCGGGATGGTATTAGCCAAGCTGCATCCAATGTCTTGGACCGCACAGCCCAGCTCACCATGAAGCCGAAGGACTATGCTAAATGGAAGATGGGTGAAGAGCATGACCAGGCATTTAACTCAGTTAATGATCAATACGCTAACCGTCAATCAGAGATCAATGCTACAGACGATCAAGGCAAATATCTACTCGATGAGCAACAGCGCAATGATCTCTTAGAGCAAGCGCGTCAAGAACATTTAAATGCCATGTGGGCCATGGAGCAAGAGCATGCCTTAAAAGAAAAATCACTGAGTGAGCAGATTCGCGATCAGCGTGTCGCTATCTATACGAGTATGTTTACCAGCATGACCGGTGCCGCCGCAACATTTTTTGGCGAAAATTCTAGAATGCATCGTGCAGCGTTCGCAATGGAACAGGCGTATGCTGCCTACAAAGCTACAATGAATGCTGAAGAGACATACTCAAATGTATATACCGCCATCTCCGCTATTCCAGTAATTGGGCCCTACATCGCTGGACCAGCTGCTTTTGCTGCGTCAGCTTTGCAAATCGCAAGCGCCGCACGTATCAAAGGTATGACAGCACCTACCGTGGCGGGTATTGCTCACGGCGGTCTAGACAATGTCCCAGAAGAAGCCACATATCTACTGCAAAAAAATGAGCGCGTCTTATCGCCTAAGCAGAATAAAGACCTCACCAAGTATCTTGAGCAAGCCCCTAAAGCGCCATCGCAGGGGAATATCATCATTAATAACAACTCAAGTGCAAAAGTAGAAGCGTACCGCGCACCAGACGGCACAGTAACCGTGGATATGGTTGACCGTATGATCGACCGAAAGTTCAGCAGCCTGGCAAATAAAAACTCTCACGCCGCTAAGCAGATACAGAAGCATACTACCGCGAGGCCCCGCCGATGAACAGCTTTGCTTTATGCCCCCTCCAAAGGGGTCATAACCCTAAATTTGCCAATGGTTTGCTTGAGCAAGACTTAATGGGCGGCTTTGCACGTCAGCGCGTGCAGTTTATTAATAATACGCACACCGTGGGCGCTTCTGTGCTGCTAGACACCCCTATTAAGCGTCAGTATTTTTGGGCGTTTTGGCGAGATCACACTTTAAGATTACCGCGACCATTTTTGTGGCGGCTCATAATTGACGATAACGAAATGGCAGACTACGAATGTCAGTTTGTTGCCGGGTCAATACAAGAGCAAGAGCGCAGCGGTAAGATCGTATCTGTAGCGTTTGAAGTGCGCTGTAAACCCAACAGATTCAATCAGCGATTTGACAGCGCAATTGTCAAAATTTGGGAATCAAAAGACCCAGTGCGTCTACTTAACTTGTTAGAGCAGCTGGTCAATAAAGAGATGCCTGAAGCTTTGGGAGATGTCTAATGCCCAGTATTGATGATATTAAAGACTTTCATCTTGACAGTGCGCCAAGTGTAGCATTGCTTGAAACCATCGAGGCCACACATAGCACATGGCCGGAGCCGATGCGGATCGTTACCAATCACGAAAACGGCTTTCACGCTCGCAACGAGCTAGGCCAGTTTATCCACTATCAATTTGCACCCCTCATTGTCAATAAAGGCAGTGTCTCTGACGACCTTGATCAAAGTTTAAACATTACGCTCGGTGACCTAGGCGAGATATTACCGCCACTGATTAAAAAAATCCGGGAAGCCGAAAGCGATGAGATGCCCACAATCACTTACCGTGCGTATGCTTATGACG
>JAUNVX010000182.1 GCA_030540615.1 Psychrobacter sp. | reverse complement strand
AATTTATAAGCAGCTATTAACCCGTACTCATTAGCTAAGGCTCATTGACAAGCTGATATTAAAAATTATCAGTAATAAGCATATAGCTATGATTAGCTGTGCTTTAAATTCATTGTGACTCTATTGATAACGAGTGTTGCTAATTTCTGTCTGTCACAATTCTATCTTAGAAGGGCTTAAAGATAGCGACCCTGACAGACATTAGAGGTCACATTAAATTATGAATATTCTCACTGTACGAAAACTAACAATTAACGGCTTTAATGTGACACAAAAATTTATCTAATACTCTATAATTATTTAAGTTTTATTACACTTTAAGTTTTAGTTAATTCGCCTTTAAGTTCCGTTTAAGTTTCAATATAAACCGTTTGAGTGATTTCATATGTTAGATAATCTACGTGGTATGGCCGTGTTCGCCAGTGTGGTCGGACATGGCTCTTTTAGTGGTTCAGCTCGCGAGCTTGGTATCACCACCAGTGCTGTTAGCCAACAAATCCGCTCTTTAGAGAATGACCTAGGTGTGGTATTGCTGCACCGATCAACGCGTAAGTTAAGTCTTACCGAAGCAGGCGCAAGCTTTTATGAAGCTGCCAAAGATGTGGTGAATGCGGCTGAGCAAGGCCGAATTAAGGTCAACCAACTTCGCGATGAGCTAGCAGGTAGCCTGCGTATAGCCACAACTCCCGAGCTAGGCGTCAATCGTATTTTGCCCGCCTTGTCGACATGGATGGCAGCACATGATGATTTGAATATTCACTTCTTAGCGGACAATCGTTATATCGATATGATTGATGAGCGTGTCGATATTGCCATTCGTATGAGTCCGACTATGAATGACTCTAATGTGAGCAGCCATCCATTGGCTGATGTGCGTCAGATATTGGTCGCTTCACCCGATTATCTACGCCAGCATGATAAGATTGAAAAGCCAAAAGATTTGGCCAATCATCAACTTATCTGCATTGACTTGATGAAAGACTGCAACCATCTTGAGTTTGTTCAAACAGAAACTGGCAAAAAAATCAAAGTAAAAATGCAAACCCGTATTCATACCAATAATGTCTTTTTGGCCACGACTTTGGCACGTAAAGGCCACGGCCTAGTGCGAATGATGGAGATGGATGTCAAAAAAGAGCTAGATGCCGGTACTTTGGTAGAAGTCTTGCCAGATTATCAACTGCCTAGTTTTGTACTTTATGCTGTGACCTTAAATCGGGAACAGCAGCCCGCTAAGATTACCCGCTGCTTAGAGGTCTTGAAAAAGTATTTTCACGCTGCCGCTTAGTGCGTTTGAAAGTGGTTTATAGAATTAAAATAACAGCATTAAAAAAAGCAGCCTAATTTGGGCTGCTTTTTTGTTGTTATTAATGACTCACGGCACTTTAGAAGACAAAATAGCCGTAATAAAGGCTAGAGAATATTAGCAGAATTAATGGTATTAATCAGCCTTTCAACGACCTGCTCACTCTCTTCACGGCGCATGTTCAATGGGGGTAATAAACGAATGACATGCGAGCCTGTGATATTAATAATGAGTTTATGCTCATCACGAGCAATATCTACTAGTTGGCTACAGTCCGTACCCTCAGGCAATACAATGCCAATCATCATGCCATGACCACGGCTGCTAACGCCCTTGGCTCCAAGCGCACTGGTAAGGCTCTCACGTATAAAATCCCCTTCTGTGACAGCATTGCTCATCACATTACTGTCTGTCAAGACTTCATAAACGCTATGCACCACTCGGCTAGCCAGCGGCGTACCTCCATAGGTGGAGCCATGACTGCCCGCACTAAATAAATCTTTGGCTCGGCCACTGACCAGACAAGCGCCAACCGGAAACCCATTGCCAAGGCCTTTGGCAGTGGTTAAGACATCAGGCTTAGCACTACTATGCTGATAGGCAAAGTAGTTGCCTGTTCGGCCATTCCCCGTCTGAACTTCATCTAGCATAAACAGCCAATCATTGGCATCACAAAGCGCGGCCACTTCTTCTAAAAAGGTGAACCCATTAGCGGCAGTATTTAGACCGCCCTCACCTTGGATAGGCTCCAAAAATACGGCGCTGATATCATCATGTCCATTAGCTGCTTGTTTTAGGGCGTCGATATCACCAAATGGCACACGGATGAAGTCATCATCTAAGGTAAAAAACCCTTCACGTGCTTTGGGGTTGGCGGTAGCAGAAACGGTGAGCAAAGTGCGGCCATGGAAGGAGCGCTCCATCACAATCACTTTGGGGCGTTTAAGGCCTTTGCGATGAGCGTATAACCGAGCCAATTTAAGGGCAGCTTCGTTGGCTTCGGCGCCGCTATTGGCAAAGAACACACTGTCCATGCCAGCGGCCATACAGAGCGCCTCACCAGCATGCTCTTGCCAATCAATACCGAATAAATTACTGGTATGTACCAAAGTAGCCGCTTGCTCTTGAATCGCTGCGGTGATATTAGGATGGCAATGACCCAAGCCGCAAACGGCAATCCCCGTTAAGGCATCTAAATAAGCCGTATTATCCGCCGTATACAGCCAACTGCCTTGACCACGAACGAAGCTGATAGGCTGGCGAGCATAGGTGGGCATCAGATAAGAGTGCGACATAGCAAATCCTTAATTAGGCAATATTAAAGTAAGTAGTAATACGGATGAATGAATAGCTAAAAATAAGTGAATAGAGTAAGCCTATAGCTTGACCCAACTATTAAAAAGCTATTAATCCTCAGGAAAGTCTCTTGATAGCTCAGTCGAAAATGGATTGTCCTCAGCGGGTACTTTATAGTCCTCACTGGCCCAAGCGCCCAAATCGATGAGCTTGCAGCGGGCGCTACAAAATGGCTTATTGGGGTTATCTTGCCAAGGGGCTTTGGTGCCGCAGCGAGGACAAGAATAAGTCTTTGGAAGAGCTGATGTGGGGGCAGTCGGTAGAGAGTCAGTCATAATGTCCCGATTGATTAGCGCGATTAGAGTAAGTAAAGTATCATAGCATGCAGGTCTAAAAACACAATTTAAACTTGGCTTTTTGCAAGGCCTCTCCTTTATCACCTTGGTTTTATGGCCTTTACTTTATAATTCTTATTTCAGTGCCATTAATTGACCGGCTTAACTTATCATAGGCTTTATCGCTCATTTAAGAGACCATTATGCTATCGCACCATCATGACCGCGCCTTTAAGCCAGAAAAGCTTAGACCCCCTCGGAATTTTATGACGCCGCTCATAGAGCCGAACCGACCATTAATTATTGAGATTGGTGCGGGTAGGGGCAAACATGCTTTGCAATATGCTACTGCTCATCCTAGTAATCAATTAATCGCAATCGAGCGTACTCGCGATAAGTTTGATGCTTTCAAAAAGCTCGCTGATAGCGCTCAATTGACTAATCTTTTGCCTATTCACGCTGATGCCATTCCTTGGATTATTTATGCCATAGCGCCTGCTTCTATAGATGAGATTTACCTGTTATACCCCAATCCAGAACCGCATAATCCCAATCAGCAGTGGCTTAACATGCCGTTTTTTGAGTTCTTATTGTCGCGATTAAAGCCAGACGGTCAGATTATTTTGGCGAGTAATATAGACAGCTACATTGATAATGCTGATGAGAAAGCCAAGCAAGTCTGGTGCTTGGCTATTGAAAGAGCCCCAGTACCTTTAGACAGCCAACGCACCCACTTTGAGATTAAGTATTTGGCGCGGGGAGAGACTTGTCGGCAATTAACGATGACTAAGCCTCAAGGCTATATCACCCGTTTTGATCAGTGGTCATTCTCAAATTTATAAGCATAAAATGCCGCTTAGGTGGTAAGGATGAAGGATGCGATTTTTAAGTCAGTTTAAATTAGAGATATTGAGCGAATATATAGCTTAGAATGTAATGGACTGACGATAAGCTAGATAGCCTAAGCAGCCCAGTTATTCAAAGTATAAAGATTAATTAAGAAAGGCCGTATAAATTATCATAGGGAATAAGTATGTTAGGACTAACGCTACTTTTTGTGGGCGCTGTGCTATTTGTCAATGGGATTTGGCTATTAGGAAAGATTGAAGACAAAGAAGTGTCCGTGATTAATCTATTGGTGGGGTCGTTGAGCTTTTTAACGGCTTGCTATTTGGTATTTAACCCATCAGAAGATAAGAATCTAATAAGTGCCGGTGCTTTTACCTTTCTATTTGCTTTTACCTACCTTTGGGTGGGCGCGAATCGATTTTTAAAAGCAGACTCAAGAGGGCTTGGCTGGTTTTGCTTGTTTGTCAGTATCACTGCATTGACAATAGCCATCAATGCTACCTTAAAAATTAGTTTAGATTTTAGTGCTTGGAGTATCTTCAATTGGTATGCCTGGTCTCTCCTATGGTTTTGCTATTTTATACTGCTAAGCCTAGCAAAAAACATTCAGAAACAGGTGGCTTGGTACACCCTTTTTTGTGCGGTGACAACGGGCTGGGTACCTGGGCTATTAATCCTACAAAATCTATATCTAATCTACTAGGGCATAAGCGTGGCTCTTAAAGGGTAGGTCGACTAATGTTGATGCTACTGCTTAATCTGAATCATAGTCTTGATATCAGTAGCTATCGACATATCGTTCCTCATAGCGCTGCATATGCGCCATATCACCACCATCCCCAGGAAAGGTAGGCATACTCGCTGCTAAAACCATCAACAGCAGCAAGATGATACTCATTATAATTATCGAGGCAGTTAGTATTATTTTTTTCACCCATCAAATCCTTAGTTGTCTGTCGTGCAATGACTAATACTATAGAGCGCGCAGACGAATAGCTAAAGGAATTTGGATGTAATAATAATGAATTGTGCTTGAAGCTGTATTTAATGAGATAAGGTATTGGCAGGCTAAGGCTTTACAGCCAATAGTAAAAACAATATTGAGATTAAAATGAGCGGTATAAAGACAATAGGACTAGGTACATTAATTGTGTGGATTATCATCACTGCTTAGCGCGAGATAGCTCTGCCTGAAGGCACCTTAGTCAATAATAGCGCCTATAATCTGCAGGTCAGCCAATGGAAGTTCAATGATATCGATATTTACGAAGTTGATGATGTTGAAGATATTGATTATTATGCGCCAGTTTGCACTCAATGCACCCCAACTAAAGCACCGAGGCAATCAGGGGCCGTGATTCAGTATGAGCATCCAATACCGTCAAAAAGGTAT
>JAUNVX010000181.1 GCA_030540615.1 Psychrobacter sp. | reverse complement strand
TAATTGACGGTCTTGACCACTTCAGGACCTTCACCCGTGACCACGTATTTGCCTTGGACCACAACCGCAGGAACGCCCGATAGCTGATAACGCATGGCGCCTTCTTTTGAGCGGCCAACCTTGGTGCTAACGGCGAATGAGTTATAGAGGCTGTTGAATTTCTTAGCGTCTACCCCTTGGCTGGCATACCACTTACTTAATGAATCTTGATCAAAAAGTTTTTTACCATCTTTTTGAATGGCATTAAATAGGGCGTCATGAGTCTTGTTCTCAAAGCCTAATAACTGAGCCGCATAGAACCCACGAGCATTGGCTTCCCAAACCGGATTTAACGCAGCTGGTGTCTTAAAGAAGGCCACGTCTTTGGCTTTGGTCTTGGCCCACTGTTCCATATAAGGGTTTAGGTTATAACAATGGGGGCAACCGTACCAAAAGAACTCGCGGACGATAATCGCATTGCCGCTGATGGTTTCAGGATTGTCTATAACTTTATAGTCTTTGCCAGCTTGGAAAGTGGCAGCTTGAGCACTCATACTAGCCAGACCTATAGCGGCAGCGAGTCCAGTGATGGTGGCAATACGTTTCATATGTCGTCCTTAGTTAAATCATCGTAAATTAGGGGCAGACTGTTCTTACCACTATGGTTTAAAAGCATGTTCTCAAAACAAGGCCCTTAATATTCAGGCATTTTAGTGATACAGTCTCTTAAAAACAGGGTTTCATCTGATTGGTTTCACACAGCTGTTTTGAGGTAGCCGTTTTCGTATTACAGATACTTATTTTGTAAGCGCTGCTGATGTGGCTAGAGAGGTCAAATATTGATAGTCCTAAAGCCCTATTAAAACAGCCGTATCAAACCATCAAATGGTCAAATAGAGTGATATGCTTATCATAACCTATCTTATCAAGATGCGTGCAGGATTTATATGGGCAATTCTTAAGCAAAAGTTGTGACTATGTTATGGCTTCTTAGGCAAACTTTAACCCAATGACAACTCTCTAAAAGCTTATTGGCATTTTTTTTATGGGCAATGCTTTAGGTCAATCCTAACAACAATCCTTTACCCCAAGTCTAAGCGATTGCATTATAATCAAACACTAGAGATAACTAATCAGCGTGTAATTTTCAAGCATAATAGCTCCTTTTTAACAATCAAAGTGTCCTTACGCTAAAACATATGCTTATTACTTAGAATGTCATTATGCTAACCAATTAGCGTCAATGAGTGATTAAAGTTAGCTGGCTTTCACCATAAATAACCGTAAATAGTGGTAACGTTATAGACACAAAGGAGCCTAAGCTCCCATCATTACCCAGTCAATTAAGAGAGGATTTATGACCACTGCTGCTTCTAACGCTGCCCATACCGAAAACGTCGATCATGATGAGGTGGCCAAATTCACTAACTTGGCCAATGAATGGTGGGACAAGCAAGGGGCATTTGCAACCCTTCATGAGATTAACCCGCTACGGCTTAACTGGATTTGCGAGAATGTGCTAGAAGGCATGCAAAGCGATTTAGAAGGCTTAAAAGTAGTCGATATTGGCTGTGGTGGTGGTATCTTGACTGAGTCGATGGCGCGCCGAGGGGCAGATGCTACCGGTATAGATTTGGGCGAAGAGAACCTAAAAGCAGCTAGCGTACATGCCGAGCAAAGTGGGTTAAGCCATACTCTGCGATATGAGTATGTGGCCGCTGAAGAATTTGCCAGCCGTCATAAGGGCCAGTTCGATGTGGTAACCTGCATGGAGATGCTCGAGCATGTGCCAGACCCAAGCGCTATTGTTCAGGCCTGTTTTGACTTATTAAAGCCGGGCGGGGTTTGTGTTTTGTCTACTATCAATCGTAATCCAAAATCGTATTTGTTTGCCATCATTGGTGCTGAATACGTGCTGCGGCTGCTTGACCGGGGCACTCATGACTATGCCAAATTCATCACGCCAGCCGAGCTGGATAAGATGGCAACCATCTCCGGATTCACTAGGCAGAATCTTATTGGCCTACATTATAATCCGATTACCAAACGTTACTGGCTGGCGCAAAACGTCGATGTGAACTATATGATGGCGGTCAAAAAACCTCATTAAAAACGCTAAGCCTTAGCCATTACGACTGGCAAAAGAGATTCACGATTACTAAACCCTCCATAGGTGTTAGTCCTAAACAATTGAACTATTACTAGGAGATAAGAGAGCATTAGCCATGCGATTTAATCAAAGTTCATTAACGTCACGGGTAGGGACTACGCTAGTTAGCTCTAATAAATTGAGCCTTACTGCTTTTGTCTCTGTTCTTTTATTAGGCTGCTCGACCCAACCTTTGCCCAACCAAATGGCAAATACTAAAGCTGTGACCACTGATACTCTTGCGCCTAGCAAGCTATCTTCGGCAAGCTGCTATAATGAAAATCTGTATAAGGATGGCGTGACTATTGAGGAAACTTGGAGTAATCCTTTTACGGTGTATAAAGGTATTCGGACCAATCAGAATTTTGCGAAGAAGAAGCTTACTGAGGTCATATTTGTTCAGCCAGGTGGTAGTCATAGCTTGTTTGTTGATACTAAAGATGGTTATCAATATGCTTATGGCACTGAGACCCGCTATAAAGGTGAGCATGATATCATCATCTTTCCAAAGCCTCGGATAATCGATAAGATAGCCATGGAGCCAGGTGAAAGCGTAATGAGATATGACCAAGAGAGAGCTGGTAACGAGTTACAGTTCACTTATATGGGTCGAGAGAAAATTACCACGGCATTAGGATCATATGATAGTTGCCATTTTTTTAGTAAAAATAATGAGAACGGGGTAGTAACCCACAGCTGGATATTTGCAGAAGGCCCTTATCAAGGCGTAAAAGCTAAAATTATTGAGCATTTTCCGTTAAATGCTACGCCGTTTGGGGCAGAGTTAGTAGCTGTTCAAATTAATGAGCGTTAAATTTTGCTAGGCTTATATCCGTTATTAACTACTGATTTATTAGGGTAGTTGAATTTGATGATGATTAATCCCTCAAAAGCTTAGGTCTATTGGCTGCTTACGCTAGAGAGTTTATTTTAGATTAATTTATATTTCTTCACTGATAGCCCAAAGGGCAAAACTTATGTCACAATTTATAAAAGCTGTCCTATTTGATTTGGATGGGACGTTGATTGATACCGCTGCAGATTTTGTTAGGATTATCAAGCGTATGAGCGCCCAGCATGGCTGGCAAGCGCCTAGTGAATCCGCCATTCGTGAACAAGTTTCAGCAGGGGCATCGGCGATGGTGAAGCTTATCTTAGCGCATAACAACCAGCCTATAGATGAGGCGATTATACAAGAGTATCGGCAGCAGTTTTTGGATGAATACGAAGCCGATATCTGCGTCGATAGCCAAGTTTTCCCTGAGCTTGATGGCGTATTGACCAGACTTGAGACTTCAGGCACGCCTTGGGGTATCGTGACTAATAAGCCGCGTTATCTAGCAGAGAAGCTGCTCAGAGCCTTGACGCTTGATGAGCGCTGTGCGGTACTGGTATGCCCGGATGATGTACGATATACCAAGCCCGATCCTGAGCCTATGTATCTGGCAATGGAAAAATTGGGACTGCCTCGGGGTATTGCTGGTACGGTCATCTACGTGGGCGACCACCTGCGAGATATTGAAGCGGGCAATGCAGCAGGCATGATCACTGTGCTGGCAAGCTATGGCTATATTTCTGCCAAAGAGCAGGCCAGTCTCAATACTTGGCAAGCTGCTCATATTGTTGAGACCCCCAAAGCGCTAGCCAAGCTGTTGCAATCCAAGCAGTTTGAGTACTTATAAATCCTCTTTTAACCTATCTAATATTATGTTTAATTGTTTACTATCGACTGATGTTGAGCCAATGCTATGATGATGACGCCTTTGACCCATGACCAAATTCGCCAATTTACGCCCAAGCCAGATTGCCTAAAAGATAAATCGATTCTGGTAACAGGAGCAGGCGATGGCATTGGCCGAGTGGCAGCATTAACTTATGCCAGCTATGGCGCTACAGTATTGATGCTGGGAAGGACGGCGAGCAAGCTCGAGTCGGTCTATGATGAAATCGAAGCCAAAGGATATCCTGAACCAGCGATGCTACCGATGAATCTAGAGAGTGCCAGTTATACTGAGATGCAGCAGTTAGAAAATCTTATTCAAGCAGAGATTGGGGCTTTAGATGGGATATTACACAATGCTAGTATTTTAGGTCAACTGACCCCCCTTGAGATGTACGACGTGGATACCTTTACTCGGGTAATGAAGGTCAACTTTACTGCGACCTTTATGCTTACCCAAGCACTTTTGCCCTTGGTAAGGGCTGCCGATAACGGCTCTATTATATTTACCAGTAGTAGCGTAGGCTCTCACCCTCGAGCCTTTTGGGGCGCCTACGCCTTGTCCAAGCAAGGGGTCGAGGGTATGAGTGATATCTTTACCCAAGAGACCAAAGCCACGACCAATCTGCGTTTTAATTGTATCAACCCAGGCGGCACTCGTACCAACATGCGTGCCCATGCTTATCCGGGGGAGAATCCCATGAGCCTCAAAACCCCAGAGGATATCATGGCGGGGTATGTCTGCTTAATGAGTGATGAGAGTATTGGCGTTCGTGGTCAAGTGGTGGATTTGCAGCCAAAATAGGCACTAGTGTGATTATAGCTTTTGAATAAATAGGCTTTATATTAACAGCTTTCAAGATAGCAGGTTTTTGAGATAGTAGTTTTCAAGATATTAAATCAAGATAGCAGCTCTGCGTATAGCGGCGGTTAAAATAACTGTTCTTAAGATAATAGGCTAAAACAAGGTCTCAAACCTATAAGCAGCAGGCATTGCCCAGTTGAAATATCATCAATTTGCCCCCATGTATAAAGCTTACTATGAGCAAAAGTATAGGGGGTAGCAATGGCAGGTGGTTGGGCGCGCGATGGCGCAGAGCATGAGCAAATGGATGCCACGGTGAATGATGCGCTAGAGCGAGCTCGCCGTCTGCTTCCTAAAGGTGAAAGTGCGCAGTATTGTGATGAGTGCGGATTGGCTATCCCTGAGGCTCGCCGGCAAGCTTTACCGGGAGTTCAGCACTGCGTTGCTTGTCAAAGTGAGCTTGAAGCCCATGCCAAGTCGCAAGAGTTGTATAATCGACGCGGCAGTAAAGACAGTCAGCTGCGCTAGTCAAATAGGACAG
>JAUNVX010000007.1:9929-38643 GCA_030540615.1 Psychrobacter sp. | reverse complement strand
CCATTCAATGCTAAATTCTAGCAAACTTTTGCCTCCGTGAGCCGTCATGAGCGATTCCATATCTAATAAACTTCCTGTCAACCCTAATGATGCTAGTACTAATGCTAATAAAACCAGTGATAGGGTCATTAGTGACGACGCTACGACGGATAAGAAAGCGACTAATGATAATGCTGACAAGCTAAACCATGAAGCTGCTACTGAGGCAAGTCCTCACCCTAATCAAGCGGTATCAGAACGTCAGGTGATTGCCCCCCTTCGACCAGACGTACCAGCAACAGATATATCGCTTATTAATGACAGCAGCCGTGCCAAAAAGAGCAGCAAAACCAAACCGGCCTCACCCTCATTTTTTATGATGCGGGGCTATCAGATATTATTGGTGTTGTCGCTTATCGCCGCTTTTGCCCTAGCCATGGTTTATCAAACCTTATTTGGCCGAATTGAGCAGCCACAAAAGATGGTAACGATTGAACATGGTCAGACCTATTATGGTCTACTGCCGCAGTGGCAAAAGCAGATACCGCTGTTCTCCTCCAGTATCGCCAAGCTTTACATCAAGTCGCAGGTGGATGCACCGTTACATGCTGGGACTTATCAGTTGCCAGAGAATCCCTCATTGACAGATGCGTTATCGATATTGCAGCAAGGCGCGAAAGTAGCGATGGTCAAAGTGCAAATCATCGAGGGCAAGCGGGCTAGCGATTTGTATCAAACGCTGCGCGAGACGCCAGGTATTAAGTTAGAAGTGCTCGGCAAGAGCGGGGCAGAGGCAGACAATCAGGCCATTGCGAACGCCTTAGGAATAGCCGCCGAACTGCCTGCCAACGTTAAAGACAGTACAGATGCTATCGTCAATCATAATCTTGAGGGTTGGTTTACACCTGATACCTACTATTATGGAGAGGGCACCACGGACAAAAAAATCCTGCTGGATTTGTATCAAAAGCAAAAACAAGCGCTGGATAAAGCTTGGGCCAGCCGTGATAGCAACGTGCCGTATCAGACGCCTTATGAAGCGCTGGTGATGGCCTCTATCATCGAAAAAGAGACTAGCGTACCAGAGGAGCGTCCTTTGGTGGCAGCGGTATTTGCCAATCGGATGAAAAAAGGCATGCGATTGCAGACCGATCCGACCATTATCTATGGGATGGGCAGCCGCTATGATGGCAATATTCGCCGTAGTGATATCAATGAGGTAACCTCTTACAATACTTATCAAATTAATGGATTACCACCGACGCCTATTGCGCTACCTTCAGCAGCTTCTATCGAGGCAACCTTGCATCCAGCCGCCAGTGACGCGCTATACTTTGTGGCCACGGGCAATGGGGGGCATAAGTTCACCAATAGTCTAGCTGATCATAACCAAGCCGTTCAAGAGTATCTCAAGGTACGTCGTCAAAAGCAGGCGGCCGAGCAGCCTTAATAAGAGCAAGTCTGGTAGAGTCAATCAATGCGCGTTATAGTAAACGCGCATTTTTTATGGTCAACGAGGTATCAAGGTATAATGACCAGTATTTTTTTGGGATTCATAGGTAGGGTAAGGCATGACAGACCAATGCGAGGGCGCTATATCGCCACCAGTATCAGAGCCGGAACTATTAAAGCAAACATCATCATCAAAGCCAAAAGAGTCACTATCTTCCTCACTACCGATCTCTCAACAGAGCTCATCATTGGGCCGATTTATTAGCTTTGAGGGGACTGAGGGAGTGGGTAAGACCACAGCCATCAGCAGCTTATGTGAGCGGTTGGAGGAAGCGGGAATCGACTATATACGAACCCGTGAACCAGGCGGCAGTGATTTTGCTGAGCAGCTTCGCGCTTTATTGCTTAATCCTCAAACCAGCATCCATGACGACACTGAGCTACTGCTCATGTTTGCGGCACGTTGTGACCATCTGCATGAACGGATTTTACCGGCTTTAGCGGCGAATAAATGGGTCATCTGTGATCGGTTCATCGACTCGACAGTGGCTTATCAGGGTTTTGGCCGTGCTCATGGTGACCCTAAAGTATTGGACAAAATTAATCAGTTGATAGCAGGGTTCGTGCCTCGATTGCCCGATACCACGATTTGGCTAGACTTGCCAGTATATGAGGGTATGAGGCGGGCGGGTAAGCGTAGCCAAGCAGACCGCTTTGAACAAGAGGCCTTGGACTTTTTTACGAGAGTGCATCAAGGATTCGTTCATCAGGCGACCGAGCATCCTAATCGCATCCTCCAAATTGATGCTAGTGGCAATAGTGAGGAAGTTGCCCTGCGTATTTGGCAGAGCTTGTCAGTTGATTTATAGCCAGAAAATATCAGACTATAGAAGCTTAGATATCAGCCAGTCTTATTATTTAGACCAGCTGATTGGTAAAGATAGTAGCCTAAACTGAAGTCTAGATACGATTATTTATCAAGCAGTTCATCTTTATTCAAGTCAGCAGCGTTAAGCTGATTAGGGCTATCAGCAAGTTGGCTACTCTCAATAGGTTGAACTGTCTCTATAGGGTCAATGTTCTCAAGCATTAGGTTATCTGCTACTTTATCCTTGGCCGGCTGGTCCTGCGCTATTAGAGTTGATTGAGTATCGGGTAAGCGTTTAGGATCAAGTGATCCTGCTAAGGTTTTAGCGGCTTTACCACTACCGTTGCCTTTAACTTTACCACTTGCTTTTTGAGGTGCTGATTTGCTGAAATCGGCCTCTTTGTCCGTAGGGGTAATGGGAGAAGATAACTCAGTGACTTTATCTGTATCAGCCACGCTTATCTCACCAAGGTTTTGCTCGGTGGTAGAGAGGACAGGTATCACTGACTCTGCTACTAGCTCCTTTTCTTTACGCTTCTCTGGCGCTTTGGCCTTGGCTTCAAATTTGGCATCTGCCAAAGCTCGTGCTTGCTCTTGCTTGGCAGTAACATCGACGGCTTTTGGCTGAATCTCATCTTCTATCACCAACGCCACTAGGCGACGATCTTTAGGAATATCTCCCTCGAATTTATCAGTGATAACATGAAGCTTGCCCTCTTTATCCAAGGTATAAAGCGGCACAAATTGCTTGTTATCGGCCTTGTACTGGGCGAAGCTGTAGCTGTCTGTGATATTGGTAATCTTAATTTTGGCCTTTTTAGACAGCATGCTGGCAAGCTTGGTATAGGTCACGTCTTTGCCAAACAGCCACTGCGAGCTAAAGTTAGACTGCTTGTCATCACGCTCATTTTTGACCTTTTCATCACTGAATTTTAAGCGATAAATCTTTTGTTCACCAAACTCGTGGCGGTAGTGAATCTCAGATAATGTATTGAGCTCTTTGTCCATACTCATGGCGAACAGATGGCCGATACCGATGAGATCTAGATGGTGGTCAGCGTGATCTGAGACCGGGTTGCCAAAGTAGGTGCGTAGGCCGCTCATGCGAGCTTTGGCGATATTGGTGTAGTTATTATGCGCGACCACCACATCAAAGCCTTGCTCTTTTAAAGATAGGGCTAGCAGTAGGGCGATGGGGTTTGAGCCGACGATTAAAATACCGTTGGTCGCAGGCTCGCGAACGCCCAATAGATTGCCAACCATTTTGGCACCCAAGCCTTGAATCATCACAGTACCAATGATTACCATAAAGACTAGGGGCACTAATAGGTCCACGCCCTGAATGTCATATTCTTGCAAGCGAATCGCAAACAAAGAAGAGATGGCCGCTGCCACGATACCACGTGGTCCAATCCAGCTTATCATTAGCTTTTCGCTGGTTTTGAGGTTAGAGCCCATCGAGGATGCCCAAACAGCGAGCGGCCGAGCGATAAACATGACGATAGCGAGCAGTACTAAACCGGCAAAGCCGACATTGACCAAGCTTTGAAGCTCAACCCGAGCAGCAAGGACGATAAACAGTACAGAGATTAATAGAACAGTTAAAGATTCATTAAACTCTAGTATCTGATCGCGAGGGAAGCCTTTCCAATTGGCCAATACCACACCCATGACCGTGACCGCTAGCAGTCCTGACTCATGCTTTAAGTGGTTGGAGAAAGAGAACAGTAGTAGGACGAAGGCCAAAGTAAAAACATTGTGCAAAAATTCAGGCACCATATGGCGCTTGATTAAATGGGCCAAAACAAAAGCACCAAATAGCCCTATGAGCGTGGCAAGCACCACAATCTCGCCAAATAGTAACAGTCCATTGGCTTGGCCGCCTGAGATAATATACTCATAAACCAAAACCACGGCGATGGCCCCGATAGGGTCAATGATAATCCCTTCCCATTTAAGGATATTGGAGATGGTCTTATTCGGTCGCACGCTTCTAAGCAGCGGTACAATGACAGTGGGACCTGTGACGCAGACCAAAGAGCCAAACAGTAGCGCAATCAAAGGGTCGACATCAAAGAGCAGGTAGGTGGATAAGGCAACAATGGCGATGGTAATGACCACCCCTACTGACACCAGCATCTGCACCACTTTGCCATGCTGCTTAATCTCTTCAAACTCAAGGGTCAAGGAGCCCTCAAACAAGATAATAGCCACGCCCAACGAGATGAAGGGGAACATCAGCTCGCCCAATATCAAATCGGGATCAAAATAATGTAGAACGGGACCAACAAGGATACCGATAAGCAATAAAAATAAAATGGACGGTTGCTTTAAATACCAAGCCAACCACTGCGCGCCAATTCCTAGCGCAACCACGCCAGACAATAATAAGGCGGTATCCATAGAGTGATCCTTTTATAAATCCAAAAAACGCAACTGCATCGTGCCCTTACCACCCATAACTTGCGGCCTATGATAAATTAAACGGCAAACTAATGCTAAGTTAATCATAACAATAACTGAATAAATTCAATAATCTAACCACTATAGCGATTTTACGCAGTACTATCCCTTAATTCTTAAGCTGATTATCTTCACAGATATTTAATCAACCAAAGCAAGCTTATATGCCTACTGTTAAGCCAGCCTCCATATCAGCCCCTGTATCAGATCAGATAGCAATGGCTGATCTGGCCAAAGTGTTAGCCCTTACAAAGTCGATTATCATAAGCATCAGACTAAAAGATTGCGGTCATTAATCCTATCAGCAGCCGGATAATCAAACGCACTTTAAGTTATGCGACTTAAGGTTGTGCGACTTAAAACAGCCGCTATAGCTATTGCACTTTAATGAGAGTAATGATGAAGTAAGAGGCAGTAGGCGATGGCTAATCGAAGGTAATGCTAGGCGGTGACCAGTGCTATCATATCATGATTTTATTCATCGATGAGATGAGTGCGCCTATCGTAATCTGGCAACCCAATAGGCGGCTTTAAGTTAACAAAAATATAAGCCATCTTTATAATAAAGGGACATAGCCGTGCCATAATCGTTCGAGGCAGTATAAACAGTTGCTTGAGCAGATAACAACTTTTCGAGACAGCCTTCATCAAACGGACCATTTTCAGTATAAAAATATAATCAATTGATGATGGAAGAACGTGATAACTTATATACCCTAATACTCCTATAAGCCACTACTTCAATCATAAGGGATGGGCTAATATGCGCGATCAACCAAAGATAAATACAGCGGTACAAACGCTAAGAGACGGTATATTCTCTGCCATCATAGTAGCAGGGTCTGCATTGCCAATGGTTATGATGGGGAGCGTTATCTCAACAAACGCTGCTGCTGTCGTTACTCCTACTGACTTCTCTACGTTGGTTCAGCAAGTTACCCCAGGCGTGGCCCGAGTGAATGTCACCAAGACTGTCAGTGAGGAAGAGTTGGCCAAAGCTCAAACCGCTGAGCTGCTGAGGCAGTTCTTTGGGGATCGATTGCGTATCCCTGAGCGGTCTGCTACTCCTGCTATTGAACATGCCTATGGTACCGCTTTTTTTGTGACCACTGATGGCTACATGCTCACCAATCATCATGTGGTCGAAGGTGCTGATAAAATCACAGTGACTTTAAATGATCGTACTGAGCTAGATGCCAAGCTGATTGGTAGCGATGAGCGCTCAGATGTTGCGGTGTTAAAAGTCAAGGGCAACAGTTTTCCTGCTTTACCAATTGGCGACTCAAATGCCATTAAGGTGGGTGAGCCCGTGTTGGCTATCGGTTCGCCATTTGGTTTTGATTACTCCGCTTCTGCAGGCATCGTTAGCGCCAAATCGCGTAATTTCTCCCGCGAGACCAGCGTGCCTTTTATTCAGTCTGATGTCGCGCTGAATCCTGGTAACTCAGGTGGCCCACTTTTTAACCAACGCGGTGAGGTCATTGGGATTAACTCTCGAATATTTAGTGGCACAGGTGGCTATATGGGACTGTCGTTCTCTATCCCTATCGATGCAGCCATGGATATCTATAACCAGCTCAAAAATCATGGGGAAGTAACCCGAGCTTATTTGGGCATCTATCCGCAAGATATCGATCGTAATCTGGCCGAAGCGTATAAGCTCGATCGGCCCCAAGGTGCTTTACTCACTCGTGTCACTCCAGATTCCCCAGCACAAAAAGCGGGTCTTAAGTCCGGTGATATTATCTTGACCTTCAATGGCACGACCATTCAGCAAACTGCTGACCTACTCAATATTATCAACCGCGCCAAACCACAAGACACCTTTAAGGCGCAGGTCTTTCGTCAAGGTCAAAGCTTTGAGATAAAGGGTCAGTTTAGCATTGCACCCTCAGATGTGCAGGCCAAAAGTCAAGACGTGGCCGACAATGACATCCGCTTAGGATTACGTCTGCGGAACTTAGATGACAAAGAGCAAGCTGAGGTCGCCACGGATGGCAAGACAGGGGTACTAATCACCGCGGTAGATCCTACTGGGCTTGCTGCTCGATCAGGGCTACAAGCAGGAGACATCATCACCAACTTGCATCAAAAGCCTATAAGCAGTGTCAATGACTTCTCAAAAGCGTTGTCTACTTTGCCCAAGCAGGGCGTGGTGACTATTGAGATTATTCGTCAAGGCATCCCTGGCATCATTGGACTAAGGATAGAATAGTTATAATTTTTGGGGTAATGGTTGTGATTATCAGGCACTCACCTCTATAATAGTCAACCGTTACCCAGCCTGATTTTCCCAATTAATCATTCATAAGGCTGAGATGAAAGCTGATACTGTAAATCCAAGCCAGAAACCCAAGATATAAAGTCCCAATAGATTGATATTGTCTGGCTTATGCTCCTTAAATTGATGGGCAGCTTTGCTTGACGGTGATGGTCTAAGCCAACTCTCTGCTAGTCCCTATTTTTATTGTTAATAAGGTGAGTATGACCAACCCTAGTTTCGATACCATTTGCAGGACCATCACTGTATTGATGGTTCTCTACACGGTATTGTGGTCATTATTACAAACCTTCAATGCCAATCCGCTTCGGCAGTTCTTTAAAGTTTGGGCGCAGCTACTATTATATTATTTAGCTTTTACGATGCCTTGGTGGGCGCTATTAGCGATAATAACCGCATTGTCAGGGGCATGGACTTGGTGGGTAGCCCTATTGATAGCAGGAATGGCTTTTGGCTATTTTTATAGCACCGTTATCTTGCCCAGTATGCTGCGTACTTATGAGCAAAGGATAGATTTAGGCTTGGAGCGGCCTTTGCGATTGGCTGTGTTGTCCAACCTAAAAGTAGGCATATTCAGTGGTAAACCCAGACATATCAGACGCTGGGTCGATGAAGTTAATGACTTAGACGTTGAAGCTGTCCTTATCACAGGTGATTGGCTGTATTATCCTGGCGCAGATTTAGTGGGTCAGCTAATGCTGCTCAAAACCATTAATAAACCTGTCTATACGGTCATGAGCCGCACAGATTTGGTTTACCAATCGCTTAATTTATCGGTGCAGGGTCAGCCGCTGTTAGAGGATACCCTTAATAGCGCCCTTCAAGTTTTGGATATCAAAGATTTGTCTCAGCGCTGCGTGCAAAGTCATGAGGTATTGCTCTGCGGTTGGCAAGACAAGGAGGCGCTGATGATGAGTGCGCAGCGGCAGTCGGTCGCAGCGGCTATGACTGATAATGAGGCTGTGGCAGTTGCACAGATTATCCCACAGCTGAAACAAGCTGATCGACCAGTCATTATTCTGGCGGCGCATTACGATAGAGTCTATGAGCTACCCAAGACTCAACCTAGACCATTGGTTATTGCTGGAGATGGCCGCAGTGGGTTTGATGGCCAAGCTAGGCCATTGACCATGGCACCGATTGCCAGTCGCCACCCTGTCCTAGTAAGACACCAAGGCCTTCATCAGCATGAGCTAGCACAAGTTTATGTGGCTCATGGGGTAGGGATGAGTCGTTGGCCTTTTCGGCTAAGTTATCCGGCTATAGACATATTGTCCATTCGCTAATCTTTAATATCATAAACAAGTTGCTATTGATGGGCTATTATTGGTCGACTGCTATTGGTTAACCGTTATAGAGCAAAAGATTTGCTAAGATAAATAAGCGTAGTAACGTCAAGGCGGTCTTGCGTCTTTATAAATTATGCTACACTATTATGCCAATAGTTAGGGGGATTAATGCTACGCTATTGGCCTAGATTATTCCTTTATCATGGCGGTTTTTTAATACATCCTAATTGAGAGTAAGGCACGGTTATGAGCACAGCATTCAACGACATCAAATCCAGACTTCAAGGCTCTATGGTGGCCTTGGTCACGCCCATGCACCCCAATGGTGATGTCGACTATAAACGCTTGGCTGATCTCATTGACTGGCAGATTGACCAAGGTACTCACTGTTTAGTTGCTGTGGGAACGACAGGGGAGTCTGCGACATTATCAATGCAGGAACACAGTGATTTAATTCGTTATTTTGTTGATTATGTCGCAGGACGCGTGCCAGTGATAGCCGGAACAGGGGCCAATAACACGGCTGAGGCCATCAAGCTAACTCAAGATGCCAAAGATGCCGGAGCAGACTGTGCTCTACTGGTAGCACCCTATTATAATAAGCCGCCGCAAGAAGGCTTGTATCAACACTACCGCGCCATTGCTGAAGCTGTCGATATGCCGCAGATGCTCTATAATGTTCCAGGTCGTACGATAGTGGACATCGCTCAAGAAACGGCTGAGCGTTTGGCCGACATTGACAATATTGTGGCCATCAAAGATGCCACGGGGTCGCTTGAGAGAGGCCGAGCATTAATCGAAGCTCTAGGCGACCGGATGGTGGTTCTCTCAGGAGATGACGCCAGCTCGCTTGAATTGATTGGTCATGGTAGCAAAGGTAATATTTCAGTGACCGCCAATGTCGCTCCTAAAGCAATGAGTCAATGCTTCAGCGCAGCTTTAGCAGGAGATTTGGCAACGGCCAAACAAGCTCATGACCCTATTGCTCATTTGCACAAAGATTTGTTCATCCAATCTAGCCCTATTCCAGTCAAGTACGCCCTTTATAAGATGAATAAAATTGATCGTGGTATTCGGTTGCCGCTCATTTGGTTAGAAGACCAATACCATGATCAAATTGATTCGGCTTTGATTCGCGCTGGGCTATTGCCTGACTAACGTATCTGTATAAGATGCTGCGCTGATAGTAGTGCCAATGTTTTTATATTATCGTTCCATCACCATGTCAAAGGCCACTTTATCGCTGGATATTCACAGCGACTAGATTGGATACGATTGAGAGAATCTATTATGAATTCGTTCCTAACGCCCCAGCAGTCTCAAGAAAATCTGCATCAAGTGAACGTCAATGCCAAGGCTAAGAGTATGAGCATGAGTAGGCCCTTATTAACCGCAACACTAGTGGCCCTTAGCAGTACGCTTATATTGAGCGGTTGCCAAGCTACCAAAGGCTGGTTAGGTAAGCGTGATAATGGCAGTCTAAATTATCAAAATAGCAAAAAATTGGCCCCCTTGGTGCTACCCGCTGAGCAAGAGGCAGCGGCCTTTATTCCGCTTTATCCAACGCCCGAGGTAGGAGGCAATACTCTAACGTTGACCAATGAGGCGGGCAAGCAGTTTAAGCTTCCCCCACCAGAGCGAGCGGTCGCGCTTCCCAACACCCCTAATTAAGCCAACTTTATTTAATTAGTCTGACTTTATTTAATTAGACAGTTATTTAGTATTATTCATTGTATTTCATAGGCCACTGCCACATAGACATATAGGATTAGGGTGATGCAAAAACAACAATTGCTATATAAAGGCAAAGCAAAGTCGGTATACGAGACCGATGATAATGATTTTTTGATTTTACATTTTCGTGATGACACTTCAGCCTTCAATGGTGAGCGTGTGGAGCAATTAGCACGAAAAGGCCAAGTGAATAACCGCTTCAACGCCTTTATCATGCAAAAGTTGAGTGAAGCCGGTATCGAAACTCATTTTGAAAAGCAACTGTCTGATAATGAAGTATTGGTCAAGCGCCTTGAGATGATCCCTGTTGAGTGTGTGGTACGTAACTTTGCAGCAGGCAGTTTGGTGCGCCGTTTGGGGTTAGAGGAAGGTCAAGCACTGACCCCGCCGACATTTGAGTTGTTCTTTAAAGATGATGCCCTAGGCGACCCCATGGTCAATGAGTCTTTGAGCATTACCTTAGGCTGGGCCACTGCTGAGCAGCTAGAGGAGATGAAACGCTTGACCTATCAGGTCAATGAAGTGCTCAAGGCTATGTTTGAAGTAGGCGACTTGATGCTGGTGGACTTTAAGTTAGAGTTTGGCGTCTACCATGGCCGCATTGTCTTAGGAGATGAGTTCTCACCCGATGGCTGCCGAATTTGGGACAAAACCACCAAAAAGAAACTCGACAAAGACCGTTTTCGTCAATCCTTGGGCGATGTTATTGAGGCTTATGAAGAAGTCGCTCAGCGTATCGGCGTGCCTTTGGATTAGCCAAGGTATGACTGCTAAAGTGTGACAATGACCTGTAAAGGTATTGATGCCTTATACTCAATAGTTGACACCTAATAGCTGAGCTTCTTGCTCGGCTTTTTTATGACAGTCTGTTTATAACGGATATTTTGATAAAGATATTATTTTGCTAAAGCTATGAAGTCGTATATTCGAGTCAGTTCAGTGACATAAGAGATAATGAAGTCAATAATACTGAAATAATAGCTACTGACGTCTTAAGAGGGCGAATATGAGTCAGATTTTACCATCCGATTGGTTCACTCAGCCTACCTGTGTTGTGGCGGCAGACTTAGTGGGCAAGATACTTTGCCGCAGATTGATAGATAACGATGGTCAATATAAAACGCTACGCATGCGAATCACTGAGACCGAAGCGTATATAGGTGTGGATGACCCTGCTTGTCATTCCCATGCAGGGTCAAGGACGCCGCGGACAGAGATTATGTATGCTGAGGGCGGGGTATATTATGTTTATTTGACCTATGGTATCCATTACTTACTCAATATCGTCACGGCCAGCGCCGAGTCTCCTGAAGCTGTGCTTATTCGTGCTGGGTTTTTGCTGGAGGATAGTGATGTATTGGCCTCAGATTTGATTTTACCAGAGGCCAAAAAATCGACTCATCATCAGGCATTGGCAGGGCCAGGTAAGCTCACCAAGCGCTTACAGATTGACAAGAGTTTTTATGGTGATTCCGTTGATCAGTCATCAAACCTTTGGGTAGAAGATGATGGTTGCCAGCCGCCTATTTCGCTAAGACCCCGTATTGGTATCGATTATGCGGGCGCGGCCAAAGATTGGCTGCTGCGCTATCTCTGGACGAATCATGCTAGCTTGTCTAAAAAGTAAGGCTAATACCACTAAGTAGCCTAGCTTCAACCGCTGCTTTATACTTTTAAGTGCTATACCATCTAAGCCTTATCTCACCTAAACCATATTGCTTTAATAAAGCCTTATTGATCTAGTGAAGTATTATTAATGGGTAGTAGTAACAGCAAACAGTAAGTCAAATAAGGTTAAATAGGCATTAAAGCTATCAGGACAATCAAATTCGCTTAAGCAAAAGGAGACAATCATGTATAAGCTAACAGTATTTATTCCTGATGAGGCTTTAGATGAGGTCAAAAATGCTTTATTTGAAGCAGGAGCGGGTCAGATAGGCAATTATTCGCACTGCTGTTGGCAGATTAAAGGCCAAGGACAATTCAAACCCACGGCTGGGAGCAACCCTTATTTAGGGAAACAAAATCAGCTAGAGCAGGTGATAGAGTGGCGGGTAGAGATGGTGGTGACAGAAGAGAGGATTAAGCCAGTGATTACCGCATTAAAGCAGGTGCACCCTTACGAGACGCCTGCTTATGATGTCATTAAGACAGTGGAATTTTAAAAGTATTTGGGCTTAAAATATTCGAGCTTAAAAATTAAAAATATTAAAGCTATCAAGCCGTCATAAGATTAATCTTCTTCAATGGTCAATATTTGTAAATCAGGGTAGCTAAGACGTATTTCATACTCTTTGCCGCCGCGATCGGCATCCACTTCTAATACAGCTTGTTTTTTATAGTCATCGGCCTTTATTTTATCGACTTTATAACCCATTGCTGCAAGCTTGCTTGATGCTTTGCTCTTTATCGACTCAAATTTGCTATCGCTATAGATAGATTTTTTGATATTGTCTTCATGATCAGGTTGGTGGTCATTTTCCCAGAGCTGTGACCAAGCCTTCTGTTTGGACTCAATCAGCTTAAGATCAGGATAGCTATATTTCATCTCATAAGCTTGATTGCCCTTTTTGGCATATACTTTAACGGCAGGCTTATCGTGATAATCATCGGCTTTGATATTCATTACATGATAGCCCTGGCGCTGCAAGTCCATTCGAATATGCTGGGCTAGACGACCAAAGTCGCGGCTTTGATAAATTTGCTGCTCAATGTGTCCACTGGCATTAGCAGAAGCCATAGTCATGGCACCTGAGCCTATCATACCGGTTAGCAAAATCGCTGATATAAGGGCTTTATTAATAGTGGTCATAGCGTTTCCTATTGTTAGTATTGATGAATTTTATCTCTTTATTCTAAATGGCTATCTATCAATCAAGCATAGGCTAATAAATCCATAATGACAGACTCAGTAAATACAGATAGCTAATTAGGACGAATAAGTAAACTAACTATATATTAACAAAAGCCTATAACGAGATTGGCTAAAAGGGGTGTAATAAGCGTGTATTCCCTGTTACTAATTGCAACTAATGAAGGAGTTATATATTGAAGGAATTATGCCGTCATTGCCATAACCCAAAAGGTGGCAAACAAAAAGGCCATCTCAAATAGAGACGGCCTTAGACTAATATCAATTAACGTAAGTTGGTTAAGCGGTGGCCTAGACCATTAAACGTCGTGTTTGACACGCCACTCACGGACTTCTTGCTCAACTTTGTCTTTGGCATGACCATAACGCTCTTGGATTTTACCAACTAGTTTGTCAAAGCTGCCTTCAGCATGGGTTAAATCATCGTCAGTAAGCTCTGCCCACTGTTGTTTGATGTTGCCTTTAAGCTGATTCCAGTCGCCTTTTAAAGTATCTTTATTCATGGTGTCCTCACTTATTAAGTTAAACCAATAAGGGCAATCAATAAAATGATTAACCCAACTTCCTAATACATCACTATTTTATAAAACAGTTTATAAAATCGGTCTAAAAATCAGGTTGTAAAATTAGAATGATAACCCTAAAAGCTATCAACTCAAATCTACAAACTTCAATCCATAAAATCAAAGGATTTCATTAGATTGGTTAATAAAGTCTAGTATGCTACGAGTCTGACAGCGAGTCTGTATTACCAATGTTTATTATGTAAAGGCTGATAGAGCTTAAGCAGTATAATTGTAGTCCGCAATAATGCTAAATCCAAAAAGCCAAGCATAATCAAAGGATAGCTAAGACAACCGAAGCTACCAACCTATTTATTATTTAAAGAGATTGAGTAAAAATATAAAAGTAGTCATTAATAATAAAGTAATAAATAGTATCGCTATTTGGCAAAGGATTAGCCAGTATAGCTTACGTCGTCCAAATATTGGCTGACAGTAACTAATGTAAGCATATGCTTACATGCTAAGACGCTTTGGCGACTTACTTAATGTTAGCTAATTTGAGACTATAGCTCTACGGCATCAAGGACGATGACTCAAGGATGAGTAGCTAGTATTTAAGATGACGCTTTAGCGATAAAGTCGAGTTGAGATACCAGTCCCCAATTAAGGATAATAGCAAGCTAGAAATTGTTGGCTTAAAGGTAAACCTTTGAAACAACAGCTTTTAGTCGTTAACATGAAAATGTTAATCTTTGCTCTTCAAATCGAATTGTCTAGTTTGACGGTAAGAGATGAAGTCAGCGTTGTAAGGATACAACAATTAATGCAGGGTCCGTTATCTTGGAATCTTTAATGGTTAATGATAACTTATTATAGGCATAAAGCTTATAAGGCTAGGCAAGTAAAGCTAAGCACAAACAGGCAGGAAGCCTCAGTATTATCGAACACTCTAGGATGGAGTAATACCGGTAATATAGATAAAGTAGTATAGGGACATAACAGCGATAACCGTGTGGCTTAATGCTATACGGTTTTGTTGTTTTGGCGCTTTATACTTTAAAGCATAGCAACACCTTATCTCCAAAAATAGTAGTGGTCAGGATTTACTATAAGATAGAGTGGCTAAATGTTACCTAAGGTAAGCGTCCTGCCATCAACAGTAACCAGTGTAAGCATATGCTTACATAATAAGACGCTTTGGCGACTTACTTAATACCCCTGAATTTGAGATTATAGCTGTACGGCATCAAGGATGATGACTCAAGGATGAGTAGCTAGTGTTCAAGAGGATGCTTTAGCGATAAAGCAAAGTTGAGATACCAGTACCCAGTTAAGGATGATGGCAAGTTAAAAGCTATTAGTTTAGAGGTCAGCCCATAAAGCTCACCCTTTAACATGAGTACTTTTAACCATTAGTGTGAAAGCGCTAATTATTGCCCTTTATGAGTTTGCTTTCTAGTTTGATGGCTCACCATAAAGTGATATGAGGTAAGGATACACAGTAAGGTTGATGTGACTCAAAATAACCTAACTACGTGAGAAAGGCAGGAAGCCTAACTATTGGCCAACGTTCTAGGATGGAGCAATGGTGAAAATAGTGTTTAGAGTCATGAGTTAAGATAACCAAGCGTTTTGCACAAATATTATTTTAATGATACTGCCCTAAAGATAAGGACATAACAGCGAAAACCGTATGGCTTAATGCTATGCGGTTTTGTTGTTTGTGGAATTCAGATTTGAATGAAGCATTGGATTAAGCGTGTGATTAACCATTACAGACCTACAAAATCAAAATCAACCTTTGGCGTTAATCCCAGCATGAGCTCAGAGAGGGCTTTGGCCGAGCCACAAGCATGGGTCCAACCTAAAGTACCGTGACCCGTATTGAGCCAAAGGTTATCCAGTTGTCCTCTAGGGTGACTTGAACCATGCCTGACATGGCCTTGATGCGCGCGGCCAATTAAGGGCACATTTGAGGGCGTCATTGGGCGTAGCCCTGTCCAATACTCTACCGAGCTTGCGATTATCCCTTTAGGGAATAATTGCTGAACGCGGCGTGTAATAGCTGCGCAGCGGGTAGGGTTAAGCTCAAGATTATAGCCATTAAACTCAGCCGTCCCCGCCACTCTAAACTTATCACCTAGTCTCGAGGTCACCAGCTTAAACTCATCATCAATCAAGCTCACAAAGGGCGCTAGGTGCGGCGCTCTAGGGTTGATTTGATAAGTGGCCGAGTAGCCTTTGGCAGGGAAGATAGGCAAGTTAATACCTAGAGGTTTGGCGAGTATAGGACTATAGCTACCCAGGGCCAGCACAAAGCTGTCTGCAGTAAATGATTGGGCATTTTCTCCGGCAGGCTCAATGGTGATACTATGTATTCTAGGGCAGGTACGCCCCTCATCTTGATCAAGATTTAGCCCTAATACTTTGGTATTGTACATAAACTTCACCCCCGCCTCTATGCAGCGCTCGCCAAGTCGTTGGGTGAATAGATGAGCATTGCCAGACTCATCTTGGCTGGTATAGGTCGCCCCAATTAGCTTGTGAGCGATAGGATAGAGTGCGGGTTCTAAACTAACGGCTGTATTGATATCAATGACATGCCGCTCACAACCTAGCTCCTGCATCCGCTGAGTTGGGGCCATTGCCGCATCAAATTCTGCTTTTGCCGTATAAAAATGCATAATGCCGCGAGTTTGCTGGTCATATTGGATGTCAATATCGGCGCGAAGTGCTTGCAGGGCCGCTCGTGAGTATAAGCCTAGATGCACCATCTGTACCAAGTTGCTATCAGTACGAGCAGCTGAACACTCTTGCAAGAATGCTAAGGCCCACTTTAATTGCGCTTTATCGCTTCGGAGTCTGAACAGTAGCGGCGCGTCTTCTCGAAACAGCCATTTCAGGGCTTTCAAAGGCGTGTCAGGATTGGCCCAAGGGGTGGCATGCGACACCGAAATCTGACCACCATTGGCAAAAGTCGTTTGCATGGCAGCCGCAGGCTCGCGGTCAATCACGGTCACCTCAAACCCTGCTTGGCGTAAATACCAAGCGCTGGTCATACCCACCACACCTGCCCCTAATATCGCGACATGACTCATAGGGTGCTCAGAAATAATAGATTGATTATCATAATAGACTTTATGGCTATCATTGAGCTCAAATCTCGCGAGCGACGCTGGCTTGCAATGCAGCTGGTAACGCCAACTCAATCAGTCCACTCTCTGCTAATTGCTCAGGTCTGACGCAGACCAAGGCCTCAAAGTCCGCCTGATTGTCCAGTGCGGCTTGGGTAATATGAGCGTTGACCACTTGAGCTTTTCCTAAGCTGCCCCCTGCGGTGGGCACTTCACCTTGACCTAAGATGCGGTGCAAATAGGCTTTGGGTGAGGCTTTAAAGTAAATACGGGCGATAACCTCTTGGCCTAAATAACAGCCTTTGTCATAGTCGACCCCAGCGCGTTGATGAAGCCGAAGCTCTTGAGGCTGAAATAGACCTTGGGTAGCCGCCGTTATCCAGTAGTTACCAGTGGCCAGACTGCGGGCAATCCAAGCCTCTACATCATGATGCGACTCATTGTGACTAAAGGTTGGCTCGTCATCAATGGCGCAGGGATAGATAGTTGTAGGTTCACTAGTGGTGAACTTTGAGAAGGCGCCATATTTCTTTAAATGAGCCTGTAGGGCAGGCAGACAATCACTACTGATGGCTATATCAAACTGCTGCTCGCCTTGTTTTTTAATCCAGATACCAAATTCAATCCGGCCCTTAAGATTGGCGATGGCGGTTGGCTGATAACTTAGGCCTAATTTGCTAACATTACAAGTTAGCTGACTTTGTAAAAAGCTCTGAGCATCCGCGCCTTCAAGAGTAATCTGAGAGAATTGTGGGGTAATCATGAGAAAATTAGGTCCTTATTTGAGCAATGAGGGGTAGCAATAAGCAATGAGTGGTGCCAATACTATAGCGGGTTATCTTGTGATAATGCTAGCGCTGCCCTATAAAAACACAGCAAAGTATGCCAAATCATAATAAATAAGCTACAATGCCTATTATTTAATTCAATGATTTTAGTGAGGATAAAATGAGCCTACCCCATTGCCCCAGTTGCGACTCTGATTTAACTTACGAAGACGGCGCGTTATTAATCTGTCCGATGTGCGCTCATGAATGGACTGCGGCAGAGTCGGCTGTTAACGAAGAGAGCAAAGCTGAGGCAGGCATCATCCGTGATGCTGTTGGTAATGAGCTACAAGATGGCGATGCGGTAACTGTCATTAAAGACCTTAAGGTCAAAGGTTCGTCAACACCTCTCAAAGTCGGCACCAAAGTGAAAAGTATCCGGTTGTTATTTGACGCCCCTGATAATCATGATATTGACTGTAAAATTGATGGCTTTGGTCAGATGAAGCTTAAATCATCTGTGGTCAAAAAAGCTTAAACCGTGTTGAAGTCATTTAAGTCAGTTTTTAGTTGCCCGTTAGTGTTGGTTATTAGCCTAGCTATTAACGGGCCACTTCAAGACTATAGCGACTTGAACTGAGCGGCGGCAAAAGGCAACTCACCTATAAACACCCCTAGACCAACACCTGTTGGGCCATGGTTGGCCAAAGAGATATTAGACACCGGTAGGATAGGAAGGCTTTTGATGCCAGTACGCTGTTGAATCAATGCCATGAACTGCTTATCCAGCTCAGGTCGACCCATGCTAAAGACATAGCCAAAGGTATCGCTATGTTGTAGGGCAGCGGCAAACTCATCAACGATATGCTCAAGAGCGCGGTCTATTTTACGGATTTTATTGACCGCGACAATCTCACCTTCATCGGTCATCTTTAACACGGGTTTAATACTGAACATATTGGCAAAAAACCCAGCCGTCGTAGACAGCTTTTTATTCTTAATCAGATAAGACAAGTCATCGATAGCAAATAACATCTTATGACTGCGGCGCAAATCATCTAATCGCTGAGCTATCTGCCCAAGCGACTTACCTTCACTCATTAAGTGCTCTGCTTCTAAGGCAAGGGTCGCTTCACAAATATTGAGCTCTTTACAGTCATAGACATAGATATCCATGCGGTCTGTGAAGCGATTGGCCACTTCTTTAATAATCTTATAGCTTTCACTAAGTTTAGAAGAAAGGGTGGTGATAAACACTTCTTTATACCCATGATGGTATAAATTGGTAAACAGTTCAGTGATCTCTGTAGCAGGGGCAGGGGTAGTATGGACAGCTGAACAATCAAGCTCTGTCATCAGCATTCTTAAACGCTCACTCGTGATATTTTTGCCATCAACAAATTCGACATTATTGATGAACATGCGTAGACGAATGATATCGATAGTATTAGAGATACTAATATTATCAAGCCCTGAAGAGGACGTGCTAATCACAATGCGGCTCATAAAAAAATCCATTAAATAATCGTTGATAAGCAAGCAGTTGAGGTTATCAAAGTGTCCTCAATTTACCGAAATATAGTCATTATAAACGACAATAAAACTGACCAGATGATGACATTAAAATCAAGGCCAGAAATACAATTAAGTATACTCTATAATTTACTAAGTTTAATGGGTCTTTAAATATAGTTTAACTAAAGTCAGAAGAGTTTTGATTAAATTTTAGCTAATTATTAATGTTTTAGATTATTAAGTCATCACAAGCCTACCGTCTTAATACGCGCTTGATGTTAAGGATTTTGGATAATAAATCTATCTTTAAGTCTTATCATTTAGCAGCGGCTCGCTTGTAACTTTATTCATACTAGTGAATAACGTAGTATTAATAAAGAAGTCAAGTTAATGACCAAGATAAAATTAATGAACTATATATTCGGCTGTCTTAGGAATTTGGCCGGAAAAAACACAAAGACCAACGCCGGTAGGGCCGTGATTGGCCAGTGAAATATTGGATACTGGCAGGATGGGAAGGTTTTTGACCCCGGTGCGCTGCTGGATTAAATTGACAAAATAACGGTCTAAATCGTCTCGACCAGCACTCAATACATAAGCAAAAGAGTCATGTTGTTGTAAGCTTTCTGAAAAATCATCAATGATATGGTCTAACGCGCGCTCAAACTTTCGAATTTTATTAACAGCAATAATCTCTCCGCCTTCGGTCACTTGTAATACGGGCTTGATGTTAAGTATATTGGCAAAAAATCCAGCCGCTGAGGACAGTTTTTTATTTTTAATCAAATAAGACAAATCATCTACAGCAAATAGCATCTTATGGTTGGCGCGTAACTCATCTAGGCGCTGGGCTATCCTTGGCATACTTTCGCCTTCATTTAACAGATGCTCAGCTTCCAAAGCCAATAGCCCTTCGCAGACATTAAGCTCTAAACAGTCATAGACATAGATTTTCATTCGTCCCTGAAATCCAGCAGCTACTCTTCTGATGGTATCAAAACTTTCGCTAAGCTTGGAGGATAAGGTGGTGACAAAAACCTCTTCATAACCTTGTCTAAGCAAATCATTAAATAATGCCAAAACTTCAGTTTCAGGAGCAGGTTGGGTATGTATAGCAGAGCAAGATACCCCAGTCATTAACTGATGCAATCCTTTGGTGGTAATATTTTTACCATCGATAAATTCAACATTATTAATAAACATGCGTAGCCGGATAAGGTCAACTTTGGTATTTACCTTGGTATTGACCTTAAGGTTGTCAAGACCAGATGAGGAAGTACTGATGACTATTCGGCGCATATTTTATATCCAGTGGTAATAAAAGTTTATTAATACTTATTATAGGCAGGATAAGTCAAGATAGATAAGGCAATCGTGAATCCTAGCGTCATTTTAATACAGTTATATGCTTGCATTAATACAAAGTTATGTGATATGTAAAATTTTTTATTAATCGTTAAGGTAATGGTTCAGTTAATTATAAGTCACTAATTAAGTTATAAAATAAACTTTTTATAACCAAGGTTAGGCAGCTAATGAATAATGAGGGTTTGTGAACCAATTGTTATGAATACAGTCTTATGAATAAACTGAAATGCACAATAGGATTAGGCCATTAGGCTCTAATATGGCTTTAACATTAAGAGAAGCAATGTAAGGCCAGTCAAAAGACGATTGATTAGACATTTATAAAAGAATTAAGAGAAATGTTAGTTATCTAGATAGTTTTATTAAACGCTTTTTTTGCTTGGGCTGCAAGGCAATTTGTTGACCTAAGCTTATATAATTGAGACGACAATCTCAGTGGGTTTTGGTTGTCAGAATGGCTCTGATTGACTATAGTTGAGGTAAGACAAATCCTTATCGCAGATGAGGGGTTATTCATGAGAGAAGCAATTAGCAATCAAGGAGTAATACATGGCAAAGCGAGCAAAGGCTACTGAAAAAGTAACTGACGATTATGTAACCGACCAAGAAGGCATCGAGCAAGAGCAAATCAGCAAAAAACAGTCAGGCTCTCAAGTCAAAACCAAAGAAGTGATTGATCAGGTGCTACTCAAAGACTTGCAAGAGGGCAATATTGATGGACTCTCTGATCGGATTCAGGCGCTGATTCATGATGCCTCTGCTGATGATTTGGAAAAGCTCAAAGATTTATTTGCGCAACATGCTCTGGCCAATCAGGTCAGAACGGGAAGCAAAAGAGACGATGAGTTATCTGACAATTGGCGTGAGGGCGGCTACCCTTACAAAAACCGTTTGTCGCGCAAAAACTATGAAAAACAAAAATATCACTTACAAGTTGAGCTGCTAAAGCTACAACATTGGGTTCGTGAGACGGGTCAAAAGGTCGTTATCGTGTTCGAAGGCCGTGATGCTGCAGGTAAAGGCGGTACCATCAAACGCTTTATGGAGCATCTAAACCCTCGCGGCGCTAAAGTAGTTGCGCTTGAGAAGCCCACGGAACAAGAGATGGGCCAGTGGTACTTCCAGCGTTATGTGGCTCATCTGCCCACTCGTGGCGAGATGGTGATGTTTGACCGCTCTTGGTACAACCGCGCCGGTGTCGAGCGGGTCATGGGGTTTTGTACGGATGAGCAATATGAGACCTTTATGAGGCAGGTCCCTGAGTTTGAAAAGCATCTGATTGATTCAGGCATTCATCTTATCAAATTTTGGTTCTCTGTCAGCCGTGATGAGCAGCGCCGCCGTTTCGCTCAGCGTGAAGCACACCCGCTCAAGCAGTGGAAACTGTCTCCTATTGACTTGGCCTCGCTAGATAAGTGGGATGACTATACATTGGCCAAAGAGACTATGTTCTATAATACCGATACCGCTGAATCTCCTTGGATCGTCATCAAGTCAGACTGCAAAAAGCGGGCACGACTGAATACCATGCGCTATGTGTTAAACAAACTGCCGTATACCAATAAAGACAAAAAGCAAATCGGTAATGTCGATCCGCTAATAGTGGGCCGTGCCGGTGCATTGTATGAGCTAGGTGAAAAAGAAGACTTATCTATCGATTAAGACGCTAGCTGTATCGATTTTAAACCCTTCAAAGTGATATGGAGCTTTGAAGGGTTTTTTTTTGGCCGACTATTTTTGGCTTAAGACCACTACTGTCATGAAATTGACATGCTTTGGTCATGTCACTGTCGTCTTATTATTGTTTAATCTATTTGAAATAAAAATTAAGACAGAAAATAAGCCCGATATTAAATAAATAATCAATAAACCAGCCAAATCATCAATGAAACAACCCATTAAACCATCATTAAGGATTGAGCATGAAACGACTATTAGCTACTGCCGTCGTTGGCATATTATGTAGCATGAGTATGGGGGCTGCTACCGCTGCCAATGTCACAGGCGCAGGGGCATCGTTCCCTAAACCCGTTTATGCCCAGTGGGCAAGCGACTACAATAAAGCCACGGGCAATCGTATCAATTATCAATCGATTGGCTCATCGGGCGGTATCAAGCAAATACTGGCTAAGACCGTTGACTTTGGGGCAACAGATGCGCCTATGAGTGCCAGTGACCTAAGCAAAAACGGTCTGATTCAATTTCCGATGGTGATTGGCGGTGTGGTGCCTATCGTCAATATTGATGGGGTGGGTCCGGGGCAGATGCGTCTCAATGGCCATGTATTGGCCGATATTTATCTTGGCAAAATTAGCAAATGGAATGACCCTGCTATCACCCGATTGAACCCTACTTTGAACTTGCCTAATGCGCCCATCACCACGGTTTTTCGCTCTGATGGGTCTGGCACGACTTATGTCTTTACCAATTATCTAAGCCAAGTATCTTCTGACTGGAAGTCTAAAGTCGGTGTGAATAAGTCTATCAAGTGGCCAACCACGTCGACAGGTGCAGGTGGCAAAGGCAATGAAGGGGTCACCAGTTATGTCAGCCGCATGAAGAACTCAATCGGCTACGTTGAGTATGCTTATGCCAAGCAAAACAACTTGTCTTATACTCAGCTTAAAAATCGCTCAGGCAACTATGTGATGCCATCAGATGATACTTTTGCCGCTGCTGCCAAAGTTGATTGGACCCGTGTGCCAGGCTTCTCACTCATGATCACTAACCAAGGCGACCCAAAAGCTTGGCCAATCTCAGCAGCGACCTTTATTTTAATGTATAAAAACGCCAAAGACCCTGCCGCAAGCCAAGAGGCGCTTAAGTTCTTTGATTGGGC
The DNA here is from genome assembly GCA_030540615.1 of Psychrobacter sp. Classification (GTDB taxonomy): domain Bacteria; phylum Pseudomonadota; class Gammaproteobacteria; order Pseudomonadales; family Moraxellaceae; genus Psychrobacter. Next base: position 15,576 of record JAUNVX010000007.1, on the reverse strand, counting down.
GTTTAACAATGGTGATAATGCTGCCAAACAGTTGGACTTTGTGCCATTGCCTGATCAGACCAAAGCGGCTATCCGTCAAGAATGGAAGCAAATTAAATAATCAAAACAACGATTAAAATAAAAATCGTTATAGTTATAATCAATAGGCAGTCACCAACAGGTGATTGCCTTTTGTTCTTTAAGCTTGCCTCTGTTTAAAACTGTCCTTGATTAAGCTTATCCTATAGCTTGCCAAGCTTTTCTAGTCTAGAACGGATTGAGCCAGTCGTTCTTTGCTGCATTTTGGCAATAGCTGGCACTGACTCACCTGCTTCGTGAGCATTTATGATAATTTGCTCTTCTTTACTGCCCCAAGGCTCCCCTGCTTTTGCCGGTTGATTGGCTCGGCGCTCATCTGTCTTAATTTGATTCTCTAAAGCGGCAACGGCTGCGCTTAAAGCTTTATTGACGGCTTCATTTAAACAGACGCTTTCTTTTACTAGCGCCTCCCCTGAGAATGGATTGATGCCTTCGCTTAAGGCTTGAATGATGTCTAAAGCTTCTTGATTGTCCATAATCTTATGCTCCTAAGTCTAACGCTAAGTGATCTTTATTAATCTTATTTAACAAAGCTTGGGGCTGCTGTGGTTTACCATAGCATAAATGGTTGACTCACATTGAACGAGCTGTTCCTAACGATTCCAATTATTATTGCCTTGATTTTTTGCTCTATAAGCCTTATCACAGTAATGGTTTATAATAGGGGCTATTGGTCGTAATCATCATTTGTTATAACTTTCTATGACAGTCTCTCTTGTAGTATTTGCCTTTTATGACGATGACGCTCCATAGCAGCAATCAGTCAGGTGTCATGGCTATAGCGACTTCAGAAAATCTGACTTTATTTAGCACTATCATAAAGTTATCATAGCTTTTATTAATCATTTGAAACCTACTCACTCATTTCAAACTATAAATTGCGAGACCCCTTATGAGCACCAAAAATGAACAACTCTTTATGCAAGCCAAAAAACACATTCCTGGTGGTGTTAACTCACCTGTTCGCGCCTTTTCGGGCGTAGGGGGAACGCCTGTCTTCGTCAAGCGCGCTGAGGGCAGCAAGCTGTATGACACCGAAGACAATGCTTATATCGATTATGTTGGCTCTTGGGGCCCGATGATATTGGGGCACGCTCATCCTAAAGTGATTGAGGCGGTCAAAAAAGCCGCTGATGATGGCTTAAGCTTTGGTGCGCCTACGCCCTTTGAGACCACGGTGGCTGACCTGATTTGCAATATCGTGCCAAGTGTTGAGATGATTCGCATGACCAGCTCAGGCACAGAGGCGACCATGAGCGCAATTCGCTTAGCGCGTGGCTATACGGGGCGTGACAAAATCGTCAAATTCGAAGGCTGCTATCACGGTCATTCTGACAGCTTACTGGTCAAGGCTGGCTCAGGAATGCTCGATATTGGCGAGCCTACCTCTAAAGGTGTGCCCGCTGACTTTGCTAAGCACACCATCACCTTGCCTTATAATGACCCACAAGCGATTAAAGACTGCTTTGCGAAATGGGGTGAGGAGATTGCTTGCGTCATCGTTGAACCTATCGCAGGCAATATGAATATGGTGATTCCTACCCAAGCATTTCATGACACCTTACGGGATGAGTGCAGCAAAGGCGGCGCGGTGCTCATATTTGATGAGGTGATGACGGGCTTTCGCGTGGGTCTTGGCGGCGCTCAAGCACACTTTAACATCGAGCCTGACTTAACCTGTTTTGGTAAAATCATTGGGGCAGGGCTGCCTGTTGGGGCTTTTGGCGGCAAACGTGAGATCATGGAATGTATCGCGCCTATGGGCGGAGTCTATCAAGCGGGCACGCTATCGGGCAATCCGCTAGCCATGCGCGCGGGTATCGCTATGTTTGAAGACTTAACGGTCGATGGCTTTTATGATGAACTAACGGGCAAAGTGGACTATCTAATCGATGGTATTCAAGCCGCTGCGGACAAGCATGGTATCCATCTGCGCACCAATAAGCTTGGCGGCATGATGGGATTTTTCTTTGTCAAAGACCCGACGACGCCAACGCCGCAGAACTTTGATGAGGTGACGCAGTGTGATATGAATCAATTTAATACCTTTTTTCATGGGATGCTAAGCCGAGGTATTTATCTGGCACCATCGGCTTATGAAGCAGGGTTTATGTCCTCCAAACATAGCACCCAAGACTTAGATGCCACCATTAAGGCGGCTGATGAGGTGTTTGCTGAGATGGTGAAGTCTTAGCTTTTTTGACTAAAATAATGGCAATTTTTTGACTGACGGCCCGACCTTGCTACCCTTAGGTATAAGTGCTTTAATAACGCCCTAAGGCTATCTAATTGTAGTGCTAGCTTAAGGCAAGGTTCGAGCGCGCTTTACCTACTTTAGATGTAGTAAAATCCCCAGTTTAATTCGACCTTTAACTTGATACGCTATTAAGATGCTTAAATTATGCCAACTAATTTTTTAGCCAATAACGAACTGATGGCCGCCATTGATATTGGCTCTAACAGCTTTCATTTAGCGATTGCCCGTCTCGATCATGGGGAAGTGCGCAAAGTCGCCTCTATGTCTGAAAAAGTGCAACTTGCTGCAGGACTAGATGCCAATAATATCTTGAGCGAAGAGGCGCAGCAGCGTGGTCTTGATTGTCTGTCGCGCTTTGTGGGAAGGCTTGAGTCTGTATCAGCGGAGCGTCTGCGTATCGTCGCTACCAATGCGCTGCGTCAAGCCAAAAACGCGGATGAATTTATCCGCCGAGCCAATGAAATCCTGCCAAAGCCCATCGAAATCATCGCTGGTCGTGAGGAGGCAAGGCTGATTTATTTGGGCGTCTCACACACCAATGCCAGTAGTGATAAGCGTCTGGTCGTCGATATTGGGGGCGGCTCGACAGAATTTATCATCGGTCAAGAGTTTGAGCCACTGCTCACTGAGAGCTTACAAATGGGCTGCGTGGCTTTTACCAAGTATTATTTTGAAGATGGCAATATCACCGAAAAAGCCTTTGATAAGGCGATAGCGGCCGCGCGAAAGGAGATACTAGCCATCAGTGGTCAGTATCAGAAGACAGGTTGGAGCAGTGTGGTTGGCTCAAGTGGTACCATCAAAGCTGTTCGCAATGTCTTGGTAGCTAAAGGCTGGGCAGATGAGCAAGAGCGCATCACTTATCAAGGGGTTAAGTCACTTGAAAAGCTGTTAATAGACTTAGGTGATGTCGATAAAATTGAGCTTGAAGGCGTCAAAGAACATCGAAAGAGCGTATTTCCTGCAGGCGTTGCTGTGCTTCGTGCTGTGATGAAGGTATTGGGGATTGATACCATTGCCTACTCAGATGGCGCGCTGCGAGAGGGCGTCATGTACGATATGTTAGGGCGATTTGCTAGCGAAGATGTGCGCGATCGCAGCGTTCAAGCGCTCATTCAACGCTACTCGGTGGACAAAAGACAAGCGGAAAGGGTGGTCAAGACCAGTCATTGTTTATTTGAGCAAGTTGAGCACCGATTGGGACTGAGTACTGAGGATGATGACCTATTGCGCCGGGCGGCATTCTTGTATGAGATTGGCCTGGCCATTAGCCATAGCGGCTATCATCGTCATAGCGCCTACTTGCTTGAACACTCAGATGTGCCAGGGTTCTCTCAAGTCGATCAGTTAAGACTAGGACAACTAACGCAGCACCACCGCCGCAAGCTTAAGTCCGATGGTTTTGCCCAAGCTAAAATGATTGGTGGCATGAATCTAGTGTATCTGTGTTTGCTGCTACGCTTGGCGGTATTGGCCCATCATAGCCGAAGTGATATCGAGCGTCCGGTGATTAATCTGAATATTGTGGATAGCGACCACTGGCAGATTACTTTGGATGAAGGCAGTGAGGATTATCCGCTGTTGTTATCTGATCTGAAAGATGAAGTAGAGCAATTTGCCAAATGGCATATCAAGCTTGAAGTCGTGGCTGAAGAGCCTATTGATGATGTTTGATATTAGATAAAGTAAAGTAAGGAAATAGGATTCAAGCAAAGCTGAGCATAAATTAATGGCCTATTATTGGCCTAACCAGCAGCTTTGGCATTGCAACCTGGCAGTATTTATGCGACTATTATTAAGTATACAGTTGTATACTTAATTTAAGACTAAAGCTATTAAGTCTTGCTTTATTAATTGATTTTATTGTGACTCGGGATATCTCTATGAGCAGCGTCTGGGATAGCGTGCAACTGGCGCGACATGCAAAGCGGCCCTTATTTATGGACTACGCCAGTCAACTCTTTACTGAGTTTGATATCCTACATGGTGATCGAGCGTTTGCCGATGACAAGGCCATTATTGGTGGTCTTGCCCGTTTAGATGGCGCGCCCGTCATGCTGATAGGTCAGCACCGTGGTCGCAGTACCCGCGAGCGTATCGCCCACAACTTTGGTATGGCCAATCCCGAGGGCTACCGAAAGGTCATTCGTTTGGTCAAGATGGCCGAGCGCTTTCATATTCCAGTATTGACCTTTATTGATACCCAAGGGGCCTATCCTGGGGTGGGGGCAGAAGAGCGTGGTCAAGCGCAAGCTATCGCTGAGAGTCTCGCGGTCTTTTCCAGTTTAAAAACCCCGATTATCGCCACCATTATTGGTGAAGGGGGGTCGGGTGGTGCTTTAGCCATTGGGGTAGGTGACCGTGTTAATATGCTGCAAAACAGCATCTATTCGGTCATCTCGCCTGAAGGCTGTGCCTCTATTCTTTGGAAAACCGCTGAAAAGGCGTCCGATGCTGCCGATGCTCTTAAACTTAATGCCGATAATCTGTATCAGATGGGGCTGGTTAATGCCGTCGTCGCTGAGGGTGAAGGCGCTCATATTGATGCCAAACCCGTCATGACACGGCTTAAGACGCTGCTGATTGAGCAGCTTGCGGAGCTGAACACTCTTGATTTAGACACTTTGCTCATTCAGCGTTATGAGCGTCTTAAAAGCTTTGATTCTACGGTTAGTTTTACGGGCTGAGCTTTATTTTAAACTAAGTTTTGACCCGTCAGACTGACTTTTTAAGACTCCACTTCAAACTCCCTTACCAAACCTTATTCTAAAACTATCACTTTAAACCTCCCCTCAAAGTTTACCTCAAAAATGGTGACTTAAATCGCGCTTGCGACATTGAAACCGCCTTGCTGTCTGGTATAAAGTCGTAAGGGTTCAATAAGTCCTAGATAAGATAGTCCTTAGGTAAAATTTGCTTAATAACTGAAATAATACTCACAAGATAATGTAGTAACTGGTAATTATGTTTGTATCGTCTTAAAGTGGTGCCAGCTAATCCAAAATAATCACCCGTTGTTTAGAGAGATTTAAAATCATATTTTTACGTCATCTCAGTTAATACCGGTCCTGCTATGATTGCTACTAAGAATGTAGCATAATCGTTGAATTTCCCTTTTAAAGAGAGTGTTAAATGCGGCGAGGCACAGTTAAGCATTGGAATAGTGATAAAGGCTATGGGTTCATCGACCCTGATGACAAAGGCAAGGATGTCTTTTTTCATATCAGTACTTGGCAGCTGGCTGAGACGCCCAAACAAGGTATGATTGTCTATTATGACAGTGAGGTCACCAAGCAAAACCAGCTGAGAACC
>JAUNVX010000007.1:0-9829 GCA_030540615.1 Psychrobacter sp. | reverse complement strand
ACTTTCTCTAATCGTGAAGGACGCTTGCCCCAGCAGCCCAAAGGCTATTACCGCGAGTATACAGTGCCAACGCCAGGTGAAAGCGACCGCGGTGCTAGGCGCATCGTCACAGGGGGCAATCCACCCGTGGTCTATTATTTTACCGCCGACCATTATCAAAGTTTTAAAACGCTTGAGGTGCCAACCAAATGAGCCAAGCTATCTTTTATACGGATGATATAAGCTTAGTACCAGATGATGCAGTAGCATTAAGAGTAGGTGAGATCTGTGATAAAGCGACTTTACTCGTCGCTTTAGGACAAGCTTGTCAGTTCCCCACTTATTATTCGTTAAATTGGGACAGTGCCTATGACTGTCTCACTGACAGCGAGGTAACAGCGCTACAAATTTCCCTAGCTTCTACTGACCAGATAGACAATAAAGATTTATCCATATTTAAAACTTTAATAGAAGATGCGTATGAGCAATTTGGCAAGCCGCAACTGTGGATAGTGTCCGCTAAAAATCTAAAAATCTAGGCCATATCTTAAGGACATTGAGGCTTGTCTCATTTTAAGCTTAAGTGATTAACCAATATAGTTTAGGAGTCTCAATAAAAATGAAACTCACCTACACAGCATTCACATCAGTGCTAACTGGAGCAGCGCTTTTAAGCCTATCTGTAACAGCCTCAGCTCACCTTGGCAATATTGAATCAGCTCAAGCCATAGGGTTTCAGGCAGGGGTGGTTAATCCATCCTCATAGCGGACTTACTCACATGCTATTGGCAGTTTGGGGCTGTTATTCTCTTGTGGGATTAAATAGGGAGGGCGCTTTGGCTGTCTTTAGTGGCAAGACCTATGGTTTGGAAATCCCATAAGGCGCTTCTGCTGTAGGGTTTATAATAGTAAGAGGGCGTGTCTTACTGCTGTCTTTTATGGGGGTAAGTGTAATCGTGGCTAGCTTACTCATGTCTAGAGTATTTTTAATTAATATAAAATACCTACAATCCCTAGGTTGTTATCACCTTAGATTGGCCGATAATGTAGGGTCTGTTGCCGTATTAAGCTGAGGTCTGCCATGCGAAAAATCCCTATTTATAATCACCCCGCTGCCGGCTGGTCTGCACTGGCGGACTCTGCTCGCAAGCTTATGGATTATCATGCCTTTACCCGAGGTAGCATCAGCGTGCTCAGCAGCAATCAGCCCGAAGGCGGCTTTGATTGTCCAGGCTGCGCGTGGCCCGACCATAAAACCCATAAGACCCTAGATGTCTGCGAAACTGGTATCAAAGTCCTCGCTAGTGAGACCATGCGAACGCGCGCCGATGCACAATTTTTTGCCAAGCATAGCGTCACCGAGCTTCAAAATTGGTCGGGGTATGAGCTAGAGCATATTGGCAGACTCTCAGAACCTCTTCGCTATGAGCCATCACAAGATTGCTATGTGCCAATCCCTTGGCAAGAGGCTTATAAGCTGATTGCGCAAAAGCTTCAAGCATTGGCGACCCCTGATGAAGCAATGTTTTATACGTCTGGGCGCATTACCAATGAGCCTGCGTTTATGTTTCAGCTACTGGTGCGCTGCTTTGGCACCAATAATCTGCCAGATTGCTCTAATATGTGCCATGAGCCGACCTCAGTCATGCTAGGTAAGCAAATTGGTGTCGGTAAGGCCACAGTCGTGTTAGAAGACTTTGAGCAAGCCAAGCTTATTTTATTGTTTGGTCAAAACCCTGCGACCAATCATCCGCGAATGCTGGAGATGTTGGCTCATGCTCATAAGCAAGGCTGCCAAATTATCTCTATCAACCCTATGCGAGAGCAAGGCTTATTTGCCTTCAGAAATCCTCAAAAGCCTTCGCATATGGCCGCTGCCCAAAGCGATAAGATGGTCGATAAGGTCATTCAGATTCAAATCGGTGGCGATGTGGCTTTGTTGGCGGGTGTGGGTAAGTGGCTGGTACAGAATGAGCGAGTCAATCAGCAGTTTATCACCGAGCATACGGCAGATTTTGCGGCCCTAAAGGTTTGGCTAGAGGAGCAATCTTGGTCTGACATTGAGCTCGCCAGTGGCATCTCAAAAGCAGAGATTATGCATCTGGCAGCGACTGTCGCCGATAGTCCTGCCACGATTTGTACTTGGGGCATGGGCATCACCCAACATGAGCAAGGCGAGGACAATGTCGCCATGATTACCAATTTACTGCTGATGATGGGTATGATTGGAATCGATGGTGCAGGAGCATCGCCAGTGCGCGGTCACTCAAACGTTCAAGGCGATCGTACCATGGGAATCCATGAACGCCCGAAGCAGGCCTTGCTTGATAAGCTAGCCAAGGTGTTTAACCACCCCATGCCGCAGGAGTCGGGCCTTGATGTGATTAAAGGGGCCAAAGCGCTTATTAATGGAGATATCAAAGTGTTTTTTGCTATGGGAGGCAATTATTCAGTAGCTGCCCCTGACTCCAGTGCTATTCAACAGGCTTTAAGAACAACCCAGCTTAATGTGTTCGTTGCCACCAAGCTCAATGAGACCATGCTATATCCCGGAGCAGATAATATTATTCTGCCCTGCTTGAGCCGGACTGAGCGAAATGTGACTGCCAAGGGTGAGCAGCTTGCTACTATTGAAGACTCCATGTGTCAGATTGTTCCCACTCAGGGCAGTATGGCCCCCATCAGTGACGCTCTTCAGTCAGATGCTCAGATTATCGCGGGTATCGCCACTGAGCTATTTGCTGCAGACCAGCCTCTCTCCAAGTCCTCTGCTGCTATACCTTGGCAAGCGATGGCAGATGATTTTGACTTAGTTCGAGATTATATCTCTCAAGCGATTGAAGGATTTGAAGACTTTAACCCACGTATTCGTGCTGCCAAACGTGGTTTTCATCTTTATCACCCTGCGCGGCATCGACAGTGGCAGACGGACAGTGGAAAAGCGCAATTTGTGGTGCCTAAATATCCTATTACTCACGGGATTAATCGGCGAGCATCTTCACAAGCATCGTTTTCAACCCAATCTGATGAAGCAGCTGCTAACCAAAACAGCGTGAATCAGCAGTCGGTGAATCAAGAGCCTTTATCTTGGCAGCTCACCTCAGTTCGCAGCCATGATCAGTTTAATACCACCATCTTCGGCTATCACGATCGCTATCGTCAGACCCAGCGCCGAGACGTGTTGTTTATGCACCCTGACGAGATGGCGCGGTTAGGTTGGCAGGTTGGCGACGCTATTATGGTCTCTCGCCAAGATAGCAGTGGGGCAAGACGCGAGCTTGGGCCTTTGGTACTGACCCCAATGGATATAGCGGCCAATGCGGTAGCCACTTACTATCCTGAATGCAATGATTTAATCGATTTAGACACTCATGCGCCTGATGCAAGGACCCCGTCATATAAGTCGATGACAGTCAATTTAGAGCGCGTTGCTATTCAAAGAACTGATACTCAAAAAGCTAATACTCATAAAGCAGCTAGTGAACCAGATAATAGTCAAGCAGCGGGATAGGGGAGTCTCATGAACACCCCTGATGACAGTAATCTAAAGCTCACTGATACTGCATTACTCACTTATCCGCATCTTGCTCAGCGGCATCAACAGTTAGAAGATGGTCAGCAGCAAGTTAGTCAGCAACTGGTGAAGTTAGCCGTCGAAGCAGCCATAGCTATCGTTATTAACGACATTCATTACGCGGTCCTTATGGCGAGTCCCTATCAGCTAGATTACCTTGCTATGGGGTTTTTATTTAGTGAAGGTTTAATCAGTCAAAGCAGCGATTTGCTAGATTGGGACATTCTGTCTTTGTCATCAAGGCCTGTTGGGCACACTAGCGCTACTAACATAGATGATAGAGCGATTCATCTAGACAATAGAACAAATCAAACCAATGTTAATGGAGAAGAGCAGCTTGATTGGTCTAAGGCACTAGCCAATCAATTGGCGGATTATGACGTCTATGTGATTCATCTGGTCGTGAGTCAGCGTTGCCATCAACGTATTTTAGCGCAGCGTCGCCAACTGGCTGGGCGAACCGGCTGCGGCATGTGTGGTATCACTGGACTTTCGCAAGCTTTGCCTGATTTGACAGCTTATCAACGCCCATTCATGCCTGCCCCTAACCTTGACTCACTATTGGCACTTAAAGACTATATGGATACTCAGCAGCAAGCCCATTTGCTTACAGGCGCAGTGCATGCGGCAGCGACGTTTTATGACGGAGACTATCAACTGTTTGAGGATGTGGGACGGCATAATGCCTTAGATAAACTAATCGGTTGGCAGCTTCGCCACCAGGCGTCACTCGATTATGTGGTGATGACCTCAAGACTCTCGATAGAACTGGTACAAAAATCAATTAGAGCAAGGCTGCCTTGGCTCATTGGCATGTCAGCACCGACCAGCACCGCCACGAGAGTCGCCCAGCGCTATGGACTTGGGTTAGCAGGATTTTTGCGAGACAATCGAGTGACTTATTATGCCCCTCAAAAGGACAAATAGTTTAAGTCAGTTTAAACGGTATAATCTTACCTGCTATTGAGTCACTTTTTACCGATTAACTATAACCACTTATCCCTTAGCTATTCACCCCTTAACTGTTCATCCCTGACTATCAAAATCAGATAGGCATTTATCAGTCATCCGCTCATTGGATCGTTTTTATCATAGGTCTATTATATTGATGTCATAATCAGCCATTATCAGCCATTGTAAAATCCATTAATCAGCCGTTGTTTTGCTTATGCCTTGTGACCGTTTTCCTTTATTAAATGATGACTCAGCCCAGCCGCTAATTTCTGCTTTGCTCACCAGTTTGGCTGAGCATCACACGCGGCTAAAAGGTCGCCGTATTTGGCTGGCGTGTAGTGGGGGCCGTGATTCATTAAGTCTAGCGGCGTTATGCCATCAGCTGTATTGGGCCGGCAAGTTGCCTATATTGCCGCAGCTCTTGCATGTCAATCATGGTCTGCAAGCTGCCAATGACGAGTGGGCCCTAAAGGTCAAGCAATGGGCGGCGCAGCGTCAGATTCCTTGCCAAGTCCTCACGGTGCAGGTGTTAGGCGATAATGAGCAGGCGGCGCGTCAAGCGCGTTATGAGGCCATGGCGAGTATCATGAATATCGGCGACGTCTTACTGTTAGGTCATCATAGCGATGATCAAGCAGAGACTGTGCTCCTGCGGCTGTTTAATGGGGCAGGAGTGACAGGATTAGGCGGTATGAGAGCATGGTCGGACAAACAAATGACCAAAAAGATACATCTTTGGCGGCCCTGGCTCTTAGTGAGTCGGCAACAAATCACCCAATTTGCGGATGCTATTGGGCTTGGCTATGTGGATGACCCTACTAATTTAATGACCGCAAGTTTAAGCGGCGGTAATGATCGAGCTTGGCTTCGTAGCGTCATGATGCCTCAGATTCAGGCTCGGTTTGCTCAAGCCAATACCAGCATCGCTCGCAGTGCTCAATTGCTACAACAGGCCAGTGAGACGATCAGTGCCCAAGCCCATATTGATATTCAACACTGCCAGCAGCCTAGAGCGTCGATGTTTGGTAGCGCTGCTCATCAGTTGCAGGTCTCTGCGCCTATCGATGCTTGGCAGTCTACTTTAAGTATTCAGGCCTTATTAGCGCTGCCTTATGCTCGTCAAGCTGCGGCTATCCATCATTGGTTGACCCCCACCCTAACAGACCTACCACCACCGCAGCGATTGGTAGCCGATGTTTTAAGCTTATGTCAACGTATAGATAGCAATCATCAGAGCTGCCTGTATTGGCATAGTGGGCATAAGAGCTATGAAATCCGTCGTTATCAGCAGCAGTTATTTCGATTAGATAGCCGGTGGCTTGAGTGGTTGGCGCAGCCTATCCTGACTCAGCAAATCTGTCCTACTGATAAGATAGGCCCTATTAGTAAGATAAGTCTTACTAGTCATGCAAACCAAGACTCACTAAAAGATACGTCTATTAAGACTGCTGACAATGTAGACTGGCGATTGCTGTATTTATCTCAGCTGATGACAGCGCTAGTATCATCGGTAGAGTTAAACAGCCTATCGCAGACTTTACCGTCTGATTCAGTAAAAGAGCATCCGGCAGCTTACTGCCTGCAACTACAAGCTTTACCTCGGCAGTGGGCTGTGACATTAGCCGGTCGATTGGGCCGAAAATCAGGCAAAAAGCTGTTTCAAGACTTACGATTGCCTAGTTTTATGCGTGAGTCAGTAGCGCTACTGTCTTTGGTTGACGTTAGTCAGAGCTTTGAGGATACCGATGGTCAGTGCCCCCGAAGTAGTTTAGACGCTAGCGACTGTTGCCAGATACCTTTATGCTTGCTCAGTATGGCGGGTGCTCATGTCATTGAATCACCTTATACCATGATAGTAGAGACTTGGTTGAGAGCGTATGGTCCAGTGATGCAGTTGCTGCCCAACCAGTCGTCATAGGCTTGTCTTATAAGGCATGGTAGGATATAGCTGTTGGGTTAAAGCGCGAAAGCCTGACCGCCACAAAAGTGATGTGGTACACTAAGCGTCGATTTATAAAGGCAACGTGCCGCTTATTTAGACAATGAATCGTCTAGATTCTAGCTCTGTATTGACTAGGTTAGACAATCAAATTAACTCGATAAGACCAATAAATAGAGGCCAGTGGCTTTTAGCGATATCAAAGATTTTGAGACATCAGTGGCTTTTAGAGGTATCCGTTTTTAGCTTAGTATTAGCTAGACAGTCATTGACATAAAAATAGGAAAGATTGAATCATGAGTATATTGAATAATAAAAAAATCATCTTTATCGGTGGCGGTAATATGGCTCAAGCCCTCATCAGTGGCTTGCTGGCCCGCGGTGTGGCCGCTTCTTGTGTAACCGTATCAGACCCAAGCGCTGATATTCGAGAGCAGCTTACCGATAAAGGGTTAGAGAGTGTTGATCCCGTAGGGGATGCTGACACCGCCCGAGCTGCTGTTAAATCAGCTCATATCGTGATATTGGCTGTCAAGCCACAGGTCATGAAAGCCGTGGTGTCTGGTTTTGCTGATGTGCTTAATGAGCAACTGGTCATCTCAGTGGCGGCGGGGCTCTCTACAAAGAATTTGACAGATATGCTACAAGGGTATCCTACCATCGTTCGAGCCATGCCCAATACGCCTGCGATGATTCAGATGGGGGCAACAGGGCTTTACGCCGGTAGCGCCGTCAGTGATGCGCAGCGCCAATTAGCATTTGAAGTTATGGCAGCATCAGGCTTAGTGCTGTGGGTAGAAGACGAGGAACATATGCATGCAGTCACTGCCGTATCAGGCTCTGCTCCTGCGTATTTCTTTTATTTTATTGAGTCAATGATTGAAGGGGCCGTTGAGCTAGGTCTTGATCGCAAGCAAGCGGCAGCTTTGGCCATGCAAACCGCTCTTGGGGCAGCGCAGATGAGTATCGCCAGTGATGAGACCCCAGAGCAGCTGCGCAAAAAAGTAACCTCACCCAATGGCACGACGCAAGCGGCGATTGAATCGATGCAGGCCAATCATATCGGCGAGCATATCCAAGACGCTATGCGGGCCTGTTATGAGCGCAGTCAAGCGCTGAGCGCCGAAATGGATGATTAGGCGAGTATATATTTAGAAGATTATGATTATCTTGCGGCTGCGTTATCCCACCGTTATCTATTAATTTGAGTACTGCTCCATGAATGATGTTTTATTGCCTTTGTTTGATTTGGTCACCACCATTGCGATGATGCTGATATTTATCCGCTTTATGCTACAGTTTGCGGGTATTGATGCTCGAGATCCCATGGCGATGCCAGCTTATAAAGCCACCCAAGTGGTGGATGTTTTTGGTCGCATATTTCCCACGGTGGCAGGAGGCCGAATTAGCATCGCTGCCATCGTGCTGATGTTTTTGATTCGTCTCATTGACATCTCTGGCAAGGCCGCCCTAGCACATCATGGCATGGCGCCCATTCAACTGTTTTTTATGGGAACTTTGAGCCTTATCCTCGACTTCTTGAGGATGTGCCGATACTTGGTTATTGGGTCAATTATTGTTAGTTGGATTGTGGTCTTGGCCAACTCTATGCATCCTATTTTGGGCATGATTATTAGATTGGCCGAGCCAATTTTGGCCCCTTTTCGCAAGATTACCCCCAATCTTGGTATGCTCGATTTGTCGCCCATGATTGCGTTTTTTGCTTTCTATCTCATTGAGCTATTCGTCGGCAAACTAGCAGGCAGCTTGATGCCCATGCTAGGATAATGAGTTTAGGATAGGCTAATATTAACAACGTAGTAAATAAGATAAACCTCTAAAAATAAAGCACTGAAAATAAAGCTAATTCTTCTAGAGAAAGCGATTGGGAATAAGCTGTGAGGACGGATCGCTGGGATGCGGCTGATCAGCAGCAGCTAGTATTTTTATCATCCATTGGTCAGCGGCTTTGATGGCCGCTATAAGATCATCACCTTGTGCCAATCGGCCAGCGATATAACTTGCCAATGAGCAGCCTGACCCATGAAACTCTCCGGGTAATCTAGGTAAAACACTTTGATGAACCATCTCCCCTTTGACATATAAATATTGATTGATATCGCCGCTGCTATAATCATGAGATGTTTTGACCAATACGGCATTGACACCAGCGCCACATAGCCCAATGGCGGCCCCATGCAAATCTTTAAGCCCAGATAATGCTCGAAGCTCATAAGTGTTGGGCGTGATGAGGGTAGCAAAAGGAAGCAGAGTAATAAAGGCGTCTACTAAGGTGGCTTCATCCCCCAAACTGCCCCCACTGTTGGCCACCAATACAGGGTCCAACACAAATGGGATATCCTGAGGAATCATCTTATCAGTAAATAGTCTGGCCAACATGGCAATGTTATCCGTGGTCCCTAACATCCCTGATTTGATGGCACGAATAGGTAAGTCATCAATCACCGCTTTGGCTTGCCGCTGCAATAAGTCAGCGGGACAGCTCTCAAAGCCAAACACTTGCTGCGAGCTTTGAATGGTTAGAGCCGTGCAGGCTATAGCAGCATGGGCACCACTGGCCCCAATAGCTTCAATATCAGCTTGCAACCCTGCTCCGCCTGAGGGGTCCAATCCGGAAAAGCACAATACGACTGGTCTCATCATTATCCTCTCTAGTTCATATACGCTAATACGATTGGCCTCAAGCATAACCCAAAGTTAAGATTTTTGGCGCCTCAAAAGCCCTTGATTTTATTAAATAGGATAAAAGCGCAGACAACGCTTGCAATTTACCTTTGCTTTGCTATAATACACGCCCACAGCATCTGAAGCATTAATAACTCAGAGGCTGTGAGAACATCGGTTAGTGGTGAAGTGGGTGAGTGGCTGAAACCGCACCCCTGCTAAGGGTGTATACGTTAACGCGTATCGAGGGTTCGAATCCCTCCTTCACCGCCATTTATAATGGGCAATTTTGATTATTGAATTATAAAATAATTGAGATTAAGCCACCGATTTAAGCTTGACTTAGTGGAAATAATCACTATAATAGCCACCTCGTTATGATGCTAGCATCTATAATGTAGGTAAAAGCAGTAACTGTTATCTGTTAAAGGCGCCTGTAGCTCAGTTGGATAGAGCACTTGGCTACGAACTAAGGGGTCGGGAGTTCGAATCTCTCCAGGCGCACCATTTAACTATAACATTAGTAGCAATCATTATTAAATCTTGATTAGTTAAGTTTATAAATAGCTTATTAATACAATAGCAGTCAATCCGTAATCGCCAGTCAGATGACTTATGGCGGTTTTTTTATGTCTGAAATTTTTAGCGCTTATAGGCCAGTATAGGTTTTTATGATTAGGCTCTTAGAGGCCGAGTTT
>JAUNVX010000180.1:2763-5256 GCA_030540615.1 Psychrobacter sp. | reverse complement strand
GCTCATGGGATTTAAGGCTCATATGATTTAAGAATCCAATGATTTAAGACTCAGAATGTTCTCAAAAACTGCCCAATTTAAAGACCGTTGGCCTGCCAGTTATTCAAACTCATTGGTGATAACTGTTATGAGGTTGTAACTGTTATGACAGGAAGCAGTGTTTAAATCAGGCAAAATAAACCATAGGTCTGCAAATATCAAGACAACAAATAATACAACTTGTTAACTGCTGCCTTACTTGATAATGATTCACTGGCTACGTTACTTAATAACTGACCTGATGCGCCAATACGATTTGATATCTTTATGGACCATGAGTAATTATTTTTGGGTCGGCTGGCTCCACCTTCAGACGCCGCAAAAAAAATTACCAGTTATCGCACTATTTTGTTAAGCGTAAGCTTAGTTAATACTACCTACTACTTTACTAACTACTGCTAAAGGGTATCGACCTACTTAGCAGATTTCTTTAATGCTTCAATTTCAGCCTGCATTTTTGGCATGACCTCTTGCATACGTTTCATCGTGGACTCCATGACCTCAGGCATGACACTATTCATATAGTCTTGCACCATCGCAGGCTGCTTGTTGATGATATTTTGCCCGACTGGGCTACCATAAAAAGTGATTTGGGCATCGACTTCTTCTTGAGTGAAGTGTTTTTTGGCAGAGGCAATATAGGCCTTGGTCATCTGCTCTGTCATCTGTTTGACATAGGCTTCATCAAATACTTGTCTGTTATATTTATTGATGATTTTACCCAGCTGCTGACGCTGATTAGGGGAAATCTCACTATCAGGAATGCCTTTGAGTGACCCTTGGACCATCTGCTCCATCATCCCTGCATCAGGTGAGGTCATTTGTTTGATTTGCTCAGCCGCTTTGGTAATCTGCATGAGTTTAACCAACGAAGCATCGCTTGGGGTGGCCGCTTGGGCACTCATGGTAGCTACGCTTAAGCTCATTACACAGGCTAGCGCGCAAGTTTTAAAAAAGTGAGTCATGATTTTCCCTTATGCTTAGTGAGTTATGGTTATCAACGATGTATCAGTATGAATAGATTAATAATTCAGGACTTTTCAACAATCAATTGACTGAGTAATGGCAGAAATCGCTTATTATTTGTCTCGATTGCCACTAATTGCCACTATCAATGGCTATTCACGATTGCTATTCTCAATTGATTAATGGTGATTGCTGCTTTCAAGCTCGCCGATGAAGTCGCTGATATCGCAACTGGGACGCTTGGATTCCTGCATTCGCAACTTTTTGCGCTCTAAAGCGGCGTCAAATCGGCATTGCTGCTGCGGGGTTTTAATCTCAAGAGAGGGTACCGGCGTAGGTTTGCCATTCTCATCGATAGCGACCATGGTAAAGTAGCAGCTATTGGTATGACGAATGGTTCGCTGTTGCACGTTTTCAGACTCAACACGGATTCCCACTTCCATCGAAGTGGTGCCAACGTAGTTGATACTGGCTGCAAAGGTGACCAGCTCGCCTACATAGATAGGCTCTCGGAACATCACTTGGTCCACTGACAAGGTCACCACATAATTGCCGCTATAACGACTGGCGCAAGCATATGCGACTTGGTCGAGCATCTTAAGCAAGTCTCCCCCATGAACGTTTCCAATGAAATTGGCCATATCTGGCGTCATGAGAATCGACATGTATAGCTCATGCTGAAGAGGCGCTTTTTTGGCAGTCGATGAGGTGTTGCGTTGAGACATAGGAATCCTTAAGGCAGTGATTGGGGCAAATTTAATTGGCAGGTAAATTAACCATTAACGCAGCAACAGTTTAACGGAACTTTTGTAGTGTGGCTAGTTATAGCTTGGTGTCGAATTGGTATCGAATTCTTGCTAAGCATTTCTTATTAATCCTGTCTCTATGCACCATGACTTTATGCACGATCAATTTATGCAAGTGACTCTATACTAGGCTACTTTAATTAGGGTGAAGCTGAGCACGCGTACTTATTTTGCCATTGGTTAGTGACTAGTCACTGGTAGATAGGGACTAGTGACTTGCTTAGCCCAACTCATTTAGGCCAACCAGCCAAACCGAGTGGCCAGCCATGCCGTAGCGACACTGATAGTGCCCGTTAATACCCCGCCCCAAACAAAGTCAACCAAAGCCGCCGTGGTATCATAGTCTTTGAATAGCGCTAGACAGGTAAAATCATAGGTGCCATATGCCATCAGGCCAATTAAAGCGCCAAGCATAAAGATATGACCTAGTGATGCTCCCGCCTTAATTTGTGGGTATAAGATAATGACGCATAGGGCGAATAGATAAAATAAATAAAACACCCCTGCCGCTGCCATATTGGGTTTATCAGCCAACAGATGACCTATTCGCGGCGCATAAAAAGTACCCGTCATGGTCTTAAGCCACACTGAATCGATGCCCAAGAACAGCACAATAGCGGTTAAATAAGTCCAAACATAGCCCATGATAAATTCCTTTTATAGTCAAGCTAGCTTAAGTCCA
>JAUNVX010000180.1:0-2753 GCA_030540615.1 Psychrobacter sp. | reverse complement strand
GAGAGAACTTGAGTTAAGCTAACGCGCTTTCGATGATAAGACAGATAACCATCTAACGGTAATCTGGTTTGACCGCGGTGACTTGTACCACGCCAATACTACGCTCCAAAAATCCGCCTTCACAATAACAGAAATAAAACTGCCACAGCCGCATAAAAGCCTCATCGTACCCTAGAGCTTTGATGGCATCTTTATGCGCAAAAAACGCCTTACGCCAATCATGAAGTGTCCGAGCATAGTCATAGCCATAATCAATAAGCTGCTTGACCACCATGTCCGTTTGATCAGTAAAGCGGTTAACTATCTCTTGGTTTGATAATAGGCAGCCCCCAGGGAAGATATGCGTTTGAATAAAGTCCACCGACTTTAGATACTCCTCATAACCCTGATCGTTAAAGGTGATGGCTTGCAGCACCATTGCTCCTGTGGGTTTGAGCAAATCATTGCACTTGGTAAAAAACTGCGGCAGATACTCATGACCCACCGCCTCAATCATCTCGATACTCACCAACTTATCAAACTGCCCCTCAAGCTCACGGTAGTCCTTTTTGAGTAGGGTAATTTGGTCATCAAGGCCCGCTGCATGAATGCGGCTCTTGGCCTCAGCAAATTGCGCATCAGAGATGGTGGTGGTAGTGACATGACAGCCATAGTGACGAGCGGCATAAATAGCAAAGCCGCCCCAACCTGTGCCAATCTCCACCACTTGGTCTTGCGAGGTCAGGGCCAACTGCTCACAGATAAGCTTGAGCTTGTACTGCTGCGCCTCGGTTAGAGTGCTCTCTGGATTAGGATAGACAGCAGATGAATACATCATACTGGGGTCCAAAAACTGCTCGTACATGGCATTGCCAAGGTCATAATGCGCCAAGATATTGGACTTGGCAGTGACCTTATCATTACTACGCAAGCGGTGCTTGGTACGCTCTATCGCTTTATTCATCCCTGCAAATCGGCCCTCCAGCTTATCAAGCACCTTAAGATTGCGAGATGCCAGCCGAATCAATCCTGTCAAATCCTCAGTATCCCATTGCCCATTGATGTAGCTGTCCGCTAGGGCGATTGACCCCCCAAATAGCAGCTGACGATAGACGCTGATATCATGGACCGTCATGGTCACGGCGAGAGGATGTTGGCCCACGAGTGAGCTATCATGGATTTGATTGCTCGTCTTTAATAATGGATCGGCTGACGATGAATCGGTCGACAATGGCTTAAAACTTGGCATGTCTTGCCTGCCAAAGGTATGGGTACTAGGCTTTTTGGCGAAGTCCTCGATAATAGTCAAACGGCCAAATTGTAATTTAGTTACTGCCTTTCTAACCACTTCTCGCGCCGCTTTATTGATACCAAGGTCGAGGGGCTTTAATAGACGACTGTCGCTGATTGATTGGCTAACCTTATTGGCGGCCCTTTGCAGCGGCGTTTGGTCACGGCGATTCGTAGGGGCGATTGGTACTGCTTGATTATCTATTGCAAGCAATTGTGCGTTTTGAGCGTTTTGAGAAGATGGCGACATGGGCGGTCCTTATGACTTAACTGACTTATAAAGGAGTGACCTGATTGCTTTAAAGAGACAAGAGGCAATAACCAAAATAAGGTGGGGCCAAGTTTATTTATGATGCTTGAAAGCTGATTTTTTATTAAAAGCTGATTTTTTTAGCTTTTGGGCCAATGAAGTAGGGCTTTGTTTGCTGTCTCTAAGGGTTTCATCGTAATGAATATAGGGAACGCGTTTGATAGCAAATAGCTTAAGGGCATGCCAATATATCTGCGCCATCGACGTAATGCTCATGATGGGATTGGCACGTAAAGTCTGCTTGATGGCTGACTGACTCATCGGCGTGCCATTCATTTTAATCCCTGCTGCAAATACCTCTCCGCGCTCATCACTCACATGAATAGCAATGCTAATGTCCAAACATTGCCCTTGATACGGTTTGCTATCTGATATAGAACCGTTAGTCTCTGAGTGACAGCTTGGCTCTAAGTCAAAGTTTGATTGAGACTGAGTATTTGGTTTGGCTGAAGTAATGTCGACTTGCCAGCGATAGTGCTGATCAATAGGGTTAAATGGTGAGACATGAAAGTCTTTGGCATGACTGACACTACTGCTCGCGCCTGCTAATAAGAAGCCATAATAATGACGCTTATCCCAAGGTGTATTTGACACTTCTGCCAATAGATGACTTGGGCTTTGCTGAGTATCAAAGCCAATATAAAAGTTGACCGGGCTAAAATACATACCCAAATTGCGCCCCACCACCAGCGCTAAGATTTCACCCTCAGGTTGACTGCCTGTCAGCGCTTCAAATTGAGTATTCAATCTATGTAGTAAGGCTTGAACTGATCCATCAAGCTTTGATTGCATTGAAGGTTTAGATATAGCTGATGGCAAGGGTGTGTCGTCTTCGCTCAGCTCAACGCTACTAAGATAGTCATCAAAACAAATCTGTTGCAATATGGTCTTTTTAGCCCCTTGATGCTTGGCACTAAAAATCCTGCCTAAGTTCGGCAACTGGTTACCTGCCCTCAAAGCCGTGAGATTGAGCCCCCAATAGCGGTACGGGTAGCTAAATTTATGCTGGCTTGGCTGCCTGCGAACGTGCCAAGTCGTCCCAGTAAGTATCTGCTGAGCAGTGAAAGGAGCTTTGGACGAGTAAGGTGTTATAGTCATATAAATTCAGTTGCTTCTGCTTAGGCTATTTTAGTAGTACTAGGGCTTTAACTTAATTAATCTAACTTAATTACTT
>JAUNVX010000179.1 GCA_030540615.1 Psychrobacter sp. | reverse complement strand
AACTTCATTCGGCCCAATTGGCGAGACATCCATCAGCAATTTCAGCAGGTCGATGTGGTGGTGAATATGGTGGGAGTAATGAGCAACTATGATACGATTTTGGAACAAGTGCATCGTCATACTCCCGTGCAGATGGCCTCAATGGCCAAGCAAAGTGGCGTCAAGCGTTGGATTAACCTATCTGCATTAGGGGCCAATGCCAATCATTCAGTAGCCTTTGCCGCTAGCAAGGGTCGAGGTGATGACGAATTATTGGCGCAATCAGATGACAATTTTGAGGTGACCATTGTCAGGCCCTCGTTGGTATTTGGCCCAGGAGGCGTGAGCTGTGAGATGTTTATCAAGCTGGCGAGACTGTCCCTATTGGCCTTGCCTAATGGCGGTCACTATCAGATTCAACCCGTTCATGTTAATGATGTCGCGCAAGGATTGGTTGCTCTGGCCACACGCAGTTTTAATCAAGTTCAGACTCAAGCTGACATTCAAATTAGCCACTCAATTAACACAGCAATTTTGCCCAATATTATTAATTTCACAGGCGCTCAAATAGGAACTTTAGCCGAATATCTCACCATGATGCGCAGGGATATTCATGGGCTATCGGTGCCAAAGATTATCACTATCGCTGATGGATTGTCCAAAGCAGGCGTCCGACTAATAAAGCCATTTAGCAATGGCATGATTGGGCCTGACAGTTTGGTGTTGTTGGAGCAAGGGTCAGTGGCGACTCACCAAATATTGACTGAGTTATTAGGGCATGAGCCTTTAGGGTTTGATGACTTTGTAAGGTTTGACAAGTTGGCCAGTAACGATACGTTTCACGTGAAACCCTAATAGCAATTAAAACAGCATTTAAATGATTTTACCCATCGCTAGCAGGGATTGTATAAGACAAGATAACTGCTGATTGTCCCAAAAGGAGAACATCATGCGCCATCCGACCTTAGCCAATATTCAGTGGCAAGACCTTAGAGATATTAATCAAGCTGAGACAGTTTATAACGTATTGCTGTCATTGCCTTTCTTAATATTATCAGGATTTGCGGCTTATCAAGGTTGGTGGCTCATAGCTTTAGGGGCGTCCTTCTTCTTTTTTATGGCAGCGTTACGGCAAGCGCATGATTGCTATCATCGTACTCTAGGCGTGAGTAAAGTTGCCACTGAGATGATGCTATTTGCTCTAAGTGCCACCATGTTATGTAGTACCCATGCCATTCGCCATACCCATCTCAACCATCACCGCGACCCTCTTGGCGAGAGCGATGTCGAGGGCAATTGGGCACGCTTGCCTTGGTATCAGGCTATTTTGGGAGGCGGGTTTTTCTCTATAGTCATTCAGTGGTTTGGCCTTACTAATGGCAGTCGCCGCAATCGCGTCTTGGTTGCCATCGATATGCTCATTATACTCACAGTGATTGCCACTGCCTTTATCACCATGCATCCGGTATTGGTCTACCATGTGATAGTGATGATGATGGCTAATATGTTGGTTGGCTTCTTTGCGGTTTGGAGCGTGCATCATGGCTGTGATGAGATTGTCTATGCTCGCAGTGAGCGTCATCCGCTGATTAACTTATTGACCTTCAATTTGCTTTATCATATTGAGCATCATCTGTTCCCTGCTGTCCCGACCAATCATCTGCCAATGCTTGCCAAGCGCTTAGATGCCGCTGCCCCTCAATGGACACAGCAGCCTGTCGTGCCAACCACTATTAACCTACGTCGACAAACGTCTATCTAGAAGTGCTCATTAACTGGTAATGCTTGCCAGCCAACGCTACAGGCCATCATGAATACTCATAATTAAACCAAACGGAGATAGGGAATGAATAAGCCAAGCCAAGCAACTGACAACCTTACTAAGCCCATCATCATGTACTTCGACGATGCCTGCGTGATTTGCCGTACCGAAGGGCACAATATGCAATCGCGTAATCCTAACGGTATTCAATTAATGCCAGTGGATGAGGGTATTGAGGAATTAAATGCGGCTGGATTTAGCCGAGTGGATGCCATGACTTATCTTTGCGTCAAAGATAGTGACGGTGGTTGGCACACTCATATGGACGCGGTCAGGCTGTTGTATAAAACCGGCGGCGTGCCTTGGGCCAACGCGCTTTACCTGCCAATCGTCAAGCAGCTTGGAGATTTTGCTTATCCATTTATAGCCCGCAACCGTTACCGAATCCCTAATTGGGTAACCAAAACAATCTATAGGGATACGGTGGCCGAAGCTTGTCAAGATGGCGCTTGCCGTATAAATCCGGCTAAGCGTTAAATAGAGTCAATCACTGGCATAAGTAAACCAAAGGCCTACTTTGTTATAAGCTTAAGGAGGTAAACAGTTAAATTATTTGCCGTTAGGATGATAGCGGTAGTGCCCTGAAATAGGATACTCAAATAGAATATCACTCTCTTCAGTGCCTCGGCCAATATTATGAATAATGAGCGGCGTGTCATTCGCCAAGCGGCGATTGGAGACGATACCAATGTGCGGTCGCCCTAAGACTTTCCATGTGACCAAATCACCTGCCAAATAGTCTGAGCCTTTATCGCTAATCGGCAGCTTGGCATCATGACGGGCAAAAAAGGTTTGCAGATTAGGCACGCGGCGGTGGTCAATATTAGAGTCAGGTTGAGATAAGTCCCAAATCTTTGGATACTCGTCCCATGCTTTTTTCATATCGGCATTTACCAAGGCTTGTAAGTCAAGTCCTAGACTACGGTAAGCTCTCACGACCACATCTGTGCAAACCCCTCTATCTATCGGCACATCTCCATTTGGAAAGCTAAGCTTACTATAGGCAGGGTCATAACGTACCGTCACACCGATTTGCTGGCGAGCAGAAGCCACTAAAGCAGGCTCAGGCTCAGAGTCATGAGTGGCGAGGGTAGTGTGAGATAGCTTACCCAGTATCTCTTGCAGAAACACCCCTTTGCTAGCAGAGTGCTGACCAGCTGATGACCAAGACCAAATTGTCAATAATAACGTCGTCATTAGTGCTAGATAAACTAGATTCCTATTCATAAGTTAACCTAGGGTTTAAAAGTTTCACGTGAAACGTAGGAGATGACTTTAATAAGACTTTAATAAGTGAGTCACTTTAGTCTTTATTAAGCAAAATTCGGTCAGGCGGCAGTATCAAGATAAAACTCTTAGTATTTAGCTGATGGCATAATAACCTGATGACTATCTCTAAGGCTTAAAGCTGCTCAGTGTAATCTACAGCAGACAGCTTATATTTGTGTGTAATTGCCATGAAAAAGTCATGAAAAATAAATCCATTAGTATCTAAGTCAAAGCTGCTTAGCTAAGATGACCCCTCAACTTGGTAGACTGGCTTTAGACAATCATATGTGGTTATTTATACTTCTTACCCAATTGCTAGCATTATCGACCACAGGTATCTTATGGAGCTACATTCGGCCTAACAGGTTGACTCGTAAAATGCTGCTGATAACTTTGGTTTTTATTATCAGTAACGCCTTTCTTATTTATGGTCTTAGTGAATTTTGGCGTGAGCGTTTTCGCATTTATCTGATTTTTAGTATTTTACAGGGCTTCATGATTTATGCGGCCGTGATAACGCTGACCCTGCTGATGATTAGTCAAAAGATTTTGAAGCGTCAATTTAAGGTATCCGCGATAAAGTTTGCGCGCCATCTTGGCCTTATTATCTATTTAGGTATTGTTAGCTTGGCAGTCTTTAACAGCTACTCCCCTGTCGTCAAACGCTTGACGGTCGTCACTGACAAGCCGCTCGCGCAGCCTCTAACCATTGCCTTGGTGTCTGACACCCACCTAGGAAAGTGGTTTGGCAATAGGCAGATTGATAATTTGGTAGCATTGGTGGATGACTCTCAAGCTGATGTGGTAGTGTTGGCTGGAGATATCATGGATGACACAACCATCTATTATGATAAAACCGATATGAGGTCGCACCTGAGCAAGCTTAAAGCCCCGCTGGGTGTTTATGCGGTGCTGGGCAATCATGATTACTTAGGGTATGAGGCTGCTATTGCGGAGGCGGTGAAAGGCGCAGGCATTACTGTGTTGGACAATCAGTCGGTATTGCTTGATAATGCTGTGTGGCTAGTGGGCCGCTCAGATGATTTGGATACAAGTCGGCTCACCGCCCAGCAGCTGCTCACCCAAGTTGATAGTGATAAGCCCATCATATTCTTAGAGCACCGGCCCTCCAAAATAGATGAGATTAGTGCACTACCTATAGACTTGCATTTATCCGGTCATACGCATGGCGGTCAGATATTCCCATTAACGATATTAATGGATGGGTTCTTACCGTTGAACTACGGCAGCAAGCAAGTGAATGGCACTGAATTTTTGGTATCGTCAGGCTTCGGTATCGGCAGTGTACCCTTTAGACTCGGCACCCGAAGCGAAATTTGGATTGTAACATTACAGCCTAAATAAAGATTATTACCCATTAAAAAAGCCACTGAGTCAGTGGCTTTTGTCGTAACTATAATAAGATAAAACTTAAATCAATCAGGCTGGTTACCTGACCAGATGGCTGTTTAGATACCCGCAGCGGCTTTGAACGCTTCTTCGTCAAAGTCATCGCCATGAGTCACAACAACGCAGTTGCCAACGTTGACATTGACCCATTTAACGCCTTGAACACCGCTGGTCTTTTCAGAGAACTTTTCGGCGTCATCTTTATTATCGATGACGATATCGTATTTGGTTTGTGCCATGGTTCTTATTCCTATGTTTAAAGTTATTAAAATTAAGACAAGTCGTCCTAACCTGTTGATGAGCTAAAAACTGATGCAAGTTGATTACTTAGTTCAAGGCAATAATCAGCTTAAAGTTAGCAATCAACCTATCATTTAACTATATCATCAAATTTATATCATCTAAAGACTATTGGGTTAACAAGACATAAGACTAACGTTGTAGTTTAGTCAACACTTATTAACCAAGATAGCTAAGACAATCATTCTCAACCGTTAATAAGACTACTTTAGCAAATCTATGACGCTCCTTGAAGGCAGCCTGTCTGTCCATATGTCTGTTTATCGGCTTTGAGCGCTATTTTGGCGCATTTATAAAGATTATTAGCCATATTCCAGTTTTACAGTGGTCAGTGAGAGAATAAAATATTCTCAATCTATTGTTTATATCCTTGATTATAATAAGGTTATTATTAAGAGGATTTGGGGGTGAAGCTAGGGATTCAGTTAAGGCTAAGGTTAAACTAAATAGGCTCAAGTTAACCATTAAAGCTGATTAAGGAACGTAAATGTTCTTTAGTTTGCATG
>JAUNVX010000178.1 GCA_030540615.1 Psychrobacter sp. | reverse complement strand
ATGGACGGCCAATGCCTTTTTTCTCAAGCTCTTTGACCAGACTGGCTTCGGTATAGCGTGCTGGCGGCTTGGTAAAGTGCTGACTTGGGTCAAGCTTATCTAAGACCAGCTTCTCACCCTTTTTGACATCAGGCAGCAAGGTATCGTCGTCTTTGGTTGGTGACATTACTTTGGTGAAACCATCAAAGGTCATGGTACGGCCACGAGCTTTAAGCTCCACATTTCCTGCTTCAACGAGCAAGGTCACCGATAGATATTTCGCTGGCAACATCTGGCAGGCCACAAACTGCCGCCAAATAAGCTCATAAAGCCGAATAGCATCCCGGTCAACGCCCTTAATTTGAGTAGATTTTATCTGAACATTAGAGGGACGAATGGCTTCGTGGGCTTCTTGAGCGCTTTGCTTGTTGCCATAGAAGTTAGGCTTTTCTGGCACATACTTAGCCCCAAAGGTGTCTTCAATATACCCACGAGCAGCCGTTAATGCGTCCCCTGATAAAAAGGTAGAGTCCGTTCGCATATAGGTGATATAACCAGCTTCATAAAGGCGCTGAGCCATAATCATGGTCTTTTTCACCGAAAATCCCAATCTCGTACTGGCCGCTTGCTGCAAAGTCGAGGTAATAAACGGGGCACTTGGGCGCGACTGAGTGGGCTTTTCTTCACGGTCTTTAACCACGAAATCGTTGGCTTTGATTACTTCAAGTATCTTATCGGTCTGCTCTTTATTGACCAGCTTAAGCACATTGCCTGATTGTTTTACTGCCTCTAGGCGTATATTGGCTTCGCCATTGGCAGCTACCTTGTTAGAAGCGGCATGAGTGTCAGCATGGATTTGCCAGTATTCTTCAGGGATAAAAGCGCGAATCTCTCGCTCTCGCTCTACCACCAATCGAGTCGCCACTGATTGAACCCTGCCCGCTGAGAGACCACGGGCGATTTTTTGCCACAACAGCGGCGATACCATAAAGCCCACTACGCGGTCCAAAAACCGCCGAGCTTGCTGAGCATTGACGCGGTCTATATCGAGCTTACCGGGCTGTTTGAAGGCATTTTGGATAGCCGACTTGGTGATTTCATTGAACACCACTCGCTGATATTTGCTGTCATCGCCCCCTATTACTTCACGTAGATGCCACGCGATGGCCTCACCTTCTCTGTCCATATCCGTTGCCAGATATATCTTATCCGCATCTTTGGCCAGTGCCTTGAGCTCTTTGATGACCTTAGTCTTATTCGGCAGTACTTCGTAAACCGCTTTCCAGCCATGCTCAGGATCTACGCCCATTCGGCGAACCAATGCTTGTTGGGCCTTTTCTTCTTTGGATAGAGTCTCTTCTACCTTAGCAGTGGTTTTGGCTTTATTAGCACCACCGACAGGAAGGTCACGAACATGACCGATACTTGATCTAACGACAAAGTCGTCACCCAGATATTTATTGATGGTTTTGGCTTTGGCGGGTGATTCTACGATGACCAAAGATTTACCTTTGGTGTTCGCAGTAGGTTTTGCAGCTTGCTTTCTTGGGGTTTTGGCCATAAAAGACGACACCGTGAAGTTCAATTTGTTGGAATAATAAGGACTAATAAATAGTAGGAACAAATATTTAAGACAATGGGTAATGACGTTACACTGCTAACACTTGGGCTGTCAACTGCAAAAATCAAGAGGCCAACATTTCAACACCTGATAACAGCTAGGATAAATCTCTTATAATGATACATGCCATATCGTCTTAAGATATACTATTTATATCTAAAGCTCAAACTGAACGGCTAATATTGCAATCTATTGGATAAAACTAAAGGCGTCTAATATCATTCATTAGGATGACTGATTGGCTTTTGTAATTGCTTGGCCCACAGTGCTAGCTGCGATTTGAGATGTAATAAGTCAGGCTCAATGGCTGCTTTATCATAGTTTGGGTTACTGACTGGGCGCACGTAAGCGATGTCCTCCCAATAGAGCACGATACTATTGGCCTGAGTCGCTAGCGCTTTGACATGGGGGGCGATACTAGAGGGCAGCTCAAGAGGGACTTTGTCCAGTAGGAATTTTGCTGATTGATCAAAGCTGTCAAGGTTAGACGATACTACCGGTCGCCACTGACCATCGATGACTTGATATCGGCTAAGGGGCAACTTAACATCATCCAAAACTAAGCCATATTGACCAATCATACCTCGGCCAAATTCACCGTCTTTACCCGCTATCCAGTCAGGACAGGCAATCAATTTGGGATTGAGCCCAAGCTTTCGTGCCGTCATGCGTAGGGTGTCGAGCCTGATATCGATACCGCTAGGCTTAAGGGCCATCATACTGCCCAAAACGAACAAGACAATCGCCACTGCTATCCAAATACCCATATTTGCTCCGCCCCATCCACCTTTTAAAAACGCTGATGATAGCACGAGCGAATAGAATTAGGACGGCCTATTCATACCAAGTTGAGGTTTTTTTGCGGCCTGATTTTTTCTTGGCTTCTGGCTCCGCACTCAGAGTAATGGCACTTTTGGTATCATTGCCGCTTCTAGTATTTTTAACATGAGCGCGCTTATTATCCAATCTCTTATCAGCTCTGCCATCTTCTGTTAATGCTTGATTAGCTTTAGACCCACTGACACTATCTTTAACGGCTTGAGTAGCGCGCGCTCTAGAGGGATTAGGGGGATTAGCAGCACTTACTAAGCTTGATGCCTGCCCCGAGAGCCTAGCCAATGAAGGCGGAAGGCTAGCGTCTTTGAGGGTCTCTTCGTATTGACTGGCTACCTTTGGCATCAACGTATCGAGCACAGGCTGCCATTGAAGCTGAACATCACGATAAGGCTTTTGGGTTTTGTCAAACACAGCTAGCCCTTGTTCAGCCAACTGCGGGTACATGCTGCGCTCCGTCAACCAAGCTAGGGGCTGCTGACCAATATTATCAAAGAAATGCTTAAGGTTTTGACTGGTGCCATTTTGCGCTCGAACACGGTTGGCCAATAGATAAATCTCTATCTTGCCTTTACGGATACGCTTGATATCTTGGATAGACTTTAAAAAACGCTTGGTACTCTCAGCATCAAACATGGACGGTAGGACCGGAATCAAAATAGCCTGAGCCTCACTAATAAGAGACTGGGCACGCTCAGCAGATATTGAGCCTGGTGCATCGATGATTAACCAGTCTTTTTTACCCAGCTTTTTGGCGACTTTTTTGGGCAAATCGCCAATATCATCTTGCTCATGCCAATCCACACCAATGATAGGCGCTGCAGTGTCGGGTCGTAGCTTAAGCCAAGCCAAGCTAGACTTTTGGGGGTCAGCATCGGCCAATGCCACCGTCTGACCTTGATTGGCCAAAGCTGCCGCTAAAGTAATAGCAATAGAGGATTTGCCGCAGCCGCCTTTTTGATTTGCAATTAATACGGTCTTCATAATTATCATCCTCATTTGGTCATAATGCTGGTGATAAGGCTAGTAGTGATTATTATATCCTTACTATTATCCTTAGTTTATATAATTGATTATAGCAGACACATCAGGTTATTGATTAAGCTATTATCATGAAGAAAATATTAATATTAATGATAAACTTTGTAATGAATTAACGCTTTATTATCACTTAATCCGATATGCCTCCTTTCAACATTAGCTGATTAAAAGTGACAATTCGGTTACTTAAGAGCGCTAGTGAAAGGCGTTAGCAACTTGCTATACTGGCCGTTATCCATATGGCTTTTGAGAGATGATATGTTACGCACCCAAACTCATTTAAAAGGGCTTTTGAGCATCAGTGCTCTATCAGTAATGACATTGACAGCGTTGACATTAAGCGGCTGCGCCACGACGCCTAAAATCACCACTGAGCAGTGCCAACAAGGCAACTGGACTGATATTGGTCAACGTGATGGCATGGTCGGACGTTCTGGGGCCTATTTTGGTCAGTACACTGCCGCTTGTCCGAATCTCACACCTGCTAGCCCCGCTCGCCAGCAATGGGAAGCGGGTCGCCAAAAAGGGTTAAAAAGCTATTGCACCGAGCTGACCGCGTATAAGCTTGGCCGAGAAGGTTATGACTGGCAACCGGTTTGCCCTTTAGAAGGTATTGAGAAGTTAGAAGAGGCATACTCGCAAGGCCGCTACTATTACCTGCGTCAGAGGGATATGGACTATTTGGCTTCTCCCTATCCTTGGGGCTATGGTCGATTTGGCATCGGTGGGCCTTGGGGACCGCGTTGGTAACCTACTTACGCTTTGGTAATCTAACCAATAGCCTCTCGTTAATTATATTAGCAAGCTAACGTTGACCGATTTTATCTATCATTGGACTGGTTTAGACATCGGACTGTCCTAGCTTCAATTGCTTATTGCAGTCCGCAGCCGCGCAAGATGAATGGCACCAAAAATTTGGCCGCTCGCCCCTCATCTTGCTCATCATACGTCTCTTTACCGAGTAGGCCCGTTATCTCGCGCTCAAACTCTGCATAGCGCTGAGTGGTTGCCCAAATTAAAATAAGCAGCTGCAAAGGGTCGTCAATCGAAATTCGGCCCTGCTCATGCCACAACTTCATAACCTCAACTTTATTGAGTGCCCAATCTTTCATAGTACTGGCCATAAAATCATGCAGATATGGCGCGCCATTAATCACCTCAAGGGCAAACAACTTATGCCGATTGGGATGAGCAAAAGCTTGTGCTAGCTTAGTGCGAACGAACTGCTCTATCACCACTTTAGGGTCACTATCGAGCGTCATATCCACCAGCCCTTCGTTCCATTCCGCAATAATGGTGGTGAGCAGCGCTTGATATAAGTTTTTTTTACTTTGAAAATAGTAATGCACGTTGGCTTTGGGTAGCCCTGCCCTATCAGCAATAGCTTGCATCGTCGCTCCACGGTACCCTTGACGCACGAATTCAATCTCAGCGGCTGCCAAAATACAGCGCTCATTGTGCTCACGAATCTCATGCTGCGAGCGCGGCGACGTTAACATTGGGGCGGAATCTGAATCACTCATAAAAAACATCATTTAATAGTATAAGAGTAGCGCCATCAAGGCGTAAGATAAACGAATCGGCTTAGGTATCGGTTTAGGTTTCAGATTAAATAATAGGGGCTAAAGATTAATAAAAGCATGGTTAAAAATTTATCCCATAAGCAGGCGCTTAATCACACCTAAATCTGCCTTATGTATACTTAAAGCATTTTCGCAATTACCGAAACTAAAGGTTAATGGACTAAAAATGACTATATTCATGCCAATCTTTGCCTAATTCTATGAGAGTTTCTAGCCAATATGTTCATATTCTCTG
>JAUNVX010000177.1 GCA_030540615.1 Psychrobacter sp. | reverse complement strand
TTTGCCGTCATTGATGAGGCGACAGGAGAGGTCATTGGCTCTACCAGCTATCATGACATTTTGCCCAACGCCAAACGCTTAGAGATTGGCTATACGTGGTACGCTAAGTCTTATTGGCGAACGCACGTCAATACCGCTTGCAAGCTAATGCTGTTGACTCATGCGTTTGAAACGCTAGGCTACCAAATCGTGGGCTGGCGTACTGATATCGACAACATTCAATCGCAACAAGCCATTGAGCGTTTGGGGGCCAAAAAGGAGGGGGTGATTCGGGGCAATCGAGTGCGCCGCAATGGCGTCATCGCTGATACCGTGATGTACAGTATGAGCGCTGACGAATGGCCAGAGGCCAAAGCCAAACTTGAAGACAAATTAACCCGCTATGCTTAAGTTATTTTCCTATTGATTTCTAACTATTATAAGTCTATTGCTATGACACACGCTATTCAGACCCCAGTCCCCCAAGGTATCTACCGCCATTACAAAGACAGTCTTTATCAAGTGCTTCATACCGCTAAGCACTCAGAAACGGAAGAGACGCTAGTGGTTTATCGCTGTCTTTACGGCGATTATAGCGTTTGGGTGCGACCCATAGAGATGTTTAATGAGAAGGTGATTGTCGATGGTCAACAAGTACCACGGTTTGAATTAATCCAAGCGCTAAGTGATGGCTAGCTATCATCCGTCACAAAACAGTCGTTTAAAAATTAATTACCCAATTTCTCGAGTTAGATACTCTTTTCTAAGAATCTCTTTAACACTTGATAAAATTTCACAGGCTCATCAAGCGGCACCGCATGTCCCGAGTTTGGCAGAACTATCTCAGTCGCATGAGGCAGCATCTGCGTCACCTTGCGCTGATACTCAGGGTCATAAAGCTGAGATTGACCGCCAATAAGGTTAACTACAGGAACAGTGAGTTGCTCTGCTACGTGCCGAAAGTCATAAGGCAGCGCTAGATACGCTTGCAGGTAGCGCATCTTATGCTTCCAAGTCTGATGATTCAAAAATACCAACTGATGGTCGGTTTGATGGGTCAGCACTTTGATGAGGGCTTGCGAGCGCGGGCGACTGGCGGATAACAGCGAAAACATTCGCTCAGTGTCTTTGGTACGACGCTTTAAGGCGTGTGGCAGATGAGTAAAGCTATCAAAGCGCTCGTAAGCTAGGCCATCGCTTAACAGTTTTGCAAAGGTATCAAACACTTCACTTTGGCGCGCACCAAACAGCCCGCCTTGCCAGCTTGGTTGATTATGCACGGTAGGGGTCTGGTCGATATTCAGATAGCGGCTGACTCTATCTTGACCATATTTATCAAAATACGCCCACATAACCTGCGCCCCCATGGAGATGGCAGCGACAGGCAGCGAAGCTATGCGCCGCCACTCACAGATTTGCTCAATGACCGCATGGATATCATCGGCATATTGGCGAACAAAGTCGAACTGGGTCAGCTCAATAGCTTTTGCCAGTCCAAAGCCACGAAAATGCGGCAAATAAAACTGATAGCTAGCCGTTAACGGCAATACGAAAGGCAAAAACTCTCGAGCATCCATGCCATAAGCGTGCAGCATCATGACGGGCGGGCCTTGCCCAATGACCGTCACTGGCAGCGGCTTATCTTCACTATTAGGGATGTCAACATACTGGATTGCAGTACGGTAGGGCTTGGGGATAAGTGAGGTCAGCATAGGATTTATCTTAGATAAGGGGGTGATAAAGTAGCCAGCATTTAAGCTAAAGGTGACTAACCATCTAACATCCCATTAATCTAACATAACCGAAGATTACTGAGTATTTAAAGTACAAATTTGTCACTCATTAATAATAAAGATTACCCATTAGCTGGGTCATATGAAGACCGCGATTCTGTTAAAATAACGCTATGATAAAACTATTCAAGCGGCTGTTAAAGCCTGCTGATACCCCAAACTCGCCCAAGCCAAGTCCGCCTGATAGGCCCACATTGCCGAGTCTCGATGACAGCTTGTATCCGCTGCACTGGCCCAGTGTTGATAGTCAAACCCTTATAGATTCTACTAGCCTTGATAGACTCAGCCACCTTGATAGCCCGCATCACTTTAATAGCACTAGCCACCTTAACAAGCCGCATAGCACACTCGTTTTTACCACGCCTAGCGAGTTAATGACAGCGATAATAAAGAGACAGGTTGCGCCAGATTTATCTCCATTTTGGCAGCTATTAATCAACGATGACATCTATCAAGAGTGGGTAAATTTCACTGTATTTGGTCGCTATATTCAGCGAAGCTTTGCAGCGTTCTACCAACAAAGCGAAGACAATTTTAATTCAGGCATGCCTGAGCTATTAAAGCATGAGTTAAAACGCCATGCTCAGTATTTGCCCCTTGAGCAAACGCTATTTGTTGGCGGTAAATTGCCCAATCAGGCCCGCCAAGACAAGCTATTGGTCACGACATTAAACCCTTTTAAAGCTTGGGCCGACACGACTGTCTTATCTAACAACTCTTCACCTAAAAGCTATGTATCTAATAAGTCTATATCCAATAGCTCTACCCCTAATGCTAATAATGCCATAATCAATCAGATAACCGTCAAAAGCTCAAAGGTCGTTGGATTTGCCGTTCGCCATAACAAGCGGACGAGTGAGCGTTGGCGCAGTGAAGTGATGGTTTTAGAGTTTGATAATCTAAGGTTGGTGAATGAGCAAGAGATAGCCGCCAATACTCATTCATCAGATAATAAGGCAACGTTAGATAATGAGACAATGTTAAATAACAAGACAGCGTTAGACGATTCTGCTCAATCAGTTATCTTACGCCATTACGAGCTTCGCTAAGCTGTCATTATTCCCACGTTAATCCCATCAGTCCTTTGCAATAGTCAACCCATTATAAGTCTGAGCCACAGGCATCACCTCTAAGCGATTGACGTTCACATGCGCAGGCGATTCAATCAGCCAAACCAAAATATCAGCGATATCCTCAGGACCCATGGTCTTAAAGCCCTCATAGACTTGAGCCGCTTTTTCATCATCGCCATGGTAGCGCACGTTTGAAAACTCTGTACCGCCGACATTACCCGGCTCAAGGTTGGTCACCCGCACTTTAGTACCGAGCAAATCCGCGCGCAAGTTTAAGCTGAACTGCTTCACAAAGGCCTTGGTCGCGCCATAAACATTGCCCCCATAATAAGGCCAAGTGCCTGCAATAGAGCCAATATTAATCACATAACCGCTATTACGCTTGACCATCTCAGGCAGCACCGCATGGGTTAGCGCCATTAGCCCCTTGATATTGGTATCGACCATTCGCATCCAGTCCTCTAAGCTGGCTTGGTGGGCAGGTTCTGTTCCCAAAGCAAGGCCAGCATTATTCACCAGCACATCAATCTGGCGACAGTCATCAGGAAGTTTAGCAAGGGCGCTAGCGATAGACTCGGTATCACTAACGTCCATGACGACAGGCGTGAAGCGTTCCCCCAACTCTTGAGCCAAGGCTTCTAGTTTCTCAGCGCGTCTGGCACAGCCAATCACCTGATGGCCTTTTTCAACCAGTCTTTTTGCTAATGCCTCGCCGAATCCTGCACTGGCACCGGTGATTAATATATTCATTAGTTGTCCCTTTTTATTAACGACGTTGCTTGCGTATCTTCTTTTGAACAAATAGCTGGCATGTTTTCTTGTTTAAAATGGATAAATGCCAGATAGATAAATTGGTGTATTGGTAATGAAGCAGTGATTAGATAACAGGTTAATAAATAGTCGCAAAAGTTAACCCTCACCATTAATGCAGCATTAATGCTGCTTAGTCCCAAAAATTTTATCACCTGCATCGCCCAGTCCCGGAATGATATAGCCATTTTCATCGAGGTGACTGTCGAGGGCCGCAGTATAGATAGTCACGTCAGGATGGGCCTTATTGACCAAACGCACGCCTTCTGGCGCAGCCACCAGCACCAAAGCTTTGATACTTTTGCAGCCGTGTTTTTTTAGCATATCGATGGTCGCCACCATGGAGCCGCCCGTTGCTAGCATCGGGTCGATAATCAAGGCAGGACGGCGGTGCACATCATTGACCAGCTTTTCAAAGAAGGGCACAGGCTCTAAAGTCTCTTCATCGCGCTGCAGCCCCACCACCGATATTTTGGCGGTTGGGATTAAGTCGAGCACCCCATCAAGCATGCCGATTCCCGCCCGTAAGATAGGCACCACAGTCACCGTCTTACCGACGATTTGCTCACCCGTGATTTCACCGCACCAGCCTTGCATCGGAAACGTCTCAATTTCAAAGTCACGGCTGGCCTCATACGCCATCAAGCGCGCAAGCTCATTGGTCAACGTGCGAAACTTATACGTGCTACAGTCTTTTTCGCGCATTAGGCTGAGTTTATGGCGCACCAAAGGATGGTCAATGACCGTTACTTTCAAATCAATCATGGGGCTCTCACTGTCAGATTATCAAAGTGGGGAGGGGAGGGTTCATGGGCATTATGATAACAAAATCTTAGGCTTTTATGGCAGTTTCCGCAGGCCTAAGGCGATAAATTGGGTATGATTTTTAACACAACTGTTATTTCTAGCGAGCGCGGCTATTGCTAAGGTATAGCTTAAGTTATAGTAAGTTATGGCCTAGTCCGTGAGCCAATAACCGTGACCCTGTTTTCAATAATATGGACGATAGACGCAATATAGCTGATGTCCCATTAACGAGCTTTTCCACCCCATTTATCCTAACCTGCTTTTAAGAGACTGACCGTGACGCACAGTTATCAAACCAATGGCTATTTTTCAGACGACATCTTCCCACACGACTTAGACGAGTCGGTATCGCCGCCGATAGAGTCGCATCCATTCCCGCCTTTTTTGCCGCCGCATGCCACAGTGATGATGATGGGGTCTATGCCGCCCACCCCTGACAAATGGGGCATGGCCTTTCATTATCCCAACTATAGCAATGACATGTGGCGCATCTATGGCCGAGTGTTCTTTGATGACGCCGACTACTTTCGCAGCAGCGACGAGACAGGCTACCTCAAAGGCTTTGACGCCGAGCGTATCAAGACCTTTATGAGCGAGCGCGGCATTGCCTCTTGTCCCACCGTCCGCCGCGCCATTCGCGAGCAAGGCAACGCCTCGGACAAGCATTTAACCATAGTCGAAACCGTCGATTTTGATGATATCTTGCCACAAGTCCCCAACGTTCAGACCCTATTTACCACAGGCGGCAAAGCCACCGAGATTCTCTTAGCGCTATTGCCTGAAGACACGCGCCCCAAGCTTCCCAAGACCAATCAGCAGATTGACTACCATTACCGTGG